>NZ_JBTVPY010000048.1:0-1407 GCF_054720805.1 Pseudomonas sp. MT3
CCTGGCGGATTTCTACAGCCCCATCGGGCGCCCCTCGATCGATCCCGAATTGATGGTGCGCATGCTGGTCGTCGGCTACTGCTATGGCATCCGTTCCGAGCGGCGATTGTGCGAAGAGGTGCACCTAAACCTGGGCTATCGCTGGTTCTGCCGGCTGGGCCTGGAGGATGAGGTTCCCAATCACTCGACCTTCTCGAAGAATCGCCACGGCCGTTTCCGTGACAGCGATCTGTTCCGCTGGTTGTTCAATGAGGTGCTGCGGCGCTGCATGGCGGCCGGCCTGGTCAAGGGTGAAGGGTTCGCCGTCGACGCCAGCATCATCAAGGCGGATGCCAGCCGGCAACGTGGGGTGGCGGGAGATGAGGTCGACTGGCGCGATCCGGCGCTCAGCACTCGCGCCGTGCGCGAATACCTCGAAGCCCTCAATGAGGAGGCGCTGGCAGAAGCCCTTCCCAAGAAGATTTCGCTCACCGATCCGCAGGCCCGTTGGACCGCAGCGCCCGGTGGCCCGGCCTTCTTTGCCTACTCCACCAACTACCTGATCGACACCGCGCACGGCGTGATCCTGGATGTGGAAGCCACCCCGGCGCATCGGCCTGCCGAAGTCGAGTCGACCAGGACGATGGTGGATCGTGTCGAAGCGCAGTTCGACCTCACGCCGGAGCGCCTCATCGGCGATACCGCGTATGGCACGGCTCCGATGCTGGCCTGGATGGTCGAAGAGAAGAACATCGAGCCGCACGTGCCGGTGTGGGACAAGACCGAGCGCAAGGACGACAGCCTTTCCAGCAATGACTTTCACTGGCATCAGGAGGCCAATGAATACCGCTGCCCAGCCGGCAAACCGCTACGCAGTGAATGGCGGGCCTTCACTCAGCAAAGATCGCGGGTGACCAAGGCCAACACCATCATCTACCGCTCCAGCCAAGCCGACTGCACCACCTGCCCACTGAAAGCGAAGTGCTGTCCCAATACGCCGATCCGAAAGATCGTCCGCAGCATCCATGAAGCGGCTCGCGACGTGGCGCGACGCATCGCCAAGACACCGGAATATCTCGTCTCTCGCTGCGAACGAAAGAAGGTGGAGATGCTCTTCGCTCACCTCAAACGGATCATGAGACTCGACCGTCTACGACTGCGTGGCCTGACCGGTGCCACTGATGAATTCACCTTGGCGGCGACCGTGCAGAACCTGCGACGCATGGCCAAGCTCATGCCTCACGGGCCACCGCTCACGGGATAGGTCCGCCTGCTGCGAGCAGAAACCCTCGAATTAACCTTCAAACCTGAGCCGGGACGCTCAGTAAAACGCCGAAAGACAACTTGAAGTGGCTTGCAGCCACTTCGAAAGCAGGTGCACTTGGCTGAGTGGCTGCCGCAGAACTGCCTTTTTCAACAGAATCGACC
>NZ_JBTVPY010000001.1:0-108210 GCF_054720805.1 Pseudomonas sp. MT3
GCCCTTAATGCTGGAGTTCGGAAGGTGACTTGGCTGGACGCTTACAGTGACTCGCCCGAGGGGGCGAAACAAAATCTCTCAGCACACGCCGAAGCAGCGCAGAAACACCCAACCCAAAAGCCAAAAAGCATCGCGGGCATAGCTCGCGGTTGGTGCCGATAAGGCGCAGCGACCAGCGCCGACCGATCAACCCGCCAGGCGCAACATCCCCAACACCAGCACCGCCAGGAACACCGTCTCCCCCACCATCAGCAGGATCGGCTTGATCCCCACCGTGGCCAGGGCACGCAATTGGGTCTTCATGCCCAATGCCGCGATGGCGATCACCAGGCACCATTGCGACAGCTTGCTGCCCGCCTGCTGCACCACCGGCGCGAGGACGCCGGTGCTATTGACCGCCGCCAGCAGCACGAAGCCCACCGCGAACCAGGGCAGCAGCGGCGGACGCTTGTCGCCCGGCTCGACGCCCCGGGCGCGGGTGATCATCGCCGCGCAGAGGATCACCGGCAGCAGCATGGCCACGCGCATCAGCTTGACCACCGTGGCGCTGTCGCCCACTTCCGGCGAGATGCTGTAGCCGGCACCGACCACCTGGGCCACGTCGTGGATCGTGCCGCCGAGGAAGATGCCCGCCTGCAACGGCGGCAGGCCCAGGACGTGAACGATCATCGGGTAGAGGATCATCGCCAGGGTCGAGAGCGCAGAGACACCGAGCACGGTGAACAGCGTGGCCTTCTCCTTCTGCGTGTGAGCCGGCAGCGCCGCCGCCAGGGCCAGGGCCGCCGAGGCGCCGCAGATGGCCGTGGCGCCGCCGGTGAGCAGGCCGAACAGGAAGTTGAAGCCCATGGCGCGAGCGACGGCGATGGAGACCAGGATGGTCACCGTCACCAGCACCACGACCATCACCACCGGCTGCCAGCCCAGCTCCGCGATCTGCCCGAAGGTGATGCGGATGCCCAGCAGCGCCACGCCCAGGCGGAGGATCTCGCGGGCGGTGAACTCGATACCGGCCTTGCACTGGCCGTCGCTGGCGAGGAAGTTCAGCGCCAGGCCCAACAGCAGCGCGAACAGCATCACCGGCGCGCCGTAGTGTTCGGAGAGGAAGGTCGCCGCGGCGGCGACCATCGCACTGACCAGCAGTCCGGGCAACAGGGTGCGGCTGCGGGTGCCGAGTGCGGAAATGACGGCGGTGCTCATGCGGAAACTTCCTCGGCGATTGCTTCGTCGAGCAACAGGTAGCACTCGTCGGCGCGCCATTCGATGGGATAGCGGCGCACGCCGAAACCCTTGATGCCCGCCGGGCAACCCGTGTCCAGATTGAATTTCAGCCCGTGCGCCGGGCACTGCAGCCAGCGTCCGTCCAGGCGGCCGCTGTACAGCGAGGCCCCGGCGTGGGGGCAACGGTCGTCGATGGCGTACACGCAGCCCTCGACGTCGAACAGCAGGACGATGCCGTTCTTGTGGTGGATCAGCGAGCGTCCGCCCGGTGCGGGCAGTCGCTCACGCGGAATGTGCAGCGCGCCACTCATGCCGACAGCGCCTCCTGCCGATCGAAGGCCCGCAGCAAGGCCACGAGCAACTGCTCCGGGCTCTGTCCGCCGAGGGCGAACGCGCGCCCGTCGAGCAGGAACAGCGGCACGCTGGAGTCCACCAGCCCCACGCGGCGGCCGATGAACGCGCGCGCACCGTCGGCCAGCGCCGCCTCGAACTCGGCAGGGGCGTAGTCGCAGGCACGCAGCAGGCGCCGCAGGGTGTCGCGCTGGCCGATGTCCTCGCCGAGCTGGAAGTGCGCGCGGAACAGCAGTTCCAGCAGGCGTTCCAGCTGCGACTGGCTGCCCAGCTGGGCGGCGCGCTGGAACACGCGGTGGGCGTAGGTGGTGTTGGGCATGCTGCGGATGCGCTCGAAGTCGATCTCCACGCCGGCCTGCCGCGCGGCGTCGCGCACTTCCAACTGGCGCGCACGCACCGCCCGCTTGCCGCCGAGACGGCGCTGGTAGAACGCGGCGAAGGGTTCGCCCTCCATCGGCACCTGGGGCAGCAGTTGCAGGCCCAGCCAGTTCACCCGCACGTCCAGTTCCGGGCGCTGCCGGGCCAGCAGGCGCAGCGCGGTGTCCAGGTTGCGCTTGCCGATCAGGCACCAGGGGCAGATGAAGTCGAAGGTCATGTCCAGGTTCAGCGTCGGCATCATGCGCCCTCCTCCTCGCCGCGCAGGCGGCGGATATCGCTGTGGTAGTGGCGCCGGGCGTAGATGAACACCAGCGCGGCGAAGATGCTCAGCAGCGGGACGATCTGGAACGCGCGGTCCAGTCCCACGGCGTCGGCCAGCACGCCGGTGAGCAGCGGGCCGGGCGCCAGGCCCAGCAGGTTGTTGGCCAGGGTCAGGGTGGCGAAGGCGGTGCCGTGCACGGCCGGTGCAGTGAGGTTGGCGACCATGGCGCCGGACGGCCCGGAAGTACCGGCGGCGACCAGCATGCCCAGGGCCAGCAGGCTCAGCTGCGCGGCACCCGGCGGCAGGTGGAAGGCCACCGACAGCAGCAGGCAACTGGCCAGGCAGAAGCCGATGGCCAGGACGATCTTGCGCGGCGGATTGGCGCGGCCCAGGCGATCACAGAGGATGCCGCAGAGCACCATGCCGCTGCCGCCGACCAGCACGATCACCGCCGAGATCAGCCCGGCCTTGTCGGTGTCCAGGTGGTAGTAGCGGTTCAGGTAGCTGGGAATCCACACCATCACGGCGGCGGCGACGAACAGTTGCAGGCCGCTGCCCAGGTAGGCGGCGATCACCGAACGGCTGCCGAACAGGCTGCGCAGCGAGCGCCCGCCGGCCTGGCGCGGCGCCTCGGCGGCGGCCACCGGGGCGATGCGCTTCTCGCTCACCACCAGCGGATAGAGCAGCGCCAGCAACAGGCCGAACAGCGCCATGCCGGCGAACGCCCAGCGCCAGCCCAGGTGTGCGGCCAGCACGCCGCCCAGGCCCATGCCCAGCACCGAACCGAACATGCCGCCGGCCATGAAGGCGCCGGTCAGGGTGGCGCGCAGGTGCGCCGGGAATACCGAGATCACCACGGCGATGCCGACGCTGCCGTAGGCCGCCTCGCCGACGCCGACGAAGAAGCGCGCGGCGAACATCTGCGGGAAGGTTTGCGCCACGGCACAACCCAGGGTCGCCAGGCTCCAGAGCATGGCCATCAGCGACAGGCTGCGCACCCGGCCCCAGCGGTCGGCGAGCAGCGAAAGGGGGAAGGTCAGCAGGCCGACCATGACGGCGACGATGCCGCTGAGCAGGCCGAGTTTGGCGTCGCTCAGGGCCCATTCGCTCTTGAGCAGCGGAAAGACCGCGTTGAGCACCTGGCGCGACATGTAATCGGAAATCAGCAGGCCGAAGGTCAGGGCGAACACGACCCAGGCATAACGGCGCGGCACGCTGGGGGTGGTGGCGGAAATGTCGCCCAGGGCGACGGAGTGGATGGCCATGACGCTACCTCTCCAGGCGAGTAATCAGGTACTTGTTGTTCTTCTGGGATAAAAACCGTCCCGGGTTACTGGCAGAACCCGGGACGGAGCCTGTCACGCGCGCAGCGGGACGGACTTCTGGCCCGGCTGGCGGTTGGGCGCCATGCCGTTCATGCGCAGGGTTTCCTCGACGCTGTCGTACTGCACGCCGATCTTGTAGATGGCGCGCGCTTCCTGGCCGCTGGCGACCTCGCGGCCCAGTTCGTGGGCGACGCGGACGCACTGCTGGATCTGTTCCACCGAACTCATGCGCTGGCCGTGCTGGCCGATGATGGTGTCCTCGATGCCGCAACGCGGGTGCAGGCCCATCGCCATCGCCATCATGTTGAACGGCAGGACGTTCTTGAGCAGCGACTCGGCGGTGACCGTGGCGCCGTCCGGCGCGCGGTGCACGAAGTTCATGAAGTTGAACGGGTTGGGACCGTCGAAGCCGCCGCCGATGCCGATCCAGGTCAGGTTCAGCGGGCCCTTGTAGACGCCCTTGCGCATCAGGCGCTCGAGGGTTTCCAGGGCATGCATGCCGGTCAGCTGGAAGTGCGGCTGGATGTTCGCCGCCTGCAGGCGCTTCAGGTGCTCCTCGACCCAGGCCGGGCCGGCCGGCACGGTCATTTCGCTGTAGGCCGCCTGGTAGGCCGGATCTTCCAGGGACGTCCCCTTGAGGTACTCCGGATAGAGCAGCTCCATGATGTTCATCTGGGTGGTATTGATCGCCACCGTCACCTGGTCCGGCTTCGGAGTCAGCTCGGCCAGCATGTGGCGGGTGTCGTCGGACAGCCACTTGGCCGCCTCGCCTTCGCCTTCCGGGGCGAAGGAGATCGAGCCGCCGACCTGGATGATCATGTCCGGCACGGCTTCGCGCACGCCGGCGATCAGTTCGTTGAACTTGGACAGGCGCTTGGAGCCCTTGCCGTCCAGCTCGCGCACGTGCAGGTGCAGCACGGTGGCCCCGGCTTCGTAGCAGTCAACGGCCTTCTGGACCTGCTCGTCCATCGTCACCGGGATGTCTTCGGGGAAGTCCTCGGGCATCCATTCCGGGCCGTAGGGCGCGGTGGTGATGACCACCTTGTCCTGGTTTTCCGGGTGCAGGGAATCGTCGAAAAATTGCATGTCAGTCTCCGTAGATTGTTCTTGTAGGGCTCTTTTTCGAGCGTCAGAACGGCTTGTCACCGATGATTCCGGCGCGCTCCATGCGGCGCACGCAGGGCGGGTAGTCCATCACCGCGTAATGCTGGGTGCTGCGGTTGTCCCAGATCGCCACGCTGTTCTTCTTCCAACGCCAGCGCACCTGGTACTCGGGGATGTAGACCTGGCTCACCAGGTAGCGCAGCAGGTCCAGCGCGCCGGGATTGGCGTCCTGGCCGAAGCGCACGTTCTGCGCGGTGTGGTAGTTGGTGAAGTGGGTGGTGAAGGCGTTGACGAACAGCACCTTCTCGCCGGTCTCCGGATGGGTACGCACCACCGGGTGCTCGGCGTCCGGGTACATCGCCTTGAGCGCCAGGCGCTTCTCGATCGGCATCGCCGCGCCGAAACTCGCCTCGATGCTGTGGCGTGCGCGCAGCTCGGCGATCCTGCTCTTGATCTCGGCCGGCAGGTTCTCGTAGGCCAGCGCCATGTTCGCCCACATGGTGTCGCCACCCACCGGCGGGCACTCCACGCAGCGCAGCACGCAGCCCATAGGCGGCACTTCGCGCCAGGTGGCGTCGGTATGCCAGGCGTTCTCGTAGCGGTCGTTGGGCAGGTCCGGGGTCTTGTAGATGCGTACCAGGCCCGGATGCTCGGGGTCGCTGCCGGCCACCGGGTGGTCCTCCAGCTCGCCGAAGCGGCGAGCGAAGGCCACATGGTCCGCGCGGCTGATGTCCTGGTCGCGCAGGAACAGCACCTTGTGCTTGAGCAGCAGGCCGCGCATTTCGTCGAACAGTGCATCGTCGCGGGCGGCATCGCCCAGATTCACGCCGGAAACTTCAGCGCCGATGCTGCAAGTCAGTTGCTCCACGTGCATGACGAGTCACCTCAGATGACGAAGATCGACGAACCGGTGGTCTTGCGCGACTCGAGGTCGCGGTGGGCCTGCACGGCATCCTCCAGCGCGTAGTGCTGGTTGATCTCGATGCGGATGTCGCCATTGCCGACGTGGGTGAACAGCTCATCCAGCAGCGCGGCCTTCTCCACCGGGTCGGCGATGTAGTCGGCCAGCGCCGGGCGGGTGAGGAAGATCGAGCCCTTCATCGCCAGCAGGACCGGGTCGAACGGCGGGATCGGCCCGGACGCGGTGCCGACGCAGACCATCAGGCCACGGCGTTTGAGCGAATCCAGGGAAGACATGAAGGTGTCCTTGCCGACGCTGTCGAACACCACGTCGACGCCGCGCCCATCGGTCAGCTCACGCACCCGTGCGGCGACGTCTTCGCGGCTGTAATCGATGACCTCGGAGCAACCGTGGGCCAGGGCGACCTGGGCCTTGGCTGCGCTGGAAACGGTGCCGATCACCCGCAGGCCGAGCAAACGCGCCCACTGCGAGACGATCAGGCCCACGCCACCGGCGGCGGCGTGCAGCAGGATGCTGTCGCCACGCTTGAAGTCGTGGATGCGGCGCATCAGGTAGGCCGAGGTCAGGCCGCGCATGGTCATCGCGGCGGCGGTTTCGAAGGCGATGCTTTCGGGCAGGCGGATCAGCGGCGCGGCGGGGACCAGGCGCTCGGTGCTGTAGGCGCCCAGGGTATTGATGAAGCCGGTGTAGGTGACCCGGTCACCGGGCACGACGTTGTGCACGCCCTCGCCCACCGCCACCACCACCCCGGCGGCCTCCACACCCATACCGCTGGGCAGGGGCACCGCATAGGTCCCATTACGGAAGTAGGTGTCCGCGTAGTTCAGCCCTACGGCAACGTGGCGCAGGCGAACCTGCCCCGGGCCGGGATCGCCGACCTCCACGTCCTCGTAGCGCAGAACTTCGGGCCCTCCTGTCTCATAGAAACGAACGGCTTTGGCCATGCCGGATTCTCCTGTCTGTCTTGTTTTTTTAAAGGGCGGATGCCCGTGAATTGGACTCTAGGGAGAGGGCCGGAAAGCCGCTTCACATCGAACGACAGGGGCTTTTCATTTCGTGACAGGACGGTGGCGCCGCTCATCGGGCACGCGCTGCGACCGGCGCCAAGGCGCGTTCACTGGGGGAGGACAGCCAATGGGAGGATGCGGAGATGCCAGGACTCATCGCACTGCTGCTGGCGGGCGTAATGCATCGGTTCAGTTGTAGGAGCGAGCCTGCTCGCGAACCGCCCAGCGCCGGAGCTGCCGGTAGCGCTTCTTCGCGAGCCAGGACTGGGCGTCCCCTCGGTCCTGCGAAAAGCCCACCCGTTCGCGGTTATACGCCCTACGGATGCTGCTTCCGCAGGCAAGCCATCGCGATAAAGCGCGCCGACACCATCGCCAGCAATCCGAGCCCGCCGAAGAGCACGATGGTCACCATGCCCTCGTGGCGGGTCAGGAAGTCCGTCAATGCGGCCAAGCCGATGGCCAGGACGAACATCACCATGCCGAACCACTGCATCAACTGCGCACGACGCAGGCAGGCGGACTGTTTGACGGCCTGAGAACTCTCCATTCGATCGTTCATGACAGCGCTCCCGTTGAGGTGGCCCCTCCACGCTAACAGCAATCCCGAGCCACGGCCGTGCAACTGACGAAACGTGATCCAGGCCCTCTGCGACGCACCGTAGCAGCGTTTTTGCTGCTCTGCGGGCGAATAACTGACTATCCTTCACCGGGCTGTCACGAAACAGGGAAGGTCTTCATGCCGAAGAAGCTGTTGCTGGTCGTCGTTCTGGTGCTGTTGCTGGGGGGTGGAGCATGGTGGTACCTGCAGTCTCGCGAAGGTGAGGAGCAAGGGCTGGTGCTCTACGGCAACGTCGATATCCGCCAGGTATCGCTGGCCTTCATCGGCAGCGAGCGCATCGCGACGATGAATGTCGAGGAAGGCGACGTGGTGAACGCCGGCGACGTGCTGGCCAGCCTCGACACCCGCACCCTGCGCCTGCAGATCGACAAGGCCCGGGCGCAGATCGCCGCCCAGGAGCAGAACCTGCTGCGCCTGAAGAACGGCTCGCGCCCCGAGGACATCGATCGTGCCCGCGCCCAGGAGCAGGCCGCACGCGCCCAGCTCGACCTCGCCAACACCCAGTTGCGCCGCCTGCAGAACATCCGCGCCAACAGCCCCGGCGGCCGCGCCGTGAGCCAGCAGGACATCGACAGCGCCACCTCCCAGCAGAAGGTCGCCCAGGCCCAGTTGGAAGATCGCCAGAAAGCCCTGCGCCTGGCCCGGATCGGCCCGCGCACGGAAGACATCGCTCAGGCCGAGGCGCAACTCGCCGCCGCCCGCGCCGACCTCGCCCTGCTCCAGCACAACCTCGACGAAGCCGACCTCAAGGCGCCACAGAACGCCACCGTGCGTTCGCGCCTGCTGGAACCCGGCGACATGGCCTCGCCGCAGCGCCCGGTGTACGCCCTGGCGCTGACCGACCCGAAATGGATTCGCGCCTACGTCAGCGAAACCAACCTGGGGCGGATCAAGCCGGGCATGAAGGCCCGGGTCTTCACCGACAGCCACCCGGACCAGGCCATCGACGGCCACGTCGGCTTCATCTCCTCGGTGGCCGAGTTCACGCCCAAGTCGGTGCAGACCGAAGAGCTGCGCACCAGCCTCGTCTACGAGGTGCGCGTGCTGGTGGCCGACCCGGACAACCGCCTGCGTCTGGGCATGCCGGCCACGGTGCGCTTCGCCGACGAGCCGCGCTGATGGCGCCTGTTCAGGGAAGCCGCAACGAAGGCCCCGTCATCCGCGCCGAGGGCCTGGCCAAGCATTTCCTGGTGAAAGAGTCGGGCAAGACGGTACAGGCGCTCAGGGACATCAGCCTGGACATCCCGCGCGGCCAGCTCACCGCACTGGTCGGCCCCGATGGCGCCGGCAAGACCACCTTCCTGCGCCTGGTCGCCGGGCTGCTGCAGGCCGACGCCGGCACGCTCTCGGTGCTGGACCTGGACGTCCACGCCCACCCGCAGCAGGTGCAGGACCGCATCAGCTACATGCCGCAGCGCTTCGGCCTCTACGAAGACCTCAGCGTGCAGGAGAACCTCGACCTCTACGCCGACCTGCACGGCGTGCCCCACGGGCAGCGCGAGGAGCGCTACCAGCGCCTGCTGGAAATGACCGACCTGACGCGCTTCACCGAGCGCCCGGCGGGCAAGCTCTCCGGCGGCATGAAGCAGAAACTGGGCCTGGCCTGCACCCTGGTGCGCTCGCCGGACCTGCTGTTGCTCGACGAACCCACAGTGGGCGTCGACCCGCTGTCGCGCCGCGAACTGTGGGAGATCATCCAGCAACTGATCGAGCAGGAGCAGCTCAGCGTGCTGGTCTCCACCTCCTACATGGACGAAGCCGAGCGCTGCGCCGAAGTCTTCCTGCTGCACCAGGGCCAACTGATGGCCCAGGGCGACCCGGCGTCGATCCGCCAGCACGCCGACAACCTCTGCTTCATCGCCACGCCACCGCCGGACGAACCCGCGCGCACCCTGCAGACGCGGCTGCTGGAGGATCACCGGAACATCGTCGATGCCGTGCCGCAGTCCGGCGAGGTGCGCTTCATCCGTCGGCCCGACGCCAACCGGGAGAAACTCGAGCGGATGCTCGACGGCGCGCCGGTACGCCAGGTGGAGGCGCGCCTGGAAGACGGCTTCATGTTCCTGCTGCGCGCCCGCAGCGACGCCGAGGCGGTGGACATGGAGTCGCTCAAGAGCGGCACGCACCGGCACGAAGGCAGCGACGAAGCAGTGATCGAGGTGAAGGACCTTGTGCGCAGGTTCGGCGACTTCACCGCCGTGGCCAGCACCAGCTTCAGCGTGCGCCGCGGGGAAATCTTCGGCCTGCTCGGCCCCAACGGCGCCGGCAAGACCACCACTTTCCGCATGCTCTGCGGCCTGCTGCCGGCCACCAGCGGCACCTTGCAGGTCGCCGGGGTCAACCTGCGCCACGCGCGGGCGCAGGCACGGCGCAAGGTCGGCTACGTGTCGCAGAAGTTCTCCCTCTACGGCAACCTCTCGGTGGCCGAGAACCTGCGCTTCTTCGGCGGCGCCTATGGCCTTGGCGGCAAGCGCCTGGGTCAGCGGATGGATGCGGTGTCGCGGCAATTCGACCTCAGCGGCCAGGAAGATGCCCCCAGCGGCCAGTTGCCCGGCGGCTTCAAGCAGCGCCTGGCGATGGCCGTCGGCCTGCTCCACGAACCGGAAATCCTCTTCCTCGACGAGCCCACCAGCGGCGCCGACCCGCTCGCCCGCCGCGGCTTCTGGCAGCGCATCACGGCGCTGGCGGCGTCCGGCACCACCATCATCATCACCACCCATTTCATGGAAGAAGCCGAGTACTGCGACCGCATCGTCATCCAGGACGCCGGCCGGCTGCTGGCGATGGGCACCCCGCGGGAAGTGCGCGAGCAGGCCGGCGGCCAGGGCAGCACGCTGAACATGGAACAGGCGTTCATCCAGATCGTCGAAAGCAATCGCCTTGAGAGCAATCGCGTCGAAAGCAACGGGCAGCACGCCAAGGCGGGTGCGGCATGAGCGCCGGTGGCTTCTGGCGACGCCTCGCCTCGCTGACCCGCAAGGAAGTGCGGCAGCTGGTGCGCGACCGCAGCAACCTGCTGATCGGCATCGGCCTGCCCATCGCGCTGATCCTGATCTTCGGCTACGGCCTGTCGCTGGACGTGAAGCGCGCCCTCGTCGCCATCGTCCTCGACGATCCCTCGCCCATCGCCCGTGACGTGGCCGCCAGCATCAGCCGCACCGACTACCTGGTGCCGTACCCGGTACGCTCCTTCGCCGAGGGCGAGGCGCTGATGAAGTCCCGCGAGGTGGACGCGCTGGTGCAGGTGCCCTCGGACTTCACCCGCCGCCTCAGCGACGGCAACGCGCAAATCCAGGTGCTGGTGCAGGGTTCCGACGCCACCCGCGCCGCCAGCGTCGCCACCTACGTCGGCAGCGCCCTGGCCGGCTGGGGCGAGAAGCAGGCCGACCGCAGCGCCGGCGCCCAGAGCCAGGGCGGCGCCGTCACCATCGTCCAGCGCATGTGGTTCAACGCCGCCAACACCAGCACCTGGTACCTGGTGCCGGGGCTGATCGTGCTGATCATGACCCTGGTCGGCGCCTTCCTCACCGCCCTGGTGATGGCCCGCGAATGGGAGCGCGGCACCCTGGAGGCGCTGTTCGTCACCCCGGTGCGGCCGGTGGAAATCCTCCTGGCGAAGATCATCCCCTGCTTCGGCATCGGCATGATCGGCCTCGCCCTGTGCCTGATCGCCGCGCGTTTCCTGTTCGACGTGCCGCTCTACGGCTCCTTCGTCGTGCTGGTGATCGCCTCCATGCTCTACATGCTGGTGGCGCTGGGCATCGGCCTGCTGATCTCGGCGGTGACCAAGAACCAGTTCCTCGCCAGCCAGATCGCCCTGCTCGCCAGCTTCCTGCCGGCGATGATGCTCTCGGGCTTCATCTTCGACCTGCGCAACGTGCCCACCGCCATCCGCGTGGTCGGCAACCTGCTGCCGGCGACCTACTTCATGGAACTGGTGAAATCCCTGTTCCTGGCCGGCGACTTCTGGCCAATGATCCTCAAGAACTGCGCGATCCTCGCCGCCTACGCCGTCGCCCTGCTGGGCCTGGCGCGGCTGGTGACGCGCAAGCGGCTGGACTGACCGGCATGGAATTTCTCTGGCGCATCCTCAACCTCTGGCGCAAGGAACTGCTGGTGATCCTCAAGGACCCGGCCAACCGCATCGTACTGGTGGCCCCGGTGCTGATGCAGAGCGTGCTGTTCGGCTACGCGGTGACCTTCGACCTCAACGACGCGCCCTACGCCATCCTCGACCTGAGCCACAGCGAATCCTCCACCCGCCTCGCCTCGCGCCTGGACGGCAGCGGTATCTTCCACCGGGTGGCGACGCTGACCCGCGTGGAGGAAATCCAGACGGTGATCGACGAGCAGAAGGCCCTGCTGGTGATCCATATCCCGTCGGACTTCCAGACCCGCCTGGCGCAGGGCGAGCCGGCGCCGATCCAGGTGATCCTCGACGGGCGCAACTCCAATACCGCCGGCTCCGCCGCTGCCGGGCTGGCCGTGGTGGTCGGGCAGTTCAACCAGGAACAGGGCCTGGCCTCGGCGCCCATCAGCGTGGTCAGCCGCGCCTGGTACAACCCCAACCTGGAGACCCGCTGGCCGCTGATCCCGGCGCTGATCGCCACCCTGAGCATGATGCAGACGCTGATGCTCACTGCCCTCTCGGTAGCCCGCGAGCGCGAACAGGGCACCTTCGACCAGCTCCTGGTAACGCCCTACACGCCGTTGGAAATCATGCTCGGCAAGGCCATACCGCCGACCCTGATCGGGCTGGCGCAGGCCAGCCTGGTGCTGCTGATGGCGCTGTTCTGGTTCGACATCCCGATGGCTGGCTCGCTGCTGGACCTGTACGGCGGCCTGACGGTATTCACCATCGCCTGCGTCGGGCTGGGCATGTCGATCTCGGCGGTGTCGCTGAACATGCAGCAGGCCATGCTCTACACCTTCGTACTGATCATGCCGCTGACACTGCTCTCCGGCCTCGCCACGCCGGTGCGCAACATGCCGGAGTTCCTGCAGGTGGTCACCTACGCCAACCCGCTGCGCTTCGGCATCGACCTGATCCAGCGCATCTACCTGGAAGGTGCCACCCTCGCCAGCGTATGGCGCAACCTGATCCCCATGCTGGCGGTGACCGCCATCACCCTGCCGCTCGCCTCGTGGCTGTTCCGCCACCGGCTGGCGTGAGAGAACGCCCATGACCCGCGCCCTTGCTCCCCTCGCCTGCTGCCTGATCCTGCTCGGCGGCTGCGCCGTCGGCCCCGACTACCAGGCACCGAAAACCCGGAGCCCGGCCGACTGGCAGGCGGCCCATTCCGGCGAGGCGGCGCTGCCGCCTGCCGCCGGTACCACCCAACTCGCCGAGGACTGGTGGACACTGTTCAACGACCCGGTACTGAACAACCTGCAGCGCCGTGCGGACAAGGCCAGCCCCGACCTCAACACTGCCGTGCTGCGCTTCGCCCAGAGCCGCATGCAGCGGCAGATGGTGGCCTCCCAGCGCGGCGTGGACGTCAACGCCCAGGCGGCGGTCAATCGCCAGCGCATGAGCGAGAACGGCGCCAATGCGCTGATGATCCAGCGCATCGCGCCGGGCGCGAACAGCGAAGAAATCAGCAAGATCCTCGCCGAGCCCTTCACCCTCTACCAGGCCGGCTTCGACGCCTCCTGGGAACCGGACCTGTGGGGCCGCATCCGTCGCTCCATCGAATCCGCCGATGCCAGCGTGGCGGCGCAGGCGGCGATGCTCGACGAAGTGCGCCTGGGCGTCGCGGCGGAACTGTCCCGCGCCTATTTCGAGCTGCGCGGCGTACAGCAGCAGATCGCGGTGACGCGCCAGGACCTGGCCGCCACCGAGCAATCCCTGCAACTGATCCAGGTGCGCGCCGACGGCGGCCTGGTGGACGACTTCGACGTCGAACGCCAGCGCGGCCAGCTTGCCGACCTGCGCTCGCGCCTGCCGCAACTGCTGGCCAGCGAAAGCGCCGCGATCAACCAGGTCGGCGTGTTGATCGGCGCCGAGCCCGGCAGCCTGCGCGACGACCTCAAGCCAGTGGCGCAAGCCGAACCGCAGACGCCCGACCTCAGCCTCGGCCTACCCTCGGAACTCGCCCGCCGCCGCCCGGACATCCGCGCCGCCGAAGCCCAACTGCATGCCGCCACGGCCAATATCGGCGTGGCGGTGGCCGATCTCTACCCGGCCATCCGCCTGGGTGCGCGTTTCGGCTTCGAATCCACCGAGGACGGCCGTATCAGCGACTGGGGCAGCCGCAACTGGAGCGTGGGGCCGAGCCTCTCCGTGCCGATCTTCGACAATGGCCGGAGGCGCTCCAGCATCAACCTGCGCAAGCTGGAACAGCAGGAAGCCGCCGTGGCCTACCAGCAGACCGTGCTCAAGGCCTGGCAGGAAGTCGACGACGCCTTGAGCCAGTACGGCGCCGAACGCCAGCGCAACCGCCAGTTGCAGGACAAGCAGCGCAGCACCGACATCGCCTACGGCATGGCCAGGGCGCGCTACGCCGGCGGGATGACCGACTTCCTGGTGGAACTGGACGCCCAGCGCGCCTACCTGCAATCGCGCCGCGACCTGGTGGACAGCGACACCCAGCTGCGCCTGACCCTGATCGCCCTGTGCAAGGCCTTGGGCGGCGGCACGCCGCCCCCGCAAGCCCGTCGCGACGAGCCCCCCGCGGCGGAAGCGAAAGAAACCGCCAGCCGCTAGTGCGGCGCGGCGGCCGTCAGGCGGCTGTCGCGCAGGTCCCTGGCCACCCGCAGCTGCATCTCGTAGGCCGGCGCCTCCACGGCGTCGAAGTCCTCGCTGTAACGGTTGGCGAAACCCTGCACGCCCCACTCCTGGTACTGCTTCACGTGCCACAGCTCGTGGGCCCAGAGGGCGACGTTGGTCTGCGCGTCCTCCTCGCTGCGAAAGACGATCACGTCCACCAGGGTGACGGCCTCGGTGTCGGGGTTCTGCATGATCGTCTGGGCGGCGTTCAACTCGTCCAGCGCGCCGGTGGAATAGCGCGCCGCCATCAGCACCTCGTCGGGGAAATAGGCCTGCAGCTGCGCGCGGATTTCCAGCGGGACCGGCAGGGTGCCGCCCTGCTCCGCCTGGTCGCGGGACTGCTGCAGCCAGACGCCCAGCGCCTGGCCGGCCATCTTGCGGGTATCGGCGATCACCGGGCCGAGCACGGTGCCCAGGTCCGGCAGGCAGACGCAACTGTCCAGGCAGACCTGGCGCTGCCCCTGCGGGCAGGTCGCGGCAGGGGTTTCGACGGACACGACCAACCCGGCGAGCAGCGCCAGTGCGCGCAGGATGCGGGTCGGAATGGGGGATGGCATGTTGGGGAGGCTCCGCTGCAGCGTGGAGAAAGACATGTCGGTTGGACCGCGTTGCGGCGCGATCATGCCATGCCGCCGGCACAAAAAGAGCACTGGCGCGACGGATGAAACTTCTGCTAGCTTCATGCCCCATGAATGCCGCCAACCGCACCTTCCAGCAGATTATTACCACCATCGCTCCGATGGTGGGTTAGCGCATTCGAAGCGACAACCAAACCCGCCTCCCGGCGGGTTTTTCAATGCCCGCCGTCCGAGGCTCCCGATCGAGGAGATACCGATGGACCCGGCATTCCCCGCAGCCCTCCACCCTGGGCAGCATCCCCTGCAAGCACTCATCCAGGCCGCCGACGAGGCCATCGGTCGCGAGGACTTCGACGCGCTGCTGGCGTTCTACACCGACGACGCCCTGCTGCTGGTCAAGCCCGGCCTGCTGGCGCGCGGCAAGGCCCAGATCCGCCAGGCCTTCGTCGCCATCGCCGAACATTTCGACCATGACCTGCGGGTGCGCCAGGATCGCCTGGAAATCCTCGAAGCCGGCGATACCGCGCTGGTGGTCGCGCAGACCCTGCTCGACACCCGCCACGGCACGCTGAGCCGCCGCGCCACCTACGTGTTCCGCCGCGAAGCCGACGGCACCTGGCGTTGCGCGGTCGATAACTCCTACGGCACCGACCTGCTGGAGGCGACACCATGAGTACGGGCACTTTGCACCTGTTGTGTGGCAAGGCGGCGTCGGGCAAGTCCCGCCTCGCCCGCGAACTGGCCGAGGCGCCGGGCACTGTGATGCTGGCCGAGGAACAATGGCTCGCCGAGCTCTTCCCCTGGGGCATCAGCAACCCCGACGACTACCAACTCTACGCCCGCCGCGTGCGCAAGGTCATGGGCCCGCACGTGGTCGGCCTGCTGCGCGCCGGCACCAGCGTGGTGCTGGACATCCCCGCCAACACCCTGGCCGACCGCCGCTGGCTGATCGACCTGGCGCAGCAGGCCGGCGCCGCGCATTGCCTGCACTTCCTCGATGTCGACCCGGCCACCTGCCGCAGCCGCCTGCTGGCCCGCCACGCCCTGGCGCCTCTGGCCGCGCCGCTGGACCCGGCCGGCTACGAGGCGCTCAATCGCTACTTCGTCGCCCCGCGCCCGGAGGAAAAACTGCAAGTGCAGCGCCACGGCGCCTGAGCGCGTAGAATCGCCGCCCCGATTTGCTCCAATCGTCTGAATCAGAAAGACCGGAAAGATGAACGCCGAAGCCATCGCCACCCTGCGCGAGCAACTGCTCGCCGCCCTGAACCCCGCCCCTGCGGAAACCCGCCGCCTGTTCCACGGCCGCGGCCGCCGCTGGCCTGGGCTGGAGCAGGTGACGGCCGACTGGCTGGAAGGCGTGCTGCTGGTGTCGTTGTTCCGCGAGCCTGAAGCCGAAGAACTGGCCGCGCTCAGAGCAATGCTGACCGAACTGGCTGACAGCCAGACCTGGCGCAGCACCGGCGCCCGCAGCCTGATGCTGCAGCACCGCTACACCCTGGAAAGCACCATGGAAGTGCTCCACGGCGAGGCCTTCGACGGCTGGCAGATCAGCGAGCACGGCCTGCGCTACCAGCTGGACCTGGGGCGCAAGCAGAACAACGGCCTGTTCCTCGATATGCGCTACGGCCGCCAATGGGTGCAGGCCAACTCCGGTGGCAAGCGCGTGCTCAACCTGTTCGCCTACACCTGCGGCTTCTCCGTAGCCGCGATGGCCGGCGGCGCGCAGAAGGTGGTCAACCTCGACATGGCCCGCGCCGCGCTCAGTCGTGGCCGCGACAACCACCGCCTGAACGGCCACGACCTGTCGAAGGTGAGCTTCCTCGACCACGACCTGTTCAAGTCCTGGGGCAAGGTGAAGAAATCCGGCCCGTACGACCTGATCATCATCGACCCGCCGAGCTTCCAGAAAGGCAGCTTCGTCCTCGACAAGGACTACGCCCGCGTCCTGCGTCGCCTTCCGGAACTACTGGACGGCGCCGGCACCGTGCTGGCCTGCGTGAACGACCCGGCCGTCGGCATGGACTTCCTCCTCCAGGGCATGGCCGCCGAGGCGCCGCAGCTGCGCTTCGTCGAGCGCCTGGAAAACCCGCCGGAATTCGCCGATATCGAAGAAGACAGCGGGTTGAAGGCGCTGGTGTTCCGGCTGGACTGACCCGTACCGCCCCATCGCCGGCACTATGCCCCTGTAGGAGCGAGCTTGCTCGCGAACCCCGCTTCACGCCGGGCCATGCGGTGCAATGCGGTTCGCGAGCAAGCTCGCTCCTACGAAGAGCAGCCCGCAGCCATGTAGGCAATCTCCCGATGAAAGGCCGCGCTAACCCTTGCGGCCAGGCCCCCATCACGCCATCCTTGCTACTGTATGTAAAACCAGTGCCTGCCCTGGTGCTCAAAAAATGCCCGTGCCGCTCGACCCCAGCCTCTACTACCTGACCAACTTCCACCGCGCCCTCGACTGGATCGACGAACGCTACGCCGACCTGCTCGACGCCGAGGAAGCCCGGTTCATCGCCGATTTCCGCGCGCTGCCGTTGCCCTCGCGGGCGCTGCTGGTGCGGCTGGTGATGCGCAAGGGGCCGCACTTTCGCGCCGGCAAGCTGAGCTACGCGGAGATCAGCGACATCCCCAGCGCTGCCGCGCCGCTGCTGGAACTGGGCTGGCTCGATAACGCTCACCCGCTCACGCTGGAAGAGCTGCTGTCACTGCTGCTCAAGGGCGAACTGCTCGCGCGTTTTCGCGATGACCTGCCGCGCGGCTCGCTGAAGAAGGCCGAACTCTACGAGCACCTGCACGCCTACCACGAGCAGGTGCAGCCCTTCGCCGGCTGGTACCCGGAGCTCGACCAGCTCTACACGTTGATGGTGACGCCGCTATGCGACCGCCTGCGCCTGCTGTTCTTCGGCAACCTGCAGCAGGACTGGTCCGAATTCGTCCTCGCCGACCTCGGCATCTTCCGCTACGAGACCGTGTCCTTCACCGCCGATTCCCGCGCCTTCCGCCGCCGCAATGACCTTGAGGCCTACATCCACCTGTGGAACGGCGCGGTGCGCTTCGAAACCGGCGAACCCATCGCCGAGCTGCTGGCCGAACTGGACGACTTCCACAGCGACAACAGCTACCTGCAAGCCCGCCACGGCCGCTTGCTGTACCGCATGGCCTACCAGCTGGAGCGCGAAGGCGAGCTGGACGCCGCGCTGGCGCTTTACCAACGCACCGCCGCCGAGGGCTCGCGGCAACGGCAGATTCGCGTGCTGGAACGCCTGCAACGCTTCGAGGAAGCCCACGCCCTGGTGCAAGCCGCCCTGGTCGCGCCGGAAAGCGACGGCGAGCTGCAGTTGGTCGAGCGTGCGCTGACCCGGCTGGTCCGCCAGCTCGGGCTGCCGAAGGAAAAAGCCGCCAAGGCTGCCCCGCCGCTGCGCATCGATCTGGAGATGCCGCGCCCGGACGTCAACGTCGAGTTCGCCGTGCAGGCCGCGCTTCACGAGGACAACGCGCCGGTGCACTACGTGGAAAACGCGCTGATCTGCAGCCTGTTCGGCCTGCTCTGCTGGGACGTGATCTTCGCCCCGCTGCCCGGCGCCTTCTTCCACCCCTTCCAGGTCGGGCCCAGCGATCTCAACCGCAGCGACTTCGTCAGCCGCCGTGCGGAAGCCTTCGCCGCACGCCTGGCGTTGCTGGACAGCGATGCGTACCTGACGGCGATCCGCGAAACCTGGGCCGCCAAGACCGGTATCCTCTCGCCCTTCGTACACTGGGAGCTGCTCGACGAAAACCTGCTGGAGCAGGCCCTGCACTGCCTGCCGGCGGCGCACCTGAAGCTGTGGTTCGAGCGCCTGCTGGCCGACCCGAAGGCCAACCGCGCCGGCATGCCCGACCTGATCCAGTTCTGGCCCGCCGAGGCGCGCTACCGGATGATCGAGGTGAAAGGCCCCGGCGACCGCCTGCAGGACAACCAGAAGCGCTGGCTGGCCTTCTGCGCCGAGCACGGCATGCCGGTGGAAGTCTGCTACGTGCGCTGGCAGGGCGAGGCGGAAGAGCTCTCATGAGCTACGCCATCGCCGTGCGCGCGCTGTGCGAATTCACCGCCAAGGAGGGTGACCTCGACCTGCGCTTCACCCCCGCTCCCACGGCTCAGGAAGGCATGGCCGGGCACGCCACGGTGGTCTCCCGCCGCGGTCTTGGCTACATCGCCGAGTTGCCTTTGCGCGGCGAATACCCGGGGTTGGTGGTCAGCGGCCGCGCCGACGGCTACGACCCGAACGAAAACCTGCTGGAAGAGATCAAGACCCATCGTGGCGACGTCGCACGCATCCCGCAGAACCACCGGCTGCTGCACTGGGCGCAGGTGAAGGTATACGGCTGGCTGCTGTGCCAGACCCTGGAGATCGACGCCATCGACCTGGCCGTCGTCTACTTCAACGTCATCACCCAGAAGGAAACCGAGTTCCGCGAGCGCTTCGCCGCCGATGAGCTGCGCGCCTTCTTCGAACTGCAATGCCAGCGCTTCGTGCAGTGGGCCGAGCAGGAAAGCGCCCACCGCGTCGAGCGTGACCAGGGATTGGAAGCGCTGCGCTTCCCCTACGCCGATTTCCGCCAGGGCCAGCGCATGCTCGCCGAGTCGGTGTACCGCGCCGCCCGTGACGGCCAGACGCTGATGGCGCAGGCCACCACCGGCATCGGCAAGACCCTCGGCACCCTGTTCCCGCAACTCAAGGCCTTCCCCGGCCAGCAACTGGACCGCTTGTTCTTCCTCACTGCCAAGACTCCCGGCCGGCGCCTGGCGCTGGACGCCCTGGCGACCCTGCGCCAGCAGGAGGCCGCCCAGCCGCTGCGGGTGCTCGAGCACGTCGCCCGCGACAAGGCCTGCGAGCACCCGGACAAAGCCTGCCACGGCGAATCCTGCCCGCTGGCCAAGGGTTTCTACGATCGCCTGCCCGCCGCCCGCGAGGCCGCGCTCAAGCAGCGCTGGCTGACCCAGGAAGCGGTGCGCCAGGTGGCGCTGGAACACCAGGTCTGCCCGTACTACCTGAGCCAGGAGCTGTGCCGCTGGTCTGACGTGGTGGTGGGCGACTACAACTACTACTTCGACATGACCGCCCTGCTCTACGGCCTTACCGTGCTCAACGACTGGAAGGTCACCCTGCTGGTGGACGAGGCGCACAACCTCATCGAGCGCGGCCGCGGCATGTACAGCGCCGAGCTGGACCAGGGCGAGTTCAATGCCCTGCGCAAAGTCGCCCCGGCCAAGCTGAAAAGCGCGCTGGAGCGCGTCGGCCGGCACTGGAACCAGCTACACCAGGACCAGGACGTCGACTACCAGATCTACCCGACCATCCCCGACCTGTTCATCGCCGCGCTGCAGAAGGCCGTCAGCGCCATCACCGACCACCTCACCGACCAGCCCACCGGCAACGAGGCCGAGCTGCTGCGCTTCTACCTCGACGCCATGCTGTTCTGCCGGCTGGCCGAGGCCTACGGACCGCACTCGCTGTTCGACATCACCCGCCACGACGTCAGCGCGCGCCGCGTACTCTCGACCCTGTGCCTGCGCAACGTGGTGCCGGCGCCCTTCCTCGCCGAGCGCTTCAAGGTGGCCCACAGCACCACGCTGTTCTCCGCCACCCTGACCCCGGCGCATTACTACGCCGACCTGCTCGGCCTGCCCGAAGACACCGGCTGGCGCGAGGTGGAGTCGCCCTTCCACGCCGAACAGCTGGAAGTCCACGCGCTGAGCAACCTGTCCACCCGCTACCAGCACCGCGAGGCCAGCCTCACACCGATCAGCACCCTGATGGCCCGGCAGTTCCGTACGCGGCCCGGCAATTACCTGGCCTTCTTCAGCAGCTACGCCTACCTGCAACAGGCGCTGGACCGCTTCACCGCCGAGTACCCGGACATCCCGCACTGGGCACAGTCGCGCAGCATGAACGAACTGGAGCGCCAGGCCTTCCTCGACCGCTTCACCACCGGCTCGCGCGGCATCGGCTTCGCCGTGCTCGGCGGCGCTTTCGGCGAAGGCATCGACCTGCCGGGCGAGCGCCTGATCGGCGCCTTCATCGCCACGCTGGGATTGCCGCAGGTGAACGAGGTCAACGAAGAGATCAAGCAGCGCATGCAGGGGATGTTCGGCGACGGCTACGACTACACCTACCTGTTCCCTGGCTTGCAGAAGGTCGTCCAGGCGGCGGGCCGGGTGATCCGCACGCCGACGGATTCGGGGGTGATCTATCTGCTCGATGACCGCTTCAACCAGCCGGCGGTGCGGCGGTTGCTGCCGGGGTGGTGGAAGCCGGAGCGGCTGAAGTTCATCGCCGATCCGCCGCGATTCAAGGCGCCGCAGGGGTATCTGTTGCTGTAGCCGCTTGCATGCGCAATTCCCTGCTTCGCGATGGGCGTTGTGCCGTGCGATTCGCGAGCAAGCTCGCTCCTACGAAGAGCGCGCCGATGTACAACCTGTAGGAGCGAGCTTGCTCGCGAACCTGCCGGAGACGCCGGCCCTGCCGGCGATTCGCGGAGAAGCTCCGCTCCTACGAGAGCCAAAGCGCCGGAGCGGACTTGTAGCAGCGCCCCGGCGCGTCTGAATACCCGTCAGACCAACCGCCATTGACGGCGCCTTCCCACTGGATAAACTGTATATCCATACAGTTATTTTCGAGCAATCCCATGCACCCCTCATCCCCGCCCCTTCCCCGGCCCGCCCGCCGGGCGCATGACTGTCGCCGTTCGCCGGCCGGGAGGCCGTGATGGGCAGCGTGGTCGCACTCGACACCCTGTTCCACCAGCGCCAGGTCTGGAAGGGCCAACCCCAGGGCCTGTCGCCCAGCCTGCAGCCCACCGGGCATGCGGCCCTGGACGCCGCCCTGCCCAGCGGCGGTTGGCCGGAAGCGGCGCTCAGCGAAATCCTCCTGGTCGCGGAAGGCACCGGCGAACTGCAACTGGTCTGGCCGACCCTGGCGCGACTCAGCGCAGCAGGCGAGCGCATCATGCTGGTCGCACCGCCCCACGTGCCCTACCCGGCCGCCTGGCAGGCCGCCGGCGTGGCGCTGGAGCAGCTCGCCATCATCCAGGCGAGCGGGCGCGATGCGCTCTGGACCGCCGAGCAGTGCTTGCGCTCGGGCAGTTGCGGCGCCGTGCTGTGCTGGCCGCAGCAGGCCGACGACCGCGCCCTGCGCCGCCTGCAGGTGGCCGCCGAAACCGGGCAGACCCTGGCCATCGCCTACCGCTCGCAGCGCGAAGCGCTCAACCCCTCGCCCGCCGCGTTGCGCCTGGCGCTGGACGCCAACCCGGCGCAGCTGCGCGTGCTCAAGTGCCGGGGAGGCCTGGCGCCAGCGCGGCCCATCCCGCTGCCCTGGTACTGACCATGCTCTGGGCCTGCATTCTCCTGCCACAGCTGGCAATGGACGGCGTACTGCGCGGCCGTTCCGAGCCGGACGCCGCCCTGGCGCTGCTCGCCGGGCCGACCCAGCGCCGCGTGCTGCAGGCGGTGAACCCGGCTGCGCGGGCGCTGGGGCTCAAGCCCGGCCAGTCGCTCACCGCCGCCCAGGCGCTGAGCCGCGACTTCGCCACCGCCGAGTACGACCTGGGCGACGTGCAGCGCTGGCAGAACCTGCTGGCCGCCTGGGCCTACGGCTTCAGCTCCCAGGTCAGCCAGCACTACCCCCGCGCGCTGCTGCTGGAGGTGCAATCCAGCCTGCAACTGTTCGGTCCCTGGCCGCGCTTCGAGGCGCGCCTGCGCGAAGAATTGAACGGCCTCGGCTTCCGCCACCGCATCACCGCCGCGCCCAACCCGGCCGCCGCGCGCATCCTTGCCAACGGCCACGACGGGCTGGCGATCCACGACAACCAGCAACTGCGTCAGTACCTGGGGAAGATGCCGCTGGAGCGCCTGGGCCTGGAGCGCGACGCCGCCATCTCGCTGGGCCGCATGGGCCTGCGCAGCCTGCAGCAACTGCTCGCCCTGCCGCGCGAGAGCCTGGCCCGGCGCTTCCCGCCGCAGGTGCTGCGGCAGGTCGACACCCTGCTCGGCCAGCGCCCGCTGGCCCTGGAGTTCTACCGGCCGCCGGATCGCTTCGAGTCGCGTATCGAGCTGAACTTCGACGTGGAGTCCACCCAGGCGCTGCTGTTCCCGCTGCGCCGCCTGACCGCCGATCTCGCCGCCTTCCTCGCCGGACGCGACAGCGGCGTGCAGCGTTTCGTCCTCCATCTGGAACACCATGAAGGCAGCGACACGCTGATGCCGGTCGGCCTGCTCAGCGCCGAGCGCGAGGCGGCGATGCTCTTCGAGCTGACCCGTGGCCGCCTGGAGCAACTGCAACTGCGCGCCCCGGTGCACAGCGTGCGGTTGCTGGCCGACGACCTGCCGGCCTTCGTGCCGCAGCGCCGCGAGCTGTTCGACGACCGTCCGCAGCAGTCGCTGCCCTGGGAACAGCTGCGCGAACGCCTGCGCGCACGGTTGGGCGATGACGCCGTGCACAGTCTCGGGGGCCGCGCCGACCATCGCCCGGAGCGCGCCTGGCAGGGCAGCTCCACACCGCTAAAAGTCGTCACCGAAGCCCCGCGCCCCGGCTGGCTGCTGGCCGAGCCACAGCCACTGCGCGAGTTCGCCCCGGCGCTGCTGGCCGGCCCCGAACGCATCGAATCCGGCTGGTGGGACGGCGAGGACATCCGCCGCGACTACTACCAGGTGCGCACCCGTAGCGGCCAGCGCGCCTGGGTGTTCCGCCCGGTGGGCGACGACGGCCCGCTGCTGCTGCACGGCTGGTTCGCATGAACGCGCCGCTCGAAGACATCGGCTACGCCGAGCTGCACTGCCTGTCCAACTTCAGCTTCCAGCGCGGCGCCTCCAGTGCCGACGAACTGTTCGAGCGGGCGAAGAAGCTCGGCTACCGTGCCCTGGCGATCACCGACGAATGCAGCCTGGCCGGCATCGTCCGCGCCTGGCAGGCGGCGAAGAAGCACGAGGTCGCGCTGATCACCGGCAGCGAGCTGAGCCTCTCGCAAGGCCCGAAGCTGGTGCTGCTGGCCGAGAACCTGGCCGGCTACGAGAACCTTTGCCGCCTGCTCACCCATGCCCGTCGCGGCGCCGAGAAAGGCAGCTACCGCCTGGTGCGCACGGACTTCGACGGCAACCTCGACCACCTGCTGGCGATCTGGCTGCCACGGGACGAGCGGGACGACGACGGCCTCTGGCTGCGCGAGCTGTTCCCCGAGCGCCTGTGGCTGGGCGTCGAGCTGCACAAGGGCCCGGACGACGCCGGCAAGCTGCGCCGCCTGCAGGAACAGGCCGCACGCCTGGAGATTCCCGCCGTGGCCTGCGGTGACGTGCACATGCACGCCCGTGGCCGCCGCGCCCTGCAGGACTGCATGACCGCCATCCGCCAGCACCTGCCGGTGCACGAGGCCGGCCAGTACCTCTACCCCAACGGCGAACGCCATCTGCGGCCGTGGGAGGCGCTGGCGTCGATCTATCCTGCCGAGTTGCTGGCGGAAACGGTAAAGATCGCCGAGCGCTGCACTTTCGACCTGGGCAGGGATGTGAAATACCAGTACCCGCGTGAATTGGTACCCGAAGGGCACACGCCAGCCAGTTGGCTTTGCGCCCTGACTCATAAAGGCATCCGCGAGCGTTGGCCCGAGGGAGCCAGGAAGAACGTCATTAAACGTATCCGCAAGGAACTGCGGCTGATCATCGAGCTGGAATACGAAAGCTACTTCCTCACGGTCCATGACATCGTCCGCTTCGCCCGCTCGCAACACATCCTCTGCCAGGGGCGTGGTTCGGCTGCCAACTCCGCGGTGTGCTTCACGCTGGGCATTACCGAACTCGACCCGACGCACAGCAATCTGCTGTTCGGCCGCTTCATCTCCCGCGAGCGCAACGAGCCGCCGGATATCGACGTCGACTTCGAACACGACCGCCGCGAGGAAGTCATCCAGTATGTATTTCGCCGCTACGGACGCACGCGCGCCGCGTTGACCGCAGTAGTCAGCACCTATCGGGGCGCCGGGGCGGTGCGTGACGTGGGCAAGGCGCTTGGCCTGCCACCTGATCAGGTCGGCGCACTGGCCGACTGCTGTGGGCGCTGGAGTCGTGAGGGTCCGCCCCGTGACCGTCTGATCGAAGCCGGCTTCGATCCGGACAGCCCGGTACTGCGCCGGGTACTGGCGCTGACCGGGCAACTGGCCGGCTTCCCCCGGCATCTGTCACAACACCCCGGCGGTTTCGTCATTTCCCAGCAACCGCTGGACACCCTGGTTCCGGTCGAAAACGCCGCGATGCCCGAGCGCACGTTGATCCAGTGGGACAAGGATGATCTGGACGCGGTCCGCCTGCTCAAGGTCGACGTGCTCGCCCTGGGGATGCTCAGTGCCCTGCGCCGCTGCTTCGACCTGATCCAGCGCTATCGCGGCCAGCAGTGGACGCTCGCCACCCTGCCGCAGGAATGCCCGAAGACCTACGAGATGATCAGCCGCGCCGATACCGTGGGCGTGTTCCAGATCGAGTCCCGTGCGCAGATGGCCATGCTGCCTCGCCTCAAGCCTGAAAAGTTTTATGACCTGGTCATCGAAGTCGCCATCGTCCGGCCCGGACCGATCCAGGGCGACATGGTGCATCCCTATCTTCGGCGACGGAACAAGGAGGAACCGATCACCTACCCCTCCAAGGCATTGGAAAAGGTCTTCCGGCGCACCCTCGGCGTTCCCTTGTTCCAGGAGCAGGTCATGGAAGTGGCTGTCATCGCCGCTGGCTACACCCAAGGCGAGGCGGATCACTTGCGCCGCTGCATGGCGGCGTGGAAGCGCCACGGCAGCCTGGAGCCACACCGCCAGCGCCTCTTCCAAGGCATGTTGAAGAATGGCTACACCGAGGACTTCGCCGAACGCATCTTCAAGCAGATAGAAGGCTTCGGCAGCTACGGTTTCCCCGAATCCCACGCCGCCAGCTTTGCCCTGCTCACCTACGCCAGCAGTTGGCTGAAATGCCACGAACCGGCAGCCTTCACCTGTGCGCTGATCAATAGCTGGCCGATGGGCTTCTACAGCCCCGACCAGTTGCTGCAGGACGCCCGCCGTCACGGCCTGGAGACCCGCCCGGTGGACGTGCGCCACAGCCACTGGGACTGCACCCTGGAACCCATCCCCGGACGCCAGCCGGCGATCCGCCTGGGCCTGCGCATGGTGCGCGGATTGAGCGAAGAAACAGCCGTGGCGTTGGTGCAAGCTCGCACACGGCAGCCGTTCCGCGATGTCGCCGACCTTTGCCTGCGCGCCCGACTGGACAATCGCGCTCGCGAGCTGCTGGCCGACGCCGGCGCCCTGCGCGGCCTCGCCGGCCACCGCCACAAGGCGCGCTGGGCTATCGCCGGGGTCGAGCCGCAGTTGCCGCTGTTCGCCGGCCAGGTTACCGAGGAAACCCCTGTCAGTCTGCCGCTGCCCAGCCGCGGCGAAGACCTGCTCACCGACTACGCCACCCTGGGCACCACCCTGGGCCCGCACCCACTGGCCTTGCTGCGCGGCGCGCTCAGATCCCGGCGCTGCCGCAGCTCACGGGACCTGCTGAAGCTGGACAGCAACCGCCTGGTGCGGGTCGCCGGCCTGGTGGTCGGCCGACAAAGACCGGGCACCGCCAGCGGCGTCACCTTCATCACCCTGGAAGACGAATTCGGCATGATCAACGTGATCGTCTGGCACGACCTCGCCCAACGCCAGCGCCGCCCCTACCTCGGTGCCCGCCTGCTGCAGGTGGACGGCACCCTGGAAGCCAGGGACGGCGTACGCCATCTGATCGCCGGGAGGCTGACGGACCTGAGCGAGCTGCTGGATGGGCTGGATGTGCGGAGTCGGGATTTCCATTGAGACATGCTTTGTAGCGCCAGGCGGTTCGCGAGCAAGCTCGCTCCTACGAAGAACATGAGGTGCAAACCTGAACCTGGAGCGAACTTGCTCGCGAGCCATTTCTCGCCCTACATGGCTATTTCCGCCGATAACTCTTGTTGCCACTGGGTGTCAGGCAGTAAACGCCGCCGCGCGGCCCCGTACAGAAGGTACCGCTGCTGCAGGAGCAGGAACCGCCATCGGAAGAGAAACGCTGTGCTGACGGCACACCGGAGCCGCCGCCCAGATAGGCCGGGCAGCGCTTCTTCGAGCCGCTGATGGACCCGTCGTTGCACAGGAAGAGATCGCCCTGACAGCGGGCGATACCGCCCTTGCTGCCGGAACAAGGCGTATTGGCGGCCAACGCCAGTGTCGTGGCGAAGACCAGCGCCATCCCCATCGACCAAAGCAAAACCTTGCGCATCCTGCCTTCACCCACCCGGTAGTGGCCCAATGCTATAGAGCAATGACGATCTTGTCAGGCAGGTTCTGAAGACAATGACTCCCAACGCATCGGGATTTGCCCACGGCGCCCGCGCCGCTTACCCTCCCGCTATCTCCCCTTCGGCCAGCCCCATGATCACCCTCCGCCACATCGAAGTCTTCCGCGCGGTCATGACCACCGGCAGTGTCACCCGCGCGGCGGCGTTCCTGCATACCAGCCAGCCCACGGTCAGCCGCGAACTGGCGCGGCTGGAGCAGTTGATCGGCTTCGAGCTGTTCCGCCGCGAACGCGGACGGCTGGCGCCGACGGCGCGGGCGTTGATGCTGTTCGAGGAAGTGGAGCGCTCCTTCACCGGGCTCGACCGCATCGTCGCCTTCGCCGGGAGCCTTGGGCAGTTCGCCGAGGGCAAGTTCTCCATCGGCTGCCTGCCGGCGCTGAGCCAAGCGCTGCTGCCGGAAGCCTGCAAGCGCTTCACCCTGGGCAACCCGGCGATCAGCCTGGACGTGGCGGCGCTGGAGTCGCCGCACCTGGAAGAGCAGCTCAGCGCCCAGCGCCACGATATCGGCCTGACCGAGAACGACGACGCCCCGCGCGGCACCGAATTGCAGCCACTACTGGCGGTGGACGAGGTCTGCATCCTGCCGGACGGCCACCCACTGCTGGCCCGTCAGCGCCTGGAGGCGGCGGATTTCGCCGGCCAACCCTTCGTCAGCCTGGCGCCGGGCGACCACTACCGGCACCTGATCGACACCGTGTTCCTCGCCGCCGGCGTGCAGCGGCAGATGCAGGTGGAAACCCACAGCGCCGTGTCCGTGTGCAGCATGGTACGCGCCGGGCTGGGCGTCGCCGTGGTCAACCCGATCACCGCCCTGATGTTCCAGGGCCAGGGCATCCAACTGCGGCCGCTGGCATTCTCGCTGCCATTCCAGGTCAACCTGGTGAAGCCGCTGTACCGCCCGTTCACGCCGTTGCGCGAGCGTTTCGTCGAGGCGCTGCGGGACGAAGCCGCGCTGTTGGTCGCCCGCCTGCGCGAGGCCCACGTGGACTGCACTCTATATCCAATTTGAATGGATAAAATAAAAAGCAGCATTATCTGATCTCCGAAACGCCCGGTAGACTGGCACCATCTACCTTCGGAGCTCATTCATGTCCTTCCTCGCCCTGCCCCGCGCCGAACAGCTCGCCCTGCAATTCGGCACCCCGCTGTGGGTCTACGACGCCGCCACCATCCGCGGCCAGATCGAGCGCCTGAAGAGCTTCGACATCATCCGCTTCGCCCAGAAGGCCTGCTCGAACCTGCACATCCTGCGCCTGATGCGCGAACAGGGGGTGAAGGTCGACGCCGTGTCCCAGGGCGAACTGCTGCGCGCCCTGGCCGCCGGTTATTCGTGCCGCGAGGATGAATCCGAGATCGTCTTCACCGCCGACCTGCTGGACCGCGCCACCCTGGAGACCGTGGTCGAGCACGGCATCCCGGTGAACGCCGGCTCCATCGACATGCTCCGCCAGCTGGGCGACGTCGCCCCCGGCCACCCGGTGTGGCTGCGCATCAACCCCGGTTTCGGCCACGGCCACAGCAACAAGACCAACACCGGCGGCGAGCACTCCAAGCACGGCATCTGGCACAGCGACCTGCACGCAGCCCTGGATGTGATCCGCGAACGCGGCCTGCGCCTGGTCGGCCTGCACATGCACATCGGCTCGGGTGTCGACTACGGCCACCTGGCCCAGGTCGGCGAGGCCATGCTCGGCCTGGTGCGCCTGGTGAGGGACGCCGGTCACGACCTGTCCGGGATCTCCGCCGGCGGCGGCCTGTCCATCCCCTACCGCGACGGCGACCCGGAAGTGGACACCGCGCACTACTTCCAGCTCTGGGACAACGCCCGCAAGGCCGCCGAGGACGTGGTCGGCCACAAGCTGCACCTGGAAATCGAGCCGGGCCGCTACCTGGTCGCCCAGGCCGGCTGCCTGCTCAGTGAAGTACGTGCCACCAAGGATGCCGGTCGCAACCACTTCGTGCTGGTGGATGCCGGCTTCAACGAGCTGATGCGCCCGTCCATGTACGGCAGCTACCACGGCATCAGCGTGCTGGCCGGCGACGTGGCCAGCCGCGAGGTGATCGACACCGTGGTGGCCGGCCCGCTGTGCGAGTCCGGCGACGTGTTCACCCAGGGCGATGGTGGCGTGGTCATCCCCCGCGCCCTGCCGCGCGCCCAGGTTGGCGACCTGCTGTTGATCCATGACACCGGCGCCTATGGCGCGTCCATGTCGTCGAACTACAACAGCCGCCCATTGATTGCCGAAGTGCTGCTCGACGGCGCCGACACGCGACTGATCCGCCGTCGCCAACGCGTGGAAGAGTTGCTGGCGCTGGAAGAACAACTGGACTGATCCCACGCGCCAAAACGCTTCGCCTGCCCCCGTAGGATGGGTATCGCTTCCGCGATACACCATCCTGCGGACTCATGTGCCATCCGCGCCCTGGCGCGATGCTTACCACCGCTCGGCCAGGAACTCCGCCACGCGCCGGTAATATCCCGCCACCTCCGGCACCAGGTTGCCCATGCGCAGGAAGTCGTGGGTCATCCCGCAGCAGCGCTCCGCCTCCACTTCCACGCCCTGCGCCACCAGCGCGTGGGCGTAGGCCAGGCCCTCGTCCAGCAAGGGGTCGAACTCGGCCGCGAACAGCAGCGCCGGCGCGCTGCCCTGGAGTGCCGCGCCGGCATGGACCGGCGAGCAGCGCCAGTCACTGCGCTGCGCGACGTCAGGCACGTACTGCTGGTAGAACCAGTCCAGGCTGGCCGTCTCCAGCAGATAGCCCTCGGCGAACAGCTCCTGGGATTCGCTGCGCTTACTGGCGTCCGCTGCCGGATAGAACAGCAGTTGGGCACAGGGCTGCTCGGCGCCCTCGCCCGCCAGCTCGGCGCAGAGCACGGTAGCCAATGTGGCGCCCGCACTGTCGCCGCCAACGGAAAGACGGCGCGGATGCAGGCCGAGACTGGCGGCCGAGTCCTGCAACCAGTTCCAGGCATCGCGTGCATCGAAGGTCGCGGCCGGGAACGGCGCCTCCGGCGCCAACCGGTAACCCACCGACACCACCGCGCAATCGCAGTGTTTCGCCAGCCACCGGCACAGCCCGTCATGGGAGTCCAGGCTGCCGACCGTGTAGCCGCCGCCGTGGAAATACAGGATCGCCGCGTCGCCAGCACCGACTGGCCGGTACAGGCGAGCCGGCAGCTGGCGACCCTCGCGCGCCGGGATCAGCAGCGCTTCCACCGGCATCGACGGCGCGCCGGCCCTGAGCGATTCCGAGGAGGCCTCGAAGTCCTGCCGCGCCTGCTCCAGGGGCAGTTCGTGCAGCGCCGGGCGACCCGTGCGGCGGCCGTCGTCGACCATGTCCAGGAAGGCGGAAATCTCCGGGTGCAGCATGCCGACCTCTTTCATCATTGCGTTCATACCGTGGCTTGCTCCTGGCGCGCGCCGCTTTCCACCTGGGCGCAGCAATGGCCGATCACCCCTTCCAGTTCCGTGCGCAGCTGCGCCATCAGCGCCTCGATGCGCGACGGGCGGAACACCCGGCGACTGAACATGCAGCGCAGGGTCAGCTCGCCGTCGTAGACCTGGCCGACGATCTCCAGCCAGTTGTTCAGCGGCGTGCTGGCGGCGTAGGTGTCGCCGGGTTTCTCCTGCAACGGCACGAACAGCGCCTTGTCGTCAAAACTCTGGTCGAACTGGCCGAGGTAGTTGAAGGTGACGCGCGGCTCGGCGCGGGCGGCGAGCTGGCGGCGCAGCGCGCTGTCGCCCAGATAGCGCAGGGCGCCGTAGCCGATGCCCTTGTCCGGCACCGCGCGCAGTTGCTGGCGAATCGCCGGGATGGCCTGGGCGTAGTCGCCCTGCCCCGGCGTCAGGCGCAGCGGGAACAGGCTGGTGAACCAGCCCAGGGTGCGGCTGTGGTCCACCTCGTCGAGGATGTCCTCGCGGCCGTGGCCTTCCAGGCCGATCAGCACCGACTCACTCTCGCACCAGTTGCATAGGGTGCGGCCAAGGGCAGTCAGCAGCAGGTCGTTGATCTGCGTGCGGTAAGCCTCGGGCGCCACCTTCAGCAGTCGCTGGGTCTGCTGGCGGTCCAGGCGCAGGAACAGCTGCTCCAGGTGCGCCATGCGCTCGGCGCCGCGCGGGTTGTCGCGTTGCGGCTCGCCGAGGCCGGCGGTGTCGGTCTGCTCCAGCCAGTACGGCAGGTCACCTTGTGCCAATTGGCTGTCGGCGTACTCGCGCAGCCCTTCGGCCCAGGCGCGGTAGGCGCTGGTGCGTTCGAAGCGCGGCGCCGGCTCGCCCGTGAGCTGAGCCGCGTAACGCTGCTGTAGTTCCTCCAGCAAAATGCGCCAGGACACGCCGTCCACACCCAGGTGGTGGATCACCAGCAGCAGGCGCTGGGTGCCATCGGCCATGTCGGTGAGCACGCCGCGCAGCAACCGGCCTTCGCTCAGGTCCAGGCTGCGTTGCGCCTGGTTGGCGATCAGCAGCGCCTCCTCGGCGTTCGCCGCCTGCCGCTGCCAGAGCAGAGCGCCGGTGATCTCACCGGCCTCGCGATAGCGCTGGCGCCACAGGCCGTCAGCCCCGCGGGCGAACGACAGGCGCAGGCTGCCATGCTCGGCCAGCAGGCCTTGCAGCGCCGCTTCCAGCGCCTCGGCGTCGAGGCGCTGGCGGCACTCCAGCAGCACCGCCTGGTTGAAGTGGTTCGGCTCATCCAGCTGCTGCTCGAACATCCATTGCTGGATCGGCACCAGGCCGAAGGATTCGCCATCATCGGCCACTGCTACAGACACTGTTGGCGCTGCCTCGGCGACGCTCTCGGCGCGCTCCAGCAGGCCGGCGATGGTCTGGTACTGCAGCAGGTCGCGCAGGCGGATTTCCACGCCCTCGCCCAGCGCCTGGCGGGCGCGGGAGACGATCTGCAGGCTGAGGATGGAGTCGCCGCCGAGGTCGAAGAAGTTGTCGCGGATGCCGACGCGCTCCACCTGCAGCACATCCTGCCAGATAGTCGCCAGCGCTTGTTCGCGCGCGTTGCGCGGCGCCTCGTAGGCCTCGCCCTGCCAGGTCGGTTCGGGCAGCGCCTTGCGGTCGATCTTGCCGTTGGGCGACAGCGGGAAGCGCTCCAGCCGGAGGATCTGCGCGGGCACCATGTAGTCCGGCACCTGCTCGCGGAGGAAGTTGCGCAGCGTATCGCCTTCCGCTGCACCGACCACATAGCCGACCAGTTGCTTGCCGCTGATGCCGTCGCGGGCCACCACCAGCGCCTCGCTGACCTGCGGGTGATCCTGCAGGCGCGCCTCGATCTCGCCCAGCTCGATGCGGAAGCCGCGAATCTTCACCTGATGGTCGATGCGCCCGACGTAGTCGATCACGCCATCGGCGCGGCCGCGCACCAGGTCGCCGCTGCGGTACAGGCGGCCACCTTCCTGCTCTTGTGAAAGGCCGAATGGATCGGCGACGAAGCGCTCGGCGGTCAGCCCGGCGCGCTCGTGGTAGCCGCGTGCCAGGCCATCGCCGCCGATGTACAGCTCGCCAGCGACGCCCAGGGGCACCTGGCGCAGCTGCTCATCGAGGATGTACAGCTTGCGCGCGCCGACGCCCTTGCCGATGGGCGCATAGGCGGCATCGCAGGAGGTGGCGCGGTCGGCCTTCCACAGCAGCGGCGTGACCACGGTTTCCGTGGGGCCGTAGCCATTGATCAGGTGCTCGGCGCGCAGCGCGCGCTTGGCCAGTTCGAAGCTGGCGTTGGGCACCGCATCGCCGCCGAAGCAGTAGATGCGCACCGGCGGCGGGTTGCCGTCACGCAGCGCGTGCTCGGCCAGTTGCTGCAGGTACACCGGCGGGAAGGCCGCCACGCTGACCTGCTTGTCGTGCAGTACGTGGTAGGTCTGCTCCGGGGTCCACAGCTCGTCGCCGCGCAGCACCAGGCTGCCACCGTGGACCAGGGTGGTCAGCCAGCGTTCGTGGGCGCCGTCGAAGGCAAAGGACATGAAGTGCAGTTCGCGGGTCGCCGCGTCCATCCGGTACAGCTCGCCGATGGCCGCACAGTGCATGGCCAGCGGCCCGTGGCTGACCGCCACGCCCTTGGGCTTGCCGGTGGAGCCGGAGGTGTAGATCAGGTAGGCGAGGTTTTCCGGTTCCAGGGCTACCACTGGCAGGTCGCTGTCCTCTGCGCTGAGATCGAGTCCGTCCAGCTCCAGGCATTGCACGCCGGCTGGCAGCGGCAGGCGCTCGCGCAGGCGGCTGTCAGTGATCAGCAGCGCGATGCCGGCGTCGCTCATCTGGAATTCCAGGCGCTCGCGCGGGTACTCGGCGTCCAGCGGCACGTAGGCGCCGCCGGCCTTGAGCACCGCCAGCAGCGCCAACGGAATGCGCACGCTGCGCGGCAGGGCCACGCCGACGCGGACTTCCGGGCCGACGCCCAGCGCCATCAGGCGATGGGCCAGGCGGTTGGAATCGCGCTCCAGCGCCGCGTAGTCGACTTCCTCGTCGCCGCAGATCAGCGCTACCTCATTGCCACGCAGCGCAGCCTGGCGGGAAATCGCCAGGTGCACCGGCTCGGCCGGCAGCAGCGACTGGTGCGGGCCACGGCAGGCGGCCAGGGCCGCACGGTCACTGGCGGACAGACATTGCAGCTCGCCGACGCGCTTGCCGGCGCCGTGCAGCAGGCTCTCCAGCACCTGTTCCATATTGCCGCGCAGGCGTGCCACGGCGGGGGCACTGAAGTGCGCGCGCAGATACTGGTATTCGACCTCCAGCGTCTCGCCGACGCGCACTGCGAGGTCCATCGGGATACTGGTCTCGTCCTTGGATTTCAGCTCGCCGAAGCGCAGCCCCTGGGCGCTGCGCAGCACCTCGTCGACCGGGTAGTTCTCGAACACGATGATGCTGTCGAACAGCGCCTGCCCGGCCTGGCCGGCCCAGCGCTGGATGTCGTACAGCGGAGTGTGCTCGAACTCGCGCACCTCCAGGTTGTAGGCCTGCAGCTCGCGCAGCCAGTCGCCGAGGTCGGCATGCTCGGCCGGCGCCTGGACGATGGGCAGCGTGTTGATGAACAGGCCCAGCAGGCTGTCGGCGCCGGCAAGTTGCGCGGGACGCCCGGCCACGGTGGCGCCGAAGGCGACTCGCTGCTGCCCGGTGTAGCGCTGCAGCAGGAGAATCCACGCCGCCTGCACCAGTGTGTTCAGCGTTACCCGCTGGCTGCGGGCGAAGGCCTTCAGGCGCTCGGTGGCCGCCGCGTCGTAGCGGCTGTATTCCAGGCCGTGGCCGCTGCCTTCGGCCGGGCGCGCCAGGCTGTCGGCGAGCACGGTGGGCTGGGCGAACCCGTGCAGACGCGCGCTCCAGAAGTCCTGGGCCTGCTGCGGGTCCTGCACCTGCAGCCAGTGGATGTAGTCGCGGTAGCGGCCCTGCTCGGCGATGCTCTCGCCGTTGTAGCGGCGCAGTGCCTCGGCGAACAGCTGGGCGTTGCTCCAGCCGTCGAGCAGGATGTGGTGGTGGGTGTAGACCAGCTGGTGGCTGGCCTCGGCGCTGCGCACCAGCACCAGGCGCAGCAGCGGCGGGCGCTCCAGGTCGAAGCTGCGGCTGCGCTCGGCGGCGGCCAGTTCATCCAGCGTCGCGCCCATGTCCTCGCGGCCGCGCCAGTCGAGCACCTCCAGCGGCAGCTCGACGTGCTTATGCACGGCCTGCACCGGCTGATCCAGGCCCTGCCAGTGCACGCCGGCACGCAGGTTGTCGTGGGCATCCAGCGCGGCCTGCCAGGCGCCGCGGAAGCGCTCCACGTCCAGCCCCTGCACTTCCACGCGCAGCTGGTTGACGTAGACGCCGCCCTCGCTGCCATCCACACCGTGGAACAGCATGCCCTGCTGCATCGGCGACAGCGGATAGAGGTCTTCGATCTGGTCTGAATCCAGACCGAGTGCGGCCAGTTGCGCCGCGTCCGGCGCCTCGATAACGGCGACGGCAAGCGGCGCATCGACCGCCACGAAATCACCGGCCACGCGGGCCAGCGCCTGCAGCGTCTGGTGCTGGAACAGGTCCTTCGGGCTCAGTTGCAGGCCGGCGGCGCGAGCGCGGCTGACCACCTGGATGGAGACGATGGAGTCGCCGCCCAGCTCGAAGAAGTTGTCGTCCAGTCCTACGCGCTCAAGGCCGAGCACGGCGCACCAGATGGCCGCCAGGGTCTGCTCGCGCTCGCTCTGCGGCGCGCGGTAGGTCTTCTGCAGCAGGCTGAAGTCCGGCTCCGGCAGCGCCTTGCGGTCGAGCTTGCCGTTGGGGGTCAGCGGCATGCGCTCGAGCTGGACGATCTGCGCGGGGACCATGTAGTCCGGCAACTCTTCCAGCAAGGCGGCACGCAGATCAGTATCGATCTGTCCCGTAACGTACCCCACCAGTTGCTTCACCTGCCCCGCATCGCGAGCGATGACCACCGCCTCGCGCACGCCGGGCTGGCCGAGCAGGCGCGATTCGATCTCGCCCAGCTCGATGCGGAAGCCGCGGATCTTCACCTGATGATCGATGCGGCCGAGGTATTCCAGCACGCCGTCGGCGCGCCAGCGCGCGAGGTCGCCGGTGCGGTACATGCGCGCGCCGGATTCCCTACCGTAGGGATCGGCGACGAAACGCTCGCAGGTCAGTTCCGGGCGCCCGTGGTAGCCGCGCGCCAGGCCGTCACCGGCGATGTACAGCTCGCCCGCCACGCCGATGGGTGCGGGTTGCAGCTCGCCGTCGAGGATGTACAGCTGGGTGTTGGCGATGGGTTTGCCGAGCAGCGCACGGGCGCGCTTTTCGATCTTCCAGGCCGCCGACCAGATGGTGGTTTCGGTCGGACCGTAGAGGTTCCACAGCGCATCCGTCTGGGCAGTGAGCTTGTCCGCCAACTCGGCGGACAGCGCTTCGCCGCCGCAGAAGAAACGGCAGCCGGTCAGGCGCGGGAAGTCCTCGTGGCCGCTGAGCAGCGTCCAGGTGCTCGGGGTGGCCTGGATCACCGTCACGCCCTGCTCCAGTGCCACGCCGAGCAGGCGCGCCGGGTCGCGCGCGACGTCGCGGTCGACCAGCACCACACGGCCGCCGACCAGCAGTGGCAGGTACAGCTCCAGCGCGGAGATGTCGAAGGACAGCGAGGTCAGCGCAAGCACGCGGTCCTGCGCGTTCAGGTCCGGCTCGCGGGCCATGCTCAGCATGAAGTTGACCACGCCGCCGTGGCGAACGGCGACGCCCTTGGGCTTGCCGGTGGAGCCGGAGGTATAGATGACGTAGGCCAGATCATCCGGCTTGGCGAGGTTTGCCAGATCGTTGTCGGCGTAGCCCTCCAGCTGCGCCCAGTCGCGGTCCAGGCAGAAGGCGCGGGCGCCGGTCTGCGGCAGTTCGCCGAGCAGATGCTGCTGAGTCAGCAGCAGGCGCACGCCGCCGTCTTCGAGCATGTGCGCCAGGCGTTCGGCGGGGAATTCCGGGTCCAGCGGCACATAGGCGCCGCCGGCCTTGAGCACCGCCAGCAGGGCCACCGGCAGCTCCACCGAGCGTTCCAGGGCGACGCCGACGCGGCTGTCCGGGCCGACGCCCTGCTCGCGCAACCAGTGCGCGAGGCGGTTGGCGCGGCGATTCAGCTCGGCGTAACTGAGGCTGCGCTGGCCGTCGGTGAGCGCGATGTCATCCGGCGAGCGCTGCGCCTGCTGTTCGATCAGCTGATGCAGGCAGGCGTCACGCGGGTAGTCCATGTCGGTGGCGTTCCAGCCGTAGAGCAGTTGTTCGCGTTCGCTGCCATCCAGCAGCGGCAGGCGCGCCACCGGGCATTGCGGCTCGCGCACCAGGGCCTGCAGCAGGTTGAGGAAGTGCCCGCTCAGGCGCTGGATGGTCGCCGCATCGAACTGGTCGGTGGCGTACATGAACTGCCCGCGCACCTGGCCGTCGCGGCTTTCCTCGGTGTTCAGGGTCAGGTCGAACTTGGCGATGCCGCCGTCCAGCTCCAGGCTTTCCAGGCGCAGGCCGCCGGGCAGCTCGCGCAGGGCATCGCGGCGGCTCGGCTGGTGGTTGCAGGCCACCTGGAACAGCAGGTTGTAGCTCAGGCTGCGCTCGGGTTGCAGCGCGTCCACCAGTTGCTCGAACGGCAGGTCCGGGTTGGCCTGGGCGCCCAGCACCGCCTCGCGGGTGCGGGCCAGGAAGGCGTTGAAGGATTCGTCGCCGTCGATGCGCGCCGACAGCACCTGGGTATTGACGAAGAAGCCGATCAGCCTTTCGCTCTCGGCACGGCCGCGGCCGGCGATGGGCACGCCCACGCGCAGCTCGCGCTGGCCGCTGTAGCGCGACAGCAGCAGCTGGTAGGCCGCGAGGATCAGCATGAACAGCGTGGCGCCCTGCCCCCGCGCCAGGTCGCGCAGGGAATCGCTGAGCGCACGGGGCAGCTCGAAGTCCAGGGTCGCGCCGCGATAGCTCTGCACCAGCGGGCGCGGCCGGTCGCCCGGCAGGGTCAGCAGCAGGGACTCATCGCCCAACTGCTCTTTCCAGTAGTTCAGCTGCCGCTCGCCTTCGCCGGCCGACAGCCACAGGCGCTGCCAGCGGGCGATGTCGCTGTACTGGATCGGCAAGGCTTCCAGCTGGGCCTGGGTGCCTTGCACCTCGGCGCTGTAGAAAGCAGCGAACTCGTCGATCAGCACGCCGATGGACCAGCCGTCGGCAATGATGTGGTGCAGGTTCACCAGCAGCAGCGCTTCGCCCGGCAGACGCGCCAGGTGCAGGCGCAGCAGCGGGCCTTCGGCGAGGTCGAAGGACCCTTGTGCGGCGTGCTGCAGCCAGTCACGAGCACCAGCTTCTTCGGTGAAGTCGCGGCGTTCCAGGCTTGGCGCGCCGGGCGGGAGGATGCATTGCTGCACCTCTCCCGCAATCTCCCTGAAAACCGTCCGCAGGCTTTCATGGCGCGCGATCAGCGCGGCGAAGGCCCGCTCCAGCGCACCCTCGTCCAGCGCGCCGCGCAGGCGCACGGCGGCGGGAATGTTGTAGGCCGCGCTGTGCGGCTCCATCTGCCAGAGGAACCACAGGCGCGCCTGGGCCGCTGACAGCGGCGCGTGCGTGCGCCCCTCACGGAGGATCGGCAGGCGCGACAGGCTCACGCCTTTTTCGCGCAGCTGGCGCAGGAAGATGGTCTGCTTGTCCTCGGACAAAGCGCCAAGGCGCTCCGCGACCTGTTTCAGCTGGGCGTCCATCGGTTGAGTCATTCCCCCACTCATCAAAGATTCTCCAGCTCGCCGAGCAGTTCATCCATCAGGTCCAGTTCCTCTTCCGCGCTGGCGGAGCCTGCCCGCTGGGCTTCGATCCAGGCGGCCAGCGCTTCGATATTGCTCAGCTCGAACAGGCGGTGCAGCGGCAGTTCCAGGCCCAGGCGCTGACGCAGGGTCAGGCCGACCTGGGTGAGCAACAGCGAATGGCCGCCCAGTTCGAAGAAGTCGTCGTGCAGGCCGACGCGGTCCACCTGCAGCACGTGCTGCCAGATGCCGGCCAGCTCGACTTCCAGGTCGCTGCGCGGCGCCACGTACTCGCGCAGGCTGTCGCCCAGCTGCGGGTCCGGCAGGGCCTTGCGGTCCAGCTTACCGTTGGGCGACAGCGGCATGGCGTCAAGGGCGATGATCCGCGACGGCACCATATAATCCGGCAATTCGCGTTGCAGCGCCTGACGTAGGGCTTCGGGCTCGGCGCTGGCGACCACGTAGGCCAGCAGCACGCCGTCCTTCGCCACCACCACCGCTTCGCTGACCTGCGGATGGGCCTGCAGACGCGCTTCGATCTCGCCCAGCTCGATGCGCAGGCCGCGAATCTTCACCTGATGGTCGAGACGGCCGAGGTATTCGATGGCGCCGTCTTCGCGCTGGCGAGCCAGGTCGCCGGTGCGATAGAGACGTTCACCACTGCCGAAGGGATCGGCGACAAAGCGTTCAGCGGTCAAACCGGGACGCGCGTGGTAACCCCGCGCCAGACCGACACCACCGATGTACAGCTCGCCGGCCACGCCTTGCGGCACCGGCTCCAGGCGCTCGTCCAGCAGCACCAGGCGCAGGTTGTCGATGGGCCGGCCAATGGGCACGACCTGCCGCGCGTTGTCCTCGTCGCAGGCCCAGAAGCTGACGTCGATCGCCGCTTCGGTCGGGCCGTAGAGGTTGTGCAGCCTGGCGCTGCTGCGCTGGCGGAACTGTTGTTGCAGCTCATAGGGCAGCGCTTCGCCCGAGCACATCACCTGCAGTAGCGACGGGCAGCGCTCCAGTTCGCCGGAAGCAACGAAGGCCTGCAGCATCGACGGCACGAAGTGCAGCGTGGTGACCTGCCCCGCCTCGATCACCTGGCGCAGCGCCGCCGGATCGCGGTGCGCGCCGGGCGCGGCGACTACCAGGGCGGCACCGGTCATGAGCGGCCAGAAGAACTCCCAGACCGACACGTCGAAGCTGAACGGGGTCTTCTGCAGGACACGGTCGGAGGCGTCCAGCACGTAGGCCTTCTGCATCCAGTGCAGGCGATTGACCAGCGCGCGATGGCTGTTGCCGGCGCCCTTGGGCTTGCCGGTGGAGCCGGAGGTGTAGATCAGGTACGCCAGGTTCTGCGGGCTGCCGGCGCTGGCCGGATTCTGCTCGGAGGCCGTGGCGATCTCGCCCCACTGGCTGTCCAGGCATACCATTTCGGCGTTGCTCGCCGGCAGGCGATCCAACAGGTGCTGCTGGGTCAGCAGCAGGCTCACGCCGCTATCGGCAAGCATGTGCTGCAGGCGCTCCTGCGGGTAGTCCGGGTCCATCGGCACGTAGGCGCCGCCGGCCTTGACGATGCCCAGCAGGGCCACCACCAGCTCCACCGAACGCTCGGCGGCCACACCGACCAGCACGTCCGGGCCGACGCCCTGGCCACGCAACCAGTGCGCGAGCTGGTTGGCGCGGGCATTGAGCTGGGCGTAGCTCAGGCGCTGCTCGCCGAATTGCAGGGCCAGCGCGTCCGGGGTCGCGGCGACCTGCCGCTCGATCAGCTCCTGCAGTTGCACGTCGGCCGGGAACTTCGCCTCGGTGGCGTTGAAGCGTTGCAGCAGCTCGGCGCGTTCCGCGCTGGCGAGCTGGCTGACCTGGCCCAGCGGGCGCTCGGCGTCTTCCACCAGGGCCAGCAGCAGGCGCTCGAAGTGGCCGCGCAGCTGGTCGATCTGGCTCGCGCTGAAACGGTCGGCGCGGTAGGTGTAACGCACGTCCAGCTGCTCGCCGGCGCTGGCCACCAGGGCCAGGGCGTAGTTGGTGCCGTCCACCGGGCGGTGGCCGAGGATGCGTAGCTCGTCGGCGGCGGAAGACGACAGCGCCGCGTCCATCGGGAAGTTCTCGAACACGATGATGCTGTCGAACAGCGCCTGCCCGCCACGGCCGGCCCAGCGCTGGATGTCGTACAGCGGCGTGTGCTCGAACTCGCGCACGTCGAGGTTGAACGCCTGCAGCTCGCGCAGCCAGTCGCCCACACGCTGGGCGTCATCCGGGCTTTGCAGGATCGGCAGGGTGTTGATGAACAGGCCGAGGCTCTCTTCCGCCCCCGGCAGCGTGGCCGGGCGCCCCGCCACCGTGGCGCCGAAGGTCACACTGCGCTGGCCGCAGTAGCGTTGCAGCAACAGCGCCCAGGCACCCTGCACCAGGGTGTTGAGGGTGATGCGCTGGGTCTGGGCGAAGCGTTGCAGCGGTGTGCTGTCGAGGCGGCTGTGCAGCTCGCGCAGCGGCTCCTCGCGGAAACCGGCGCTGCAGGCGGTAGCCAGCAGGGTCGGCTCGTCGAAGCCCTTCAGGCGCTCGCGCCAGAAGCGCTCGCCCGCCGCGCCGTCCTGGGCGTGCAGCCAGCCAATGTAGTCGCCGTACTGCGCCGCCGGCGCCGACAGTGCTTCGCCACGGTAGAGCGCGAGCACTTCGCCGATCAGCCGCGCGCTGCTCCAGCCGTCCAGCAGCAGGTGGTGGCAGGTCCAGATCAGGTGGTAGCGGCGCTCGCCCAGGCGCACCAGCGCCAGGCGTTGCAGCGGCGGTTTGGCCAGGTCGAAGCCGAGGTTGCGCTGGGCGTCAGCGACGTTGTCCAAGAGAGCAATCTGGGCAAGCTGCTGCTCGCCGACCTGCTGGCCGCGCCAGTCGAAGGACTGCACTGGCAGTTGCACGTCGCGCAGGACGAACTGCAGCGGCGCGGTGTCGGCACTGGCGAGGAAGCCGGTGCGCAGGTTGCCGTGGCGGGCGGCGACCGCGCGCCAGGCATCGAGGAAACGCGCCTCATCAAGGCCGTCCAGATCGACCCGCAGCTGGTTGACGTAGAGCGAGGAGCCCGGCACGTCGAGGGCGTGGAACAGCATGCCCTGCTGCATCGGCGACAGCGGGTAGAGGTCCTCGACGCCGGCCGGCAACGGCAGTGCGTCGAGCTGTGCCTGGCCGAGACCAAGCAGCGGCAGCTCGCCGGCTTCCAGCTTGCGCGGGGTATTCAGGCAGTATGCGACCAGCGCTTGCAGCTCGGCTCGCAGCAGGGCCTGGAGCTCGTCGATATCGGCGACGTCGAACATGGCGCTGCTGTAGGTGACTTCCAGGCTCAGTTCGCCGCCGAGCACGCGGCCGGCGTAGACCAACGCATTGCCCAGCGCGGCGTTCAGCGGCTGGCTGCGGCCCACGCCTTCGAAGGCCGGCAGGAAGTCGGCGTCAGCGAAGGCCTGGTCGAGCTGGCCGAGGTAGTTGAAGGTCACCTGCGGCGCTGGCAGGTCACGCAGGCTGGCGGCGTGCTGGCTGAGGTAGCGCAGCTGGCCGTAGCCGATACCGGCGCGCGGCAGCCCGCGCAGGTGTTCGCGGGTGGCGCGCAGGTCCGCACCCGGCTCGCCACCGGCGTGCAGGCGTACGGGATAGAGCGCGGTGAACCAGCCCACGGAACGGCTCAGGTCCAGCGCCGCGTCGCCGTCGAAGGCATCGCGGCCGTGGCCCTCCATCTCCACCAGCGCGGAGGATTCGCCGGTCCAGGCGCACAGGGCGCGGGCCAGCGCGGTCAGCAGCAGGTCGTTGATCTGCAGGCGCTGCGCTTTCAGTGCCGGGCCGAGCAGTTGGCGGGTGGTCTCGACATCGAGGCTGAAGCGCGCGTTGGCGGCTTCCTTCCAGGTGGCCGGGGCGCCGCTGCGGGCGCGGGTCAGACGCGGCGCATCGCGCAGTTCGGCCTGCCAGTAGCCAAGCTCAGCCGCAGCGCCATTGGCAGCCGCCTGCTGGCGGGCGCTCCAGGCCTGGTAGCTGTCGCTGCGCGGCAACGCGGCGGGCGTACGACCGGCGCGCAGTTCGCGGTAGGCGTACTGCAGGTCTTCCAGCAGAATGCGCCAGGACACGCCGTCCACCGCCAGGTGATGGATGACCAGCAGCAGGCGTTCCCCACCCTCCTCCAGTGTCACCTGCATGGCACGCAGCAGCGGGCCGTTGGCGATGTCCAGGCTGGCCTGGGCGTCGTCGCACAGGCGCTCCAGGGTGCGGGCGTCAGCGGCGCGGCGACGCCACAGCAGCGTCATATCCAGCGGGCCTTGTTCGGCGTAACGTTGGCGGCTGCCGTCGAAGCGCAGGCGCAGCGCGTCGTGCTGGCCGACCAGCCAGTGCAGCGCACGGGCGAGCACGTCGCCATCGAGTGCTTCGCGCGGTTGCAGCAGCAAGGCCTGGTTCCAGTGGTGACGCTGGGCGCTCGGCACACGCTCGAAGAAGCGCGCCTGCACCGGCGACAGGGCCACCTCACCGCTCACGGCTGTAACCGGCGTGGGTGCGGTCGCTGCAGCCGGGGCGCGGCTTTCCAGCCACTGCGCCAGTTGGCGCACGCTCTGCCGCTCGAACAGCTGTTTCGGGCTGAGTTTGTAACCCAGCTTACGGATGCGCGCGATGATCTGCAGGCTGAGGATGGAGTCGCCGCCCAGCTCGAAGAAGTTGTCCTCGGCACCGACGCGCTCGACTTTCAGCACGGCTTGCCAGATAGCGGCGATGCGTTGTTCCAGCTCGCTCAGCGGCGCGCTGTCCAAGGCCTTGGCAACCGCTTCGGCACGCGGCAGCGCCTGGCGGTCCACCTTGCCGTTGGCGTTCAGCGGCAGGCGTTCCAGCAGCGTCAACTGAGCCGGCAGCAGGTATTCCGGCACGGCGGCGGCCAGGCCTTCGCGCAGGCTCTCCACGCTCTGTCCCTCGGCCACGGCCCAGGCCAGCAGCCTCAGCGGGCCATCTTTATCGCGCTCGGCCAGCGCCACGGCATCGCGTACGCCGGGCAGGCGCTTGAGCGCTTGCGCCAGTTCACCCGGCTCGACGCGGTAGCCGCGGATCTTCACCTGGTCATCGACGCGGCCGAGGAATTCCACGGCGCCACGACGGTTCAGGCGCACGCGGTCACCACTGCGATACAGGCGTTCGCCCTCGATCTCGACAAAGCGCTCGGCGGTCATTTCCGGCAGGCCGAGGTAACCCAGCGCCAGGCCGGCGCCGCCGATGTACAGCTCACCGGGCACGCCCGGCAGCAAGTCGCGGCCGTTCTCGTCGAGCACGCGAATGGCGCTGTTGGCCAGCGGCGTGCCAATGGGTAGTGTCGAGGCGGGCAGATCGTCCAGCAGCGACCATTCGTGGGTCAGCACGCCCACGGTGGACTCGCTGGGGCCGTAGTGGTTGACGACGCGCAGCTTGGGCGCAAGCTCCCGGATTGGCTGCAACAGCGCGCGGTCGCAGGCCTCACCGCCGACCACCAGCAGACGCCGCGGCAGCACGGCGGCAGCGTTGGGCGTGGCGGCCAGCAGGCCGGCGAGATGGCTGGGGACGATCTTCAGCACGTCCACGTCCTGCATGAACGCGGCGAAGCACTCGGCATCGGCCACAGCCTGGGCATCCGCCAGGTGCAGGCGACCACCGCCACACAGCGCGCCGAACAGCGTGGTGTGGCCGAGGTCGGCGGCCACCGAGGAGACCATCGCCATGCCCAGGCCCCGGGCGCGGCCCTGGTCCAGTTGCAGGCGTTCGAGCACGGCTTGCACGTAGTTGGCCAGCGCCCCGTGGCTGACGCGCACACCCTTGGGCTGGCCGGTGGAGCCGGAGGTGAAGATCACATAGGCGGCCTGTTGCGGGTCGATGCTCCGCGCAGGCGCGGCAGTGCCGTCCTGCTCCGGGCCACCGGTCGGGATCAGCGTGGCAGCGTCGCCGAAGGTCTCCAGCAGCGCGGCGTCGCTCACCAGCACGCGGCCGATGCCGTTGTCCTGGAGCAACTGGCGCAGGCGCTCGGCCGGCTGCGCCGGGTCCAGTGGCACATAGGTGGCGCCGGCCTTGAGCACGCCCAGCAACAGGAGCACCCACTGCGCGCTGCGCTCCTGGCAGATCGCGACGCACTCGCCCGGCTCCACGCCGCTGGCGTTCAGCGCGTTGGCCAGGCGGTTGCTGCGCTGGTCCAGCTCGGCATAGCTGTAGCGGATGCTGTCGTCCTGCACGGCGATGGCGTCCGGCTGCGCGGCGACCTGCGCGGCGAACAACCCGAGCACGTCCTGCTGCGGCCACTGGCGCGCCTCGCCACGACGGCGCGAGGCCACCGGGCGCGGCAGTTCGCCGAGGGCGCGCTGCGGCTCGGCGCACAGCTGGCGCAGCAGCGCTTCGAACTGGCCGGCGATGGCGGCGACGCTGTCTTCGTCGAACAGGTCGCGGGCATAGACGAAGCTGCCGCGCAGTTCATCGCCCGGCTGGCCGCTGGCGTCCAGCGCCTCGGCCATGTCCAGGGCGAGGTCGAAGCGCGCGCCGTACTGTTCCTCGCTGAACAGTTCCAGCTTCAGCGCGCCGGCATCGGGCAGGCGGCTGACGTCGAAGCCGAAGTTGAACTTCACCTGCACCAGCGGGTTGTAGGCCAGGCTGCGCTCGGGCTGCAGGGCTTCGACCAGTTGCTCGAAGGGCAGGTCCTGGTGCGCCTGAGCGCCCAGGGCCAGGGGCTTGAGATTGGCCAGCAGCGCGGCAAAGGACTGGTCATCCGACAGGGCGAACGGCATCACCTGGGTGTTGACGAAGAAACCGATCAGCCCCTCGGTTTCCAACTGCTGGCGGTTGGCGATGGGCACAGCGACGCGCAGGTCACTCTGGCCGCTGTAGCGCTGCATCAGCACGGCGTAGGCGCCGAGCAGCAGCATGAACAGGGTGACGTCCTGCTCGCGGGCCAGTTGCTTTAGGCGCGCCCCCAGACCGGCGTCCAGGCTGAAGCCCAGACTGCCGCCACGGTAGCTCTGCACGGCTGGGCGCGGACGGTCGGCGGCCAGTTCCAGCACGGGAGTGTCGCTATGCAACTGCTCGGTCCACCAGCTCAGCTGATGCTGGCCCTCCTCGCCCGCCAGCAGCTCACGCTGCCACTGGGCGTAGTCGGCGTACTGCACCGGCAGCGCCGGCAGTTGCAGTTCCTCGTCAGCGGCGAAGGCGCCGTAGAGGCGGCTGAACTCGTCCACCAGCACGCGGATCGACCAACCATCGGAGACGATGTGGTGCATCGTCAACAACAGCACATGGTCGGCGTCAGCCACTTCTTTTGGAGACAAACGCAGAAGGGTCAGGCGCAGCAGCGGGCCGGTGCGCAGGTCGAACGGACGCTGGGCTTCCGTTTCAGCCAGCGCACGCGCGGCGGCCTCGGCATCTTTCTCAGCAGACAGGTCGACCCTTGCCAGGTCCAGCGGTCGGGCCGGCTGGATGCGCTGGAAGGCCTGGCCGTCCACTTCATCGAAGGTGGTGCGCAGGGTTTCGTGGCGCGCCATCAGCGCGTCGAAGGCACGGCGCAGCGCAGACTCGTCGAGCTGGCCGCGCAGGCGCAGCGCGCCCGGCACGTTGTAGGCGGCGCTGGCCGGCTCCATCTGCCAGAAGAACCACAGACGGCTCTGGGCCGCGGACAACGGCAGATCGCCGTCACGGGCCACGGCGCGCAAAGCCGGACGCGCGCTAGGCGCAAGTGCCGTCAGCCGTGCAGCGAATTCGTCCAGGCGGCTGGCTTCGAACAGGTCGCGCAGCGGCACTTCGCAGCCCAGGTCGCGGCGCAGGCGGGAGATCACTTGCGTGGCCAGCAGCGAGTGGCCGCCCAGTTCGAAGAAGTCGTCCTCTCGGCCCACCGCCGGCACGCCGAGCACTTCCGCCCAGACAGCGGCGACGCGGCTTTCCAGCCCGTCGCGCGGGGCTTCGGTGGTGCTGGCAGCCTCCTGCGGCTCGGGCAGCGCCTTGCGGTCGATCTTGCCGTTGGCGTTGAGCGGCATCTGTTCCAGCACGAGCAGGCGCGACGGCACCATGTACTCCGGCAGCTCCGAACGCAGCGCGGCCTTGAGGGCGTCTTCAGCCAGTGCTTCGCCGACGACATAGCCCAGCAGGCGCTTGCCCTGCTCGCTGTCGCGGGCGATCACCGCCGCTTCGCGCACGCCGGGCAGCGCACGCAGGCGCGCTTCGATCTCGCCCGGTTCGATACGGAAGCCACGGATCTTCACCTGCTGATCGACGCGGCCGAGGTAATCCAGCGCGCCGTCCTCACGCCAGCGCACACGGTCGCCGCTGCGGTAGGCGCGCAGGCCTTGGGCAAACGGGTCGGCGACGAAGCGTTCGGCGGTCATGCCGGCGCGCTGGTGGTATCCACGGGCCAGGCCGTGGCCGCCGATGTATAGCTCACCGGCCACGCCGCGCGGTAGCGGTTGCAGGCGGTCATCGAGGATGTATAGGCTGCGTTCGCCGACCACTTCGCCGATGGGCGCATAGGCCGCGCCGCACGCGGTTTTCGCGTCGGCTTTCCAGAGCATCGGGGTGACCACGGTTTCGGTGGGGCCGTAGCCGTTGATCAGGTGCTGCGGTTTCAGCGCCCGGTGCGCCAGTTGGTAGGCCGCTTCGGGCACCGCGTCACCGCCGAAGCAGTAGATGCGCATGCTCGGCGCGTGACCGGTGATCAGAGCTTGTTCAGCCAGCTGTTGCAGGTAGGCCGGCGGGAAGGCGGCGACCGTCACTTCGTGGCGGCGCAGTTGCTCCAGGGTCTGCTCGGCGGTCCACAGCGCGTCATTGCGGATCAGCAGGCTTCCGCCGTGGGACAGCACGGTGAGCCAGCGTTCGTGGGCGCCGTCGAAGGCGAAGGACATGAAGATCAGTTCGCGGTCGGCCTCGCTCATGGCATAGCGCTGACCGATGGCGCGGCAGTGCGCGGCGATCTCGCCGTGGGCGACGGAGACGCCCTTGGGCTGGCCGGTGGAACCGGAGGTGTAGATCAGGTAGGCGAGGTTCTGCGGCTGGATGCGCACCAGCGGGCGCACCGCCAGCGCGTTGGCCAGGTCGGCTTCCTCCAGTACCAGGCGCTCGACACCTGCCGGCAGCGGCAGGCGCTCGGCCAGCTCGGCGTTGGTCAGCAGGAGGTCGACACCGGCGTCCTGCATCAGCCAGGCCAGGCGTTCCTCGGGGTAATCGACGTCCAGCGGCAGGTAGGCGCCGCCGGCTTTCATCACCGCCAGCAGGGCCAGCGGGATGTCCACGCCACGCGGCAACGCCACGGCGACCCGGCGCTCGGCGCCGATGCCACGCTGGATCAGGCGCTGCGCCAGGCGGTTGGAACGGTCTTCCAGTTCGGCGAAGTTCACTTCGCGCAGCTCGTCGAGCAGCGCGACCTTGGCCGGATGGCGGCGGGCCTGGGCGGCGATGGTCTCGCTCAGCGCTTCGAAGGCCGGCGCGTCAGCGGCCACGGCAATGCTCCAGTCGCCGGCGGGCAGCCAGTCGCGGGCGTCCAGCACGGCGTCGGCGTTCATCTGCGGCAGTGCGCGCAGCAGGTCGAGGAAGTGCCCGACCAGGCGCTGCATGCCAGCGGCGGCGTAGCGCTCGCGGGCATAGCAGAAGCTCAGGCGCAGGCACTGTTCGCCTTCGCGGACGCGCAGCACCAGGTCGAAGGGGGTTTCCAGGTCGAGCTGTTCCAGCGCTTCCACGCTGACGCCCGGCAGGCCGCTGCCGGCGCGCGGCTGCCACTGGTGGTCGAAGGCGACCTGGCACAGCGGGTGGCGGCCGTGGCCACGCTCGGGTTGCAGCGCTTCCACCAGCTGCTCGAACGGCAGACCCTGGTGCGCCTGGGCTTGCAGCAGGTCGTCGCGCAGTTGGCGGAGTACGCCGCGCAGGCTGGCACCTTCGGGCAGTTCGCTACGCAGCACCAGCAGGTTGACGAAGAAGCCGACCAGGCGCTCGCTGTCGAGCTGCTCGCGGCCGGCCTGGGTCAGGCCGACGCGCAGGTCGTGCTGGCCACTGTAGCGCTGCAGCAGCAGGTTGTAGGCGCTGAGCAGGAGCATCGGCAGGGTCGCGCCGTGGGCCTGGGCCAGGCGGCGCAGTTTGCCGGTCAGTTCGGCGTCGATGTCGCGCTCGATCAGCTCGGCGCTCTGGCCTTTTTCGCCTGTCGTAAACGGAAGCTCCAGCGGCGAATGCTGTTTACCCAGGCGCTCGCTCCACCAGTCCAGCAGACGGGCGCCCTCGCCCGCCTCCAGCGTGCCCTGCTGGGCGGCGGCGAGGTCGAGGTACTGGCGCGGCAGCGCCGGCAGCACCGGCTCGCGCTGTTCGACGATGGCGCGGTAGCACTCGGCGAATTCGTCCAGCAGCAGGTTCAGCGACCAGCCGTCGGCGATGATGTGGTGCACGCAGAGCAGCAATGCCTGGCGACCGCCACCAAGATTCTGCAAGCGCAGGCGCAGCAGCGGGCCGTGAGCCAGGTCGAAGGGCTGCGCGGCGAAGGCGTCGGCGTCCTCGCGGGCGGCGATGTCGCGGCGGGCGTTGCCCAGGGAGCTGAAATCGCTTTCGCTGAGTTCCACCTGGGTCGCGTCGGACAGGCTCAGCGACACCTCGCCATCGGCCTGTTCGATGAAGCGGCTGCGCAGGGTTTCGTGGCGCGCCAGCAGGATCGCGAAGGCCTGTTCCACCGCCGGCCGGCGCAGTTCACCGCGCAGGTTCATGCGCCCGGCGATGTGGTACACGGCGCTTTCCGGTTCCAGCTTCCAGAGGAACCACAGGCGGCGCTGGGCCGGCGACAGCGGCAGCAGGCCGTCGCGCGGTACCTGCGGGACGCTCTGCGCTTCGGCCGCCGGGATGGCCGCCAGCGCGGCGACGAAAGCGCCCAGCTCTGGCGCTTCGAACAACAGGCGCAGCTCCACGGCACGGCCCAGGCGCTCGCGCAGGCGCGCCATCAGCTGGGTGGCCTTGATCGAGTTACCGCCCAGGGCGAAGAAGTTGTCGTCGCGGCGGATCGCCGGCAGTTCCAGCACCTCGCTCCACAGCGCGGCGATGGCTTGCTCTTCAGCAGACAGTGGTGCGACCGGCTTGGCGCTGGCGCCATCGCTGATCGGCTCACCGGCGCGCTGGATGGCGTAGGCCTGCAGGCTGCCGTCGAGCAGCTGGGTGCGGCAGGCCGAGCGTTGCAGCTTGCCGCTGGAAGTCTTGGGCAGTGCGCCCGGCTCCAGCAGCGCCACCACCAGCGGCGCCTCCTGGAAGGTTTCCGCCACGGCGGCGGAAATCGCCCTGGCCAGTGCTTCGGCGGAGATCAGCTTGCGCACGCTGCGGCCGACTTCGGCGGCGATGCCGATGCCGTCGCGGCCCTGATGCTCGATAGCGAAGGCGGAGACGCGGCCCTTGCGCACCAGGTCGACCTCTTCCTCGACGCAGCGTTCCAGGTCCTGCGGGTAGAGGTTCTGGCCACGGACGATGAGCATGTCCTTGAGGCGGCCGGTGACGAAGAGTTCGTCGTTGTGCAGGAAGCCCAGGTCGCCGGTGCGCAGCCAGGTGCGGCCGTCCTTTTCGACGAAGGTGCGCGCGCTGGCTTCCGGGTTGCGCCAGTAGCCGAGGGCAACGCTGGGGCCGCTGCTCCAGATTTCGCCGACGCGGTCCGGGCCGAGGGCTTCGCCGCTGAGCGGATCGACCAGTTGAATCTCGTGATCGGGCTGGGCGCCGCCGCAGTTGATCAGCGAGGTGCCACGGCCCGGACGGGCGATGTTTTCGCCCAGGGCTTCGAGGTCCACTTCCAGCTGGCCGATGCCTTCGCCGCGCACGCCGCCGGTGACGAACAGGGTCGCTTCGGCGAGGCCGTAGCAGGCGTAGAAGGACGAGGCGTCGAACCGCGCCGGGGCGAACCAGGCGGCGAAGCGTTCCAGGGTGTCCGGACGGATCGGCTCGGAGCCGGAGAAGGCCACGCGCCATTTGCTCAGGTCGAGGCCTTCCAGCGCGGTTTCGTTGACCCGCTCGCAGCACAGGCGGTAGGCGAAGTCCGGCCCGCCGCTGACGGTGCCGCCGAAACGGGCGATGGCTTCCAGCCAGCGACGCGGGCGTTCGAGGAAATAGCGCGGCGACATCAGCACGCACTCGATGCCGCTGTAGATCGGCTGCAGCAGACCGCCGATCAGGCCCATGTCGTGGAACAGCGGCAGCCAGCTGACGATCACGTCGTCGTCGCCAATGCCGAAGCCGTGGCGGATCAGGCGCTCGTTGGCCATCAGGTTGCCGTGGCTGACCTGCACGCCCTTGGGCGTCGAGGTGGAGCCGGAGGTGTATTGCAGGAAGGCGATGTCGTCATCGGCCAGCTCCGGCATCTGCCATTCGACGGCCAGTGCCGGATCGGCCTGGTCCACCGCCAGCAGCAGCGGGCTGTCGCCGTTCGCGCGCGCGCAGGCCGGACGCAGGGCCTCGATCAGCGCGGAATCCGTGAGCACCAGGCTCGGCTGCGCGTCATCGAGGATCGAGCGCAGGCGCGCCAGGTGCTGCGGGCGCACGGACTCCGGCGGATAGGCCGGCACGGCGATGATCCCCGAGTAGAGGCAGGCGAAGAACGCCGCGACGTAGTCCGGGCCGCTGGGCAGCAACAGCACGGCGCGGTCGCCGTGCTGGCCGTGGCGCAGCATCCAGGCGGCCAGGGCGCGGGCGCGCTCGTCCAACTCACGGAAGCTGATGGGCTGCTCGACGTTTTCGGCGATGAATCGCAGGGCAGTCTTGCGCGGCATTTCGCAGGCGCGTTGCAGCAGGGCCTCGACCAGGTTTCCTGCGGCTTCGTAGCGGTCGTTCATGAGATCACCTGTTCTGTCGGCGGGCGCGTGGGGCCCGCCGGAGGGAAATTCGTGGGTTCAGCTGCTTGTGCGGAGCGCCGTGATCGTTCATCTGCTCCGACCAATTCCCTCCCCCCTGGGAGAGGGTCAGGGTGAGGGTGTTACCGGCGACTTCGGTGCTCGGCCATTTCCCTCACCCCAGCCCTCTCCCAGAGGGAGAGGGAGTTATCCGTGCCGGCTGATACGTCCGGCGTGGTTCTGGTACATCCATCGGCTCCGAACGGTCCCCTCTCCCTCTGGGAGAGGGTTAGGGTGAGGGTGTTAACGGCGACTCCGGTGCTCGGCCATCTCCCTCACCCCCGCCCTCTCCCGGAGGGAGAGGGAGTTATCCCTGCGGCCTTCAACCTTGTGCGTCAGCACCATGTCCTTCCGCCATCGCCACCACCACCTTGCGCGGCCCGCTGAATGGCGAGCGCGCATGGGCGGCGAGCATGTTGTCGAGCATCAGGACGTCGCCGCTGGTCCAGGGGAAGCTCACCTTGACCTCCTCCAGCACGCCGCGGATTTCGTCGAGCACCGAGGGCTCGATGGGGCTGCCGTCGCCGTAGTAGACGTTGCGCGGCAGGTCTTCCTCGTCGACGATTTCCAGCAGGCTCTCGCGCACATCCGCAGGCAGGTTGGAGACGTGGAACAGGTGCGCCTGGTTGAACCAGACCCAGTCGCGGGTGACCGGGTGCTGGGCGACTGCCTGGCAGACCTGGCGGGTGCGCAATTCGCCGTCTTCCTTCCACTCCCAGCCGATTCGGTGGGCCTTGCAGTACGCCTCGACCACGGCCGGGTCACTGCTGTTGAACACCTGCTCCCAGGCCACGTCCAGGCCGTTGCCGAAGTTGCGGGTGTACATCAGCCCACGCTCGCTGAAGCGGCGGCGGATGCCCTCGTCGACCCGGCGGTAGATCTCGCGGCTGTCGGCGATCGGCGTCTCGCCACCGTTCTGCGCGGCCTGCACGCAGTAGAACCAGATCTTCATCGGCCACTCGCGGGTGTAGGCCTGCTCGTTGTGCAGCGGAATGTGCTGGTGCGGCGGGTACTCGGTGGAGGTGTACACGCCGCTGGTGACGTTGCTGCGCGGTGTGGAGCCGAACTCGTAGTTGAGCAGCGGATGGCCGAAGCCGGCGGCGAACTCGCGGAAGCGCTCCGGCGCGCCGACCTGGAAGCCACGGAAGAGGATGCCGGCGCACACCGGCAGGCGCTCCGCCACCAGTGGGCGCAGCTCGGCCAGGGCATCGAGCAGGTCGATGCCCTCGCCGCGCGCCTGCACCCGCAGGGGCAAGCCGCCACGGGCCTGCGCCAGGGGAGCGATGTCGAACAAGGAGGAAGTGAGCATCGGGATTCTCCGCGCGGGGCGCTCAGGCCAGTGCCGCGTCGCTCGGCTGATTCGACGGCCGCAGGTGGCCGAGCATCAGTTCGAGCAGGCGCGCTTCGCTGCTGTTGAGGAAGAAGTGCCCACCGTCGAGCATTTCCAGGGAGAAGCCGGCGCGGGTTTCGTCCTGCCATGCCGACAGGGATTCCACCGAAATCCGGTCGGCCTTGCCGCCGAACACATGGATCGGGCAGGACAACTGGGGGCGACGGCGGTAGTCATAGCGGCCGCAGAGGAGGAAATCGGCGCGCATCACCGGCAGGGTCAGGCGCAGCATTTCCTCGTCGGCAAACACCGCTTCGGGGGTGCCGCCGAGGCGGCGCATGCGCTCGATCAACTGCGCGTCGCTCTGCTCTTCGGCCAGTTCGCAGTGACTGTCGCGGCATGACGGCGCGGAGGCCGCCGAGGCGAACAGCGCCTGCGGCGTCGGCAGGCCGCGCTGGCGCAGGGCATGAGCCAGTTCGAAGGCCAGCAGGCCGCCAAGGCTGTGGCCGAACAGCGCGTAGGGTTGCTCCAGGTGCGCGGCGACCTCGCCGGCGAGCTGGTCGGCCAGGCCGCGCAGGTCGGTCTGCAGGTTTTCCGCGAAACGTCGGCCACGGCCGGGCAGTTCCACCGGACGGACGTCGACCCAGACCGGCAACTGGCGCTTCCAGCGCGCATAGACCATCGCGCTGGCGCCGGAGTACGGCAGGCAGAGCAGGCGCAGCATGGGTTACTGCCCCTCGGCCATCTTCTGTCGCAGGCTCAACGGACGCATGTCGGTCCAGTTGCGCTCGACGAAGGCCAGGCAATCGGCCTTGCTGCCCTGCTGGCCGGCTTCGCGCCAGCCGGCGGGGACTTCCTTGTAGTCCGGCCACAGCGAGTACTGCTCCTCGCCGTTGACCAGGACCTTGTACACCGCGTCTTCGCGATCGAATGCCATCGCTCGTTCTCCTTCGCTGCATGGGGTGCCGGCACAAGGCCACGCCTGTGGTTTTGCCGGTTCTGCCATGAAGACGAGGGAGCTCGAGAAATAGTTAATGTTCTCGTATGAGATTAATTCTCATAAGATAATCGACAACGGTTCCGTCTAGCCGGCAGTTCACCAGCAGATGCATGAAATTTCCTCGCGCTGTGCGGGAACCCCGTCGTAGAGCGATAGTCGGAGTCTCTCGAATAAATTGATAATAATTATCATTTGAACTAGATTGGCCGCCTCAACCCATGTGGACGCCCCCTCCGTCGCATAGGAAACCTTGCATGTCCAAGCCAGCGCCCGCCGAATCGCGTCCTGCTCTCCACGAGCTGTTCGCTACCCACCGGCAGACTTTCATCAATGCTGCCGCACGCATCCTCGGCTGCCGCAGCCACGCCGAAGACGTGGTGCACGATGCGTACCTCAAGCTCAACGGATCCGCGCTCACGCCCGGCATCCAGTCGCAGAGCGGCTATCTGATGCGCGTGGTGCGCAACCTCGCCATCGACCTCTACCGTCGCCAGGCGCTGGAAAAGCGCTACGCCGGCAGCGAGGAGGAAGGCATGCACATCCCGACGCCCTCCGCCTCGCCGGAAGCCGAGCACGAGGACCGGCAGACCCTGGAAGCCATCTCCAGCGCCCTGCGCGCCCTGCCCGAGCGCACCCGCTACGCCTTCGAGATGTACCGCCTGCACGGCCGCACGCAGAAGGAAATCGCCGAGGAACTGGGTGTCTCCCCGACCCTGGTGAACTTCATGGTGCGCGACGCGCTGGTGCACTGCCGCAAGACCCTCAAGGGCCTGGAGGACGGCAGGGTCTGAGAACCCGTCCATGATCTGCCTGCGCCAGCCCGGACTGCGCTCGGCGAGATTCTGAACAGGTTCTTGGCCTCAGCCTTCCGCCAGCGCGCGGAAGGCCGCTCGATACTGCTCCGGCGTGGTGCCGGCCAGGCGCCGGAACATGGCGATGAAGGCCGACGGGCTGCTGTAGCCCAGGTTGAAGGCGATCTGCTGTACCCCTTCCCCCGACGCCAGCGCCTCGATGGCCGCCAGGAAGCGCAGGCGCTGGCGCCATTCGCCGAACGACATGCCCAGCTCCCGCTGACAGGCCCGCGCCAGGGTGCGCTCGGTGCTGTGCACACGCTCGGCCCATTGCGCGAGGGTGCGGTTGTCGCCGGGTTCGGCCTGCAGCGCGGCCAGCATTTCGCCCAGCGCGCCGCTGCTGGCGTAGGGCAGGTAGTCGTCGTGGGGCTGCGCGGCCTGCAACTGGTCGATCACCACGGCGGCCAGGCGCCGGTCCGCGTCGCTGTGCGGGATGTTCACCCCTCGCGCGGCAAAGTCGGAGAGGATTGCCTTGAGGATATCGCTGATGGCCAGGGTACAAGGGTTCTCCGGCAGCTTGCGCGCCACCTCGGCGGACACGTACAGCGAGCGGTAGACGATGGCCTGGCGGTTGTAGCAGCTGTGCTCGCGCCCCGGCGGCACCCACACGGCGTACTGCGGCGGCGAAAGGAAGCGCTGGCCATCCACCTCCAGTTCCATCACCCCGTGGGAGGCGTAGTTGAGCTGGCCCCAGGCATGGCGATGGCTGGGCGAATGGGTGCCGGCGTCGAACTCGTCGTAGCGGAAGTACAGGTCGGCGGGCAACTGGTCGATGTCGGGAAGCGGGAGCGGCAGTGCGCGGGTCATGTCCGAATGCCGGGGTGGATTGTCTGAAATTCATTATACGTCTTGATTCGGACGACCCGACAATACACACCGTCATCCCGGAAGCGTTCCTCCATGAATTACCTGTTCCCCCTGCTGGCCGTGGTCATCTGGTCCGGCAACACCGTCGTCAACAAGCTCGCCGTCGGACAGATCGCCCCGGCGGAGATCGGCTTCTTCCGCTGGCTGCTGGCCGGCCTGCTGCTGACGCCCTTCCTGCTGCGCGCCACCCTCGCCCACTGGCCGGTGATCCGCGCCAACCTGGGCAAGATCGTCACCCTCGGCCTGCTCGGCATGGCCGTCTACCAGTGCCTGGCCTACTACGCCGCCGCGCTGACCTCGGCAACCAACATGGGCATCATCCTTTCGCTGATGCCGCTGATGCCGCTGATGTCCCTCGCCCTCGCCTCGCTGTTGCTGGGTCACCGCATGAGCGTCGCGGCGCTGCTCGGCGCGCTGGTCTCGCTGGGGGGCGTGCTGCTGGTGATCACCCAGGGCAATCCACGGCAATTGCTCAGTCACGGCGTGAACCTGGGCGACGGCATGATGATCGTCGCCACCCTCGCCTACGGCGTGTATGGCGTACTGATGAAGAAATGGAACCTGCGGCTGCCGCCGCTGGTGATGCTCTACCTGCAGGTGCTGGTGGCGATCCTCGCGCTGCTGCCGCTGTACCTGGCCTCGCCGCACCAGGGGCTGACCGCCGCGAACCTGCCGCTGGTGCTCTACGCCGCGCTGCTGGCCTCCATCGTCGGCGCGCTGGCGTGGATGCAGGGTGTGGCGCGCATGGGGCCAAGCCGCATGTCGCTGTTCTTCAACCTGCTGCCGGTGCTGACCGCCGCCATCGCCGCCGTGGCGCTGGACGAGCGCCTGACCCACTACCACCTGATCGGCGGCACGCTGACCCTGGCCGGCGTGCTGCTGGCCGAACTCTGGCGGCCACGGGAGAAACCTGCCGCGGCCGTCGGCGCCCGCTGACTCGGATGCTCTTGTAGGAGCGAGCCTGCTCGCGAACCGCACAACACCGATTCCGTCTGAGACTCTGTTCGCGAGCAAGCTCGCTCCTACAGATTGCCCCCTACGTCGGTACGGAACTCGGCCATGAGGGTCGAGATCAGCTCCGCCGCCGGCATCTCCCGCGACAAGGGCGCGCCCTGCCCGGCCCACTGCACGGCGAAGTCCGTGTTGCCCTTGGCGGCCGCCGCGGCGGTCAGTGCCTTGGCCGCGTCATAGGTGGTGGGATAGTCCGGCAGCGCCGGCGCATCCGCGCTGCCCACGTCGGTGAACAGCCGGTTGACCATGCCCCGTGCCGCACGGCCGGAGATCGCCGCTGTCACTTCGGTACGCTCCCCTCGCTCACCGCGCAGCGCGGCCTTGAAGGCGGCGTTGGCCGAGGATTCGTTGGCGGAAATGAACGCCGTGCCCATCTGCACTGCCTGCGCACCCAGCTCGAATACCGCGCGCATGCCCTGCCCATCCATGATCCCGCCCGCCGCGATGATCGGCAGGCCGGTACCTTTTGCCAGCGTGCGGACCAGCGCGAAGGTGCCGATACGCGCGTCCTTCTCCGGCTCGAATACGCCACGGTGGCCGCCGGCTTCGTAGCCCTGGGCGACGATGGCATCGATGCCCGCCGCCTCGATGGCGCGGCCTTCCGCCAGGCAGGTGGCAGTGGCCAGCAGGTGGATGCCGGCGGTTTTCAGGCGGTCGATCCAGTCCTGCGGCGGCAGGCCGAAATGGAAGCTGACCACCGCCGGGCGCGCGTCGAGAAGGAAGTCGAGCATCTCGGGATCGCTCAGGAAGCTACGGTAGATCTCGCTGATCTGCGCCGGCGGCTGCGCATCGAACTCGGCGAACAGCGGCCGCAGGTGCTCCAGCCAGGCGGCCTCGCGCGCCGGATCGGCCACGGCCGGGCGATGGCAGAACAGGTTGAGATTGAGCGGCTTGTCGGTCAGCGCGCGGGTCTGCTCCAGCAGGGCGCGGGCTTGCGTGGCGTTGCTCGCCCCCAGGCCGATGGAGCCCAGGCCGCCGGCATTGGACACCGCCGCCGCCAGCGCCGGGGTGGATACGCCGACCATCGGCGCCTGGATGATGGGGTGCTGGATGCCGAGCAGTTCAGTGATGCGCATGACGGGGTCCTCATCGTCGGTCCGGCGAAATCGCCGCTGGCTTGCTATCGCTTGACTTACGATCTCATAGAGAGAATATTCTTCGCAACAAATTCTCTAACGAAGATATATTATGGATCTCTCCAGTCTGGAAATCTTCCGTTGCGTGGCCGAGGAGCAGAGCGTCACTCGCGCCGCCGCCCGCCTGCAGCGGGTTCAGTCCAACGTCACCACGCGTATCCGCCAGCTCGAGGACGACCTCGGCGCGGCGCTGTTCCTGCGCGACGGCAAGCGCATGGCACTGACCGACCAGGGCCGGGAATTTCTCGTCTACGCCGAACGCCTGCTGGCCCTGGCCGCCGAGGCGCGCCAGTCGCTGCACCCGGACAGCGCCACCGGCAGCCTGCGCCTGGGCAGCATGGAAGCCAGCGCCGCCAGCCGCCTGCCCGAGCCGTTGGCGCGCTTTCACCGCACCTGCCCCGAGGTGGAGCTGCACATGACCACCGGGCACAGCCAGAAACTGATCGGCGAGGTGCTGAACCACCAGTTGGACTGCGCGCTGATCGCCCACCCGGACATCCTCCGTGCCGACCCTGGCTTCGACTCTCGATTGGAACGCGGCCTGCGCGCCGAGCCGGTGTTCCGCGAGGAACTGCTGCTGGTGCTGCCGGGCGACCATCCGCCAGTGAACAGGCCCGAGGATGTGCAGATCCGCACCCTGGTCGGCTTCACCCGAGGCTGCACCTACCGCCAACTGGCCGAACGCTGGTTGAAGGGCGCGCCGCTGGCGGTGCAGGAAGTGGGCTCCTACCACGGCATCCTCGCCTGCGTGAACGCCGGTTCCTGCATCGGCGTGCTACCGCGCTCGGTGCTGGAATTGCAGCGGGACATGCCCGATCTGCGGGTGGTGCCGCTGATGGAAGTGGACACCCTGCTGATCTGGCGCGACGGCTACGCCACCGGCGCCTTCCAGCGCTGGCGGGAAACCCTGCAGGCACGGCCATGAATGCCCCGCGTCGCCTGCCCGCCGCGTTGTCGGCGGCGCTGATCCTCGCCGTGGGCATGGGCTTCGGCCGCTTCGCCTTCACCGGGCTCTACCCGTTGATGGTGCGTGACGGCCTGCTCAGCGTCACGGGCGGCTCCCTGGCGGCCTCGGCCAACTACGCCGGCTACCTGCTCGGCGCCCTGCTCCTGGCACGCAGTCACGAACGCCATGCCGCGCGCATCTGCGTGCTGGCGCTGGCCGGCACGCTGGTCGCCCTGGCCGCGATGGCCATCCCGGCGCCCATCGCTTTCGCCGTCGGCGTGCGCCTGCTGGCCGGCGTGCTCAGCGCCATGACGCTGGTGGGTGCGGCGCAGTGGCTGCTGCAAAGCATGGGCGAAACCCACGGGGCGCCGCTGATGTTCGCCGGGGTCGGCCTTGGCATCCTGCTCTCCGCCGAGCTGATCGTCGCCGGCACTGCCTTCGGCCTGGGCAGCGCGGCGATCTGGTGCGTGCTGGCGCTGGCCGGTCTGGTGCTGGCGCTGCTGGCCGTTCCGGCACTGCGGCACTCGGGCCCACCGAGCACGCAACCAGCCGCAACGGACGGCAAGCAGACGCCGTCGCTGCCGGCGCCGATCATCCTGCTGGTCTACGGGCTGGCCGGTTTCGGCTACATCATCACCGCCACCTACCTGCCGCTGCTGATGAAGAGCGGCCTGGGCGCCATCGACCCGCTGCAGGTCTGGGCCGCGTTCGGCCTGGGCGCAGTGCCCTCCTGCTTCCTCTGGCACCGGCTGCACCTGAGATTGGGCAGCCGCCGCGCGCTGGCGCTGAACCTGCTGGTGCAGGCGGTGGGCGTGATGCTGCCGACGCTGGGCGAATCGGTCTTCCTCTACCTGGGCAGCGCGGTGCTGGTGGGCGGCAGCTTCATGGGCACGGTGACCATCGCCATGCCGGCGGCCCGCGCGGTAGCCGGCCAGGTGCGCTTCAACATGCTGGCGGCGATGACCGCGCTGTATGGCGTCGGGCAGATCGTCGGGCCGCTGGCGGCCAGCGCCCTGCGCGGGCTGACCGGCAGCTTCCTCCCGGCCCTGGGCGCCGCCGCGGGCGCCTTGCTGGTCGGGGCGCTGTGCTGCCTGCCGTTGCGCCGAGCTGCACCTTGCAGGAGCGAGGGGGACGCCATCGTCATTGCTCGCGAACAGCCCCAACACCGTGGCCGCCGGTAAGTCCATTCGCGAGCAAGGACCAGGCGCTCCCTCGCTCCTACGAAAAGCAGAACCAGCGGCGTCGAGTCAGGCCGGCGGCAACTGGCGGAAGGACACACCCAGGCGGTTCCAGACGTTGATCGCGCCGATGGCCACCGTGAGGTCCACCAGCTCGCGCTCGCTGAACTGCTCCCGCGCGTGCAGGAACACTGCCTCCGGCACCTTCGACTCGGACAGCAGGGTCACCGCCTCGCACCAGTCCAGCGCCGCACGCTCGCGCTCGGTGAAGAACGGCGACTCGCGCCAGACGCTCACGGCGAACAGCCGCCGCTCCGTCTCACCGGCGCGGCGGGCTTCCATCGCGTGCATGTCGGCGCAGAAGGCGCAGTTGTTCACCTGCGAGACCCGCAGACGCACCAGTTCCAGCAAGGGCCTTTCGACGGACAGCTCGAAGATCGCGGCCTCCAGGGCCAGTACCGCCTTCAGGGCCTCGGGGGATGCGGTGTAGTAATCCAGGCGTGGCTGCATGGCGGGTTCCTCGGGGATGGACACCCCCATTGTGCGCGGTGCCGGACGCTTCTCCGGTGGCCAATTCGGGGAAATTTCATCGCGCAACTTCACCGGCCATTCCCCCCGGCGCTACTCTTTTCGTTCTGCCCTGCCTGCCGGAGCCAGCTTTGGAGCTTCACCTGATCATCCACGGCCAGAAAGACCTGGCCGGGCAACTCTACCGCCAGTTGCGCGACGCCATCGATTCCGGCCGCCTCGCCGCCGGCACCCGGCTGCCACCCAGCCGCCTGCTGGCCGAACAACTGGGGATCTCGCGCAAGACCATTTCCGACACCTACGCGCAGCTCACCTACGAAGGCGTGCTGGTGGGCAAGGTCGGTAGCGGCACCTTCGTCAACGCGCGGATTCCCCGCAACGACCGGCGCCAGGACAGTTTCCGCTTCGCCAGCCAGGCCAACATCGAGCACTGGGCCGGTCTCAATCCGCGCCTCACCCACCCCGGCGCCGAGGGCACGGCCAAGGCTGATTTCATCGGCGGCGCCACCACCCAATTGCAGTTTCCCCAGGAGGAATGGCGGCGCTGCGTGAACTATGCCATGCGCCAGATGAATACCCCGCGCGGGCACTACAGCCGCCCCGAGGGCATCACCCCGCTGCGCGACGGCATCGCCCGGCACATCGCCTATGCGCGCGGGGTGAACTGCCAGTTGGACGACGTGATGGTCTGCAACGGCGCACAGCAGGCACTGGACCTGCTGGCACGGGTGATGCTGCGCCCCGGTGACAAGGTCGTCATGGAAGACCCTGGCTATCCGCCGGCACGGCTGCTGTTCCGCATGCTCGGCGCCGAGGTGGTGAGCGTGCCGGTGGATGCCGAGGGCATCCAGGTGGAGCGGATTCCCGACGGCACCCGGATGATCTACACCACGCCCTCGCACCAGTTCCCGCTGGGCATGCCGATGAGCCCGGCGCGCCGCGAGGCGCTGCTGGCGCGGGCGGTGGAGCTGGGCGCGCTGGTGATCGAGGACGACTACGACAGCGAGTTCCGCTACGCAGGGCGCCCCAGCGACGCCCTGCAGAGCCTGGACCGCCACGGCGTGGTGGCCTACGTCGGCACCTTCTCCAAGGTGCTGCTGCCGGAACTGCGCCTGGGCTACCTGATCCTGCCGCCCTCGCTGTTCCCGGCGCTGGTGCGCGCCCGGCAGATTTCCGACTGGCACAGTTCCACCCTGCCGCAATGGGCACTGGCCAAGTTCATGGCCGAGGGCTACCTGCTCAAGCACATTCGCCGCTGCCACGGCATCTACGCCGGTCGCCGCGAGCGCATCCTCGCCCGCCTGGACGGCGACCTGGCGCCCTGGCTGGAAGCAGTGCCCTCGGTGGCCGGCTTCCACCTCAGCGCCCTGCTGCGCCAGCCGACCAACGTGCCGTTGCTGATGGAGCTGGGGCGCAAGGTCGAGGTCGGCCTGTATGGCCTGGCGCCCTTCTACGACCAGGCGCCGGTGCGCGACGGGCTGCTGCTGGGCTTCGGCGCCATCGACACCCTGGACATCGACCCGGCGCTGGACAAGGTGCGCGACCTGCTGCAGCAGTTGGGTTGATCTGGCCGCGCGAGGATCGCAGGGGCCTCTGCTGCGGCAGGAGCGGACGGAGTCTGCGATCAATGCCCCCAACCGTAGCCTGCGTAACGCTCCATTCGAAAAGGGAGTCCGCTACTACGAGATATATCTGCGCTCGGGGCGGCCCTCACCCCAACCCTCGGCTTTGGCATCCTGCGTCGCTCTACCTCCTGATCCATGCAGTCGTCTCCCAGGGAGAGAAGGTTGGGGTGAGGGGGAAGCGCCGGCAGGGGTTGACCCGGTGGGAGGTCGTTGGCTCCGGCGAGTTGACGCCACTCGGCCCAGCTCCGCGATAGCGAAGGATTGGTCCGGCGGTTTTCCCGGGAATTGGCGGTTCTGTCCCCGCGGCCACGGCCTTAACCTTTACCTACCCCATCGCTGGCGCCTGGACTTCCCGTAGGAGCGAGCTCGCTCGCGAACAGCCCCCGGCGCATACGACGCCAGGCGGTTCGCGAACGCCCCTCGATCCTGCGAAAGGTTTTGAAAGCCGGTTCCGGTCTTTACCGGCCGCCGGCGCCAGCGCCCAATGGCCACCCGCCCAGCCAGCAGAAAGGAGCCTCGCCATGTCCCCGTCCGCCATCGCCATCGTCCGCGTCCAGGCATTCCCCGGCCAGGGTTCCGCACTCGGCGCCCACCTGAACGAGTTGCTGGATCAGGTGCGCCAGCAGCCCGGCTGCCAGTCCGGGGAAGTACGGGCGCTGGCCGCCGATCGCTGGCAGGTGCAGACCCGCTGGGCCAGCCAGGCCGACCTGGAGGCGCACCTGTCGGGTTCGAAGGCGCAGCAGTGGCTCGGCCGGCTCGGCTGCGGGGAGCTGGCGCAGGGGTTGGAGTTCGAGAGCCGCAGCGCCGACTGAGTCAGAACGCCGAACGCACCAGGCCGCCATCCACCCGCAGCGCTGCGCCATTGGTGGCGGACGAGGCCTCCGAGCAGACGTAGACCACCAGGTTGGCCACCTCCTCCGGGCGGGCGAAGCGTTGCAGCAGCGACCCCGGCCGCGCGGTGCGGAAGAACTCCGCTTCGAACGCCTCGAAGGACTGGCCGCCGGACAGCTTGCCGACGAACTCGCCCACCCCCTCGGAAGCGGTCGGCCCCGGCAGCACCGCGTTCACCGTCACCCCGGTACCGGCGCAGCTTTCCGCCAGCCCGCGCGACAGGCCGAGCTGAGCGGTCTTGGTCACGCCGTAGTGGATCATTTCCAGCGGAATCTGAATGGCGCTCTCGCTGCTGATGAACACCACGCGCCCCCAGTTCTTCTGCTTCATGCCCGGCAGGTAGGCGCGGGACAGGCGGACGCCGGAGAGCAGGTTGACGTCGAGGAAGCGCACCCAGTCCTCGTCGGGAATCTCCTCGAAGGGCTTGGGATCGAAGATGCCCAGGTTGTTCACCAGCACGTCCACCGCCGGGTAGCGCTTGACCAGCGCCTCGATCTGCCGGGGATCGGAGAGGTCGCCAGCGAAGCCCTCGACCTTCGCGTCGGCCTGTTCGCCGCGCAGCCGGCCCAGCGCCTCGTCCACCGACGCCTGGCTGCGGCCGTTGAGGATCACCCGCGCGCCTTCGCGGGCCAGCCCCTGGACGATGGCGAATCCGATGCCCTTGGTGGAGCCGCTGACCAGGGCGAGCTTGTCTGTGAGATGCAGGTTCATGGGAGTCTCCCGCTGAAGGAACGCCACGCCCCGAATGCCCTGGGGCACGAAACAACGCATCAGGATAGGCGCCCTCCGGCGCCGCGCGCCAATCGCAGAAACACGAATGCCCTCCGAAGAGGGCATTCGTTCGCAACGGCTGGATCAGGCCGGCTGGCGGGCGTAGCGCGCCAACACGGTGTCTTTCTGCATCACCGCCAGGGTGTTGCGGTAGACCTCCTCCCCGGTGGCGTCCTTGCTGGCGAAGATGTCGCCGAAATGCTGCTGGGTGACCTGCGCGAAGTGGGCGCGGTCCTTGGCCTCGACGCCCAGCAGCACCGCATAGGCGTCCAGCGCCTCGCCCTGGCCCTTGGCCATGTCCTCGGCGATGTTGTCGAGCATGCCGTTCATGGCGAACACCGAGCGGCCGCCGTAGCCCAGGCGTGCGTCGGAGTTGCAGCCATTGGTGCCGGAAGTGAGGCCGAACGTGGCGTTGCCCGAGGTGCCATTGGTGGTGGTGGCCAGCAGGTGCGGGAACAGGCCGCGCTGCCCTTCGAACACCATGTTGCCCCAGCCGCAGCCATTGCCGCCGGCCTGGTCGGCCTGGGCGAAGAGACTGGCGGCGCCGAGAACGGCGAAGATCGTACCCTTGCTGAAGGTTCTGTTTGTCATGGACATTCTTCCCTTGTCTGTGAGCATCGTTGGCATGCCGCCTCCAGTACGACCACCGACCCTGGAGTTCGCGTTTCGGTTACAGGTGTAGGCAATCAAGCGCCGACTCGCAACTGTGCCTGTCGTGCCCCGGAGCGCCGTTACTCATTTCACGACATCATCGCCTCCCGGCGGACGGGCCGGCGCGCTGTACCACTGCTCCCTGGGCACCCACTTGGGCTGGTGCGGATCGGCCAGGTAGTGCGGCGACATGATCTGCACCCCGTACTCGTTGAACACATCCTGGATATTCGCGTGCAGCACGCTCAGCAGCTCTGCGCGGGGCCTCGGCTCGCTGGGAATGGCCTGGGCCACCAGGCGGTACTCGGGATAGAAATCCGACAGCGCGGTCTGGAAGACGTGGGGCGCCGGCTTTTCGAGGATGCCCTCGGTACGCCGCGCCGCCTCGATCAGCATGGCTTCCACCTGGCGCCAGGGCGTGTCGTAGCCGATGGTCACCACGGTATCCACCACGTAGCCCTGGCCGTGGACGATGCGCGAGTAGTTCTTGGTGACCGAGCCGGTGATCATCGAGTTGGGCAGGGTCAGCACCTCGCCCAGGCCGGTGCGGATGGTGGTGTTGAACATGCCGACTTCCGTCACCGTTCCCTCGTGTTCGCCGATCCGCACGAACTCCCCGGCGCGCAGGGTCCGCGAATAGGTCAGGATCAGCCCGGCGGCGGCCTGGCCGATCACGCTGGAGGCGCCGAGGGAAATCATCAGGCCGATCAGTACCGAGACGCCCTTGAAGGCTTCGGTGCCGGAGCCGGGCAGGTAGGGATAGGCCATCACCAGGGCGAACAGCCAGATCGCCAGGGAGGTCAGCCGGGTGGTCGGCTGCAGCGTCTCCTCGGTCAGCCAGCCCAGGGTGCCGGGGCGCGCCAGGCGTTGCAGCAGACGCCGGGCAAAGCTGCTGAAGGCCCGTGCGATCAGCACGATGCACAGCGCCACCGCCAGCCCCGGCATGGCGCCGAGCATGCCATCGAGCAGGTAGCGGACGAGGTCGAGCAGGTGCACGTTGAGGCTCTCGCCCCACGGACGGGTAAAGGGGAACTGCGACAGCACGAAGCTCAGCCACTGGTAGCTGAGCAGGAACACCACCACCCAGTAGATCAGCCAGAGCAGCCGGCCGAACAGGTAATAGAGGTACTGCACGTCGAACAACGGCGTGTGCCCCAGCTTGAGCCACTGCTTGTGCCGGCTCATCAGGCCCGGCAGGCGACCGGACAGCCGGCGCCGACCCACGCTGACGCCCCGCAGCAGCAACAGGTAGATCATCGTGGCCAGCGCCGAATACCCCAGCGCCATGAGCAGGAAGCGGATATTGCGGGCCTCGCCGCTCTCGGCCACCACGCGGCGCAGGTTGTCGGCCGCCTGTTCCGCCGCGACCCGCACCGAAGCGCCCGGCGGATCGACATCCTGAGGGGTGACGATGAAGGCGCGGCTATAGCCCAGCAGCACGATGTAGCTGGTCTGGATCGGGTCGATACTGACCTTCAGCTCGCCGCGCCCCTGCAAGGCGTCCTCGATCGCCGCCGTGGCCCGGCGCGCCCGCAGCTCCGGGGTTTCGCCGAGCAGGGTGGCGCGGAAGGTCATGACGCTGCGGTTCTCAATCCTCAGCTCGGCCGGCGCCGCCTCGCGGTCGGTGATGGCGATCTCGCTGCCGGACGACTCGCCGAAGCCCACCAGCGGCCAGAAGGCCAGCACACAGCACAGCAACATTCCGTGACGCATTCCCCGCTCTCCCCTTGCCCGACTGCGGCCTGCTTCTTGTCCAGAGGGCCCGGCCGCTCCCTGAGGCCCAAGCGTAGCCATTCGGAAATGGGCTGGAAAGCGGCAAGCCGGGATAACGCGGCGCATTGGGTTCCTGTCGGAACGATCAGAAAGCAGCTGTATGAGATGTCGCGAAATGCACACGGACATTCCTATTCGCTATCGCGAATCAATGTCTAAGCTTGCCACTCGTATGTGCTTGAGTTTGTGTTCCAAGCCGTGATCATTGACCGATCCGACGGGTACTGAAATGGATAATCAGGGCAAGGCGCGCGCCGCATTCCTTCTCCGCCCCAGCAGCCTCGCTCTCGCTCTGGAGCAGCGCATTCTCTTCGACGGCGCCGCCGCCGCGGCGGTCGACCAGCAACACCACGACGCCCAGGCCGCTGACGCCAAGGACAGCACGCCACCCGCCACCGCGGTGGAAGCCCGCGCCCAGACGGCGGCCCCCGCGCCCAGCGCCCCGCGCAACCTGGTAGTGATCGACGCTCGCCTGGAGAACCGTGAGCAACTGGCCGCCAGCCTGCCGGCAGGCAGCACCGCGCTGGTGGTCGACGCCGGCCAGGATGCCATCGCCGCCATCAGCAACGCCCTGGCGCAACTGGGCCAGGTGGACTCCATCCAGGTGTTCTCCCACGGCGCCACCGGCCAGTTCACCCTGGGTAACCAGACCTTCACCGCCCAGACCGTCGACCAGCTCGGCGAACGCCTGAGCGCCTGGCGCGGCGAACTCAGCCCCGGCGCGGACATCCAGCTCTACGGCTGCGACGTGGGCGCCGGCAGCGCCGGCCAGGCGCTGGTCAACGAAATCGCGCGCTGGACCGGGGCCGACGTCGGTGCCTCCAATAATGCCACCGGTGCCGGCAGCGCCGGGGGCGACTGGAACCTGGAGGTGCGCAACGGCGACCTGGACAAGGCCATCGCCCTGAGCGCCGACACCCTGAGCAGCTTCCAGGGCCTGCTACCCGATGCCAGCCCGACGGTGAGCATCAGCATGCCGAGCCCCGACGTGCTGCTGGGCGATTCGTTCAATTTCAACATCGACCTGCGCAACAGCTCCAGCCAGGTCGGCTTCGCGCCCTATATCGACCTGTTCCTGCCGGCCACCGGCAAGGACGGCGACGACGGCATTCGCTTCGTCAGCGCCAGCTACCTGGGGCAGGCGGTCAAGTCCTATGTGGTCACCTTCGACGCCAGCGGCAACGCCACCCATCCGCTGGCCAAGGACGCCAGTGGCAAGGCGCTGGTGATCAGCGCCGCCAGCGTCGGCATGAAACCGGGCGACCAGTTCGTGGTGCTGCAGGTGCCCTACGCCAGCGTCTCGCAGGACCAGCCGACCATCTCCCTGCAGGTCACCGCGACTCTCAGCAACCTGGCCGACACCAGCCTCACCACCGGCAGCCCGGACCTGACCATCCAGGCGCGCGGCGGCTTCGAGTACGGCAACGACTCGCTGAACAACCCCACGATCGACCCCAGCCTGGTGGAAGCCACCCTCCACGCCCTGGCGATCCACCCGACCCTGCTCGACATCACCCAGAGCCTCAACATGACCGAAGGCGAGACCGCCACCGGTCCCAACTTCGTGCATACGCAAACCGTCACCGTCACCCCCGCCGACGGCCAGACGCTGCATAACGTGGTGATCACCCAGAGCGTGCCGGAGGACGTGCGGGTCACCGCCATCACCCCCGGCGCCGGCGGCACCCTGACCTCGGTGACCTTGCGCAACGGCACCGTGCTGACCAACCCTGCGCTGATCGCCGCGGCCATCGCCGACCCGAATGTCTTCGTCGTCGCCTACACCATCGACTACGCGACCCTGAGCGGGCCGACCAGCTCCACCGTGGACTTCTACGTGCCCGAAGTCGGCGCCGACGGCGCCCCGGTGATCGACCCCGACACCGGCGATCCGGTCACCATCAGCTTCGGCCCGCCCAGCGCCACCGGGCAATGGACGCCGCTGGACCCGCGCGACCTGACGCCCCCCGCCACCGATGTCGACTTCAGCGCCACCGGCGACGGCACCGGCGCGCAGTTTGTCGCCAAGAGCATCACCCTGCAGAAGCAGGCACTGCTGCAGAACGATACCGGCAGCACCGGCCTGAGTCCCGGCGACACGCTGCGCTATGTGCTCAACGTGGCGCTGTCGGACTACTTCGCCTTCGGCGAGAACATCCTCCGCGAGGGCCAGTTCACCGTTACCGACACCCTCGCCGACGGCCAGAGCATCGTCGGCGCGCCGACCATGACGATCAGCCAGAACGGCGTCACCCGCACCATCGCCCTGGTCTACACCGCCACCGCCAATGCCGACGGCACCACCACCCTCACCGTCGACATCGGCACCTCGCTGCTCAACGCCGTGGACGGCCTGGGGTTTGGCGCGCTGTTCGGCGACCTGGCCTTCGATGACGTGCAGAGCACCGCCACCACCGCGGTCATCAGCTACAACGCGATCATCAACCAGGCCTACACCACCAGCCACCCGCCGCACACCGAGATCAACGAAGGCGACAGCCTGGGCAACAACGCGACAGTGAGCGCCACCGTGCTCGAGGACGCCATCAACATCGGCGATCTGCAGAGCGACGGTTCCAGCACCTTGAGCACCATTCCCACCAGCCAGGTCGACATCAACCTGCTGCAGGTCAACGGCGGCAATCCGCCCGCCGACGGTGAACTGCGCCCCGGCGACGTGGTGACCTTCCAGCTGTCCTACGACCTGGTCACCGGCGACTACGAGAACTTCAGCCTCACCGCCTACCTGCCCCTGCCCCTGCTGAACGTCAGCGGCATCGGCTGGACCGTGGGCAGCGGCGTCGGCCAATGGAGCATCGGCCCCGGCAACAGCGATCCGGCGCGGGCGATCAGCGTCAGCAGCGGCCCCGGCAACTCGGTGGTGTTCAACTTCGGCAACTACAGCGTCACCCAGGCCACTGGCGGGCGCATCGAGCTGACCTTCACCCTGCGCGTGGGTGACCAGCCCTTCGCCGACCAGCGCTCGCTGGACGTACTGGCGCAATCCAGCCAGACCACCACGATCAACAAGACCGTGCTGGTGTCGTCCGACATCGCGGTGGTCCAGTCGATCGCCGAACCCGTGCTCAACATCAAGCACGGCGTGGTTTCCAGCTACAACGGCACGGTCACCGGGACTACCGGCACCTGGAACAAGCCGGGCACCTCCGGCGTCCCCTTCGGCGGCCGCGTCACCGACCTGTCCGCCATCGACGGCAACATCACCGGCATCGACGGCGGCGACATGCTGCGCCTGGCCACGGCCATCGAGAACACCGGCGGCGGCGGCGCCTTCGACGTGGTCACCAGCATCACCCTGCCCCCGGACCTGACCTTCGTCGGCGGCAGCCTGGCGGCGGCCAACCTGCAGATCTACCGGGGCGACGGCACCCTGCTGCGCGCGAACGTGGACTACAGCGTCTCCGGCAACCGGATCACCTTCCTCGATGCCGGCTTCGTCGCCAGCCTGCTGCCCGGCCGCGCCGGAACCACCGCCGATACCAGCGGGCAGAACGTCGTGGTGATCACCTACGACGTCGTTGCCAACAACGCCATCGCCGCCGGCCGCACGCTGCAGAGCACGGCGATCCTGAGCAACTACGCCAGCATCGACAACGGCACCGACTTCACCCCCACCGACCTCAGCGACATCGCCAACCAGCAGGTGGCGGCCCCGGAGGTCCGCAAGGTGTTCGCCGGCGGCAGCCTGAGCGAGGGTGACTCCAGCGCCAGTCACACCACCGGCAACAACCTGGTGGTGGGCGAAAGCATGCTCTACGACATCGTCGTCACCCTGCCCGAAGGCACCACGCGCAATCTCAGCATCGACGATCTCATCCCCGCCGGGCTGCGCCTGGACACCAGTTTCAACGGCGGCCTGGGCTATCAGCTGATCATCACCGCCTCCGGCAGCGGCGGCTCGCTCAGCCGCGACTTCCTCGGCAACATCGTCATCAGCGGCATGAGTGGCGTTGGCGGCACCCTGGGCGCCGACGGCGTCGACGCGCGCTTCGTCTTCAGCGCCTCCACGGCCGGCGTCGACAACGAGACCGGCAACAGCAGCTTCGTCATCCGCGTGCAGCTGGTCGCCAGCAACGTCATGGGCAACCAGGCCACTCGCTCGCTGCAGAACGACGCCCGGCTGGCCTACCAGGACCCGGACGGCGACACCCCCAACGGCACCACCCCGCTGAACCGCACCGTCAACCGCAGCGACGGCGCGCCGACCGTCATCGTGCGCGAGCCGACCTTGCAGATCACCCAGGCCATCACCTCCACCCCCGGCATCGGCGGCTACGACCAGGGCGACCGGGTGGACTTCACCATCACCATCAGCAATGGCAACGGCGCCAACGACTACGCCGCGTTCGACATCAACCTGCTGGACATCCTGCCCACCGAGCTGGACAACATCACCCTCACCGGCGTGCTCTACCAGGGTGGCGCCACCAACAACGGCGGTGTGGACTTCATCATCCAGAACGGCCAGTTGATCACCGCCAACGGCGCCAACATCGACATCGCCAAGGGCGGCAGCATCACCCTGCGCCTCACCGGCGTGGTCAACGCCACGGCCGCCGGCCAGGCGGACTTCGCCAACAATGCGCGGGTGCAATGGACCAGCCTGGATGGCGCCAACGCCGGCGAACGTACCGGCGCCGACGGAGTGCTCAATGGCGGCGACCTCAACGACTACCGGCAGATTTCCGCCCTGCTCTTCCCGGTCTCCAACGGCATCCTGATTTCCCGCGTCGGCGGCCTGCCGGATACCCCGCCGCCCAGCGACGGCGCCGGCGTCACCACCTCCGCGATCAACGAGAGCGTGGCCATCGGCGAGGTGATCCGCTACCGCGTGGTGGTCCTGGTGCCGGCCGGCGACAACCCCAATTACCAGGTACGCCTCGAGCTGGGCGCCGGGCTGCAGTTCCTCCCGGCCGACCTGAACAACATCCTCATTGCACTGGTCTCGGACAACCTCAACGGCCTGAGCACCGACGCCAGCCTGATCAAGGGCGGCACCCTGTGGATGGCCGGCAACGAAACCAGCCCGGTGGCCGGGTACCTGATGCCCGACCTCAGCGGCGTGAACCCCACCGGCATCTTCGACGGCAACGCCACCAACCTGAGCATCGTCACCAACGCCAATGGCAGCCAGACCGTCACCTTCAACCTGGGCAACGTGGTCAACCGCGAAACCGTCGACGGCAACGTCGAGGGCATCGTCCTCGACTTCAACGTGCGGGTCACCAACGTCGCCAGCAACCAGGCGGGCTCGACCCTGGGCGTGAAGGCCATCGAGCACGTCGGCCTGCCCGGCCAGGACGTCGACCGCGGCATGAGCGACACCCTGCTCGAACACGTGGTCGAGCCCAACTTCGACCGCGTCCACAAAGAGGTCATCGACATCCAGCCGGGGCCCAGCACCACCACGGCCACCGTGTCGGTGGACTTCACCCAGAACGGCGGCGTCCCCGCCTATAACGTGCACCTGCAGGACCAGTTCCCCAGCGGCAGCAACTACCAGGTACAGGGCATCCTGCTCAACGGCACCGCGCTGGACCTGAACAACCTGCCGGCGGGCGTCCGCGTCAGCACCAGCGGCGCCCTCTCGGTGGACTTCGACCGCCTGGCGGTGGGCGACAAGGTGCAAGTCATCTACCGCGTCACCGTGCCCAGCACGGTGGTGGTCGACAATGCCGCAAGTTCGGCGGTGCTGACCTGGACCAGTCTGCCGACCAGCTTCGAGACCAGCGGCTGGGCTGGCTCGGTCCCCGGCGCCGCCGGCACCGCCAGCGGCGAACGCACCGGCCAGGACGGCACGGCCGGGCTGAACAACTATGTACTCAGCGACGGCGTGGGCCTGGGCGTTGTCCAGGGCACCCTGTGGAACGACACCAACTCGGCCACCGGCAGCCTCACCCCCGACGGCCCCGGCTTCGCCGGGCGCACCGTGCAGCTGACCTGGGCCGGCGCCGACGACAGCTTCGGCACCGCCGACGACCGCGTGTTCACCACCACCACCGACGCCAACGGCCAGTACAAGTTCTCCGTGCTGCCGACCGGCAACTACCTGGTGGTCATGCCGCAGTCCTTCCAGCTCGCCGCCGACAACCGCTTCAACGTGCGCATCGACACCGATACCGGCACCAGCGCCAACGGCCTGGGCAGTGTCGCACTGGCCCTGGGCGAAGGCGCCGTGAGCAATGCCAATGCCGGCTACGTGCACCTCAACGAAGCACCGGTCAATACCCTCGCCGGCCAGCAGGGCCGGGAAGACACCGTGCTGCACCTGCTCGGGCTGGCCGTCGCCGACTCCGATGCCGGCAGCGGCATCCTCAGCATCACTCTGACCGTCCAGCACGGCGTGCTCTGGCAGACCGCCACGCCGCCCGGCTCCAACGCCACCCCGCCGGGCGGCGCCGGGCGCAGCCTGACGCTGAGCGGCAGCCTGGCGCAGTTGAACGTGCTGCTGTCGCAGGTCTATTACAAGGGCGACCAGGACTTCAACACCTTCCGCAATGCCGAAACCCTGACCATGACCACCAATGACCAGGGCAATTTCGGCGACACCAACCACGACGGCATCCCCGGCCAGAGCGCCGATGCCCTGACCGACGTCGACCAGGTGCAGATCATCGTCACACCGGTCAATGATCCGCCCATCGCCGCCAACGACGTCGCTGACGCGGTGGAGGCCGGCGGCACCAACAACCAGACGCCGGGTACCAATCCGTCATTCAACGTGCTGAGCAACGACCGCGACGTCGACATCGCCACCAACAACGACGTGATCAAGGTCGCCAGCGCCGGCGTGCCGGGCAGCCCCGAGCTCGGCGTGCCGAACAATTCCTTCCGGATCGTCACCGGCGACTTTGGGGCCCTGATGATCTACAGCAGCGGCGCGGCGGTCTACCTCGTCGACAACACCAACCCCGACGTCCAGGCGCTGCGGAGCTCCACCGACACCCTGAGCGACACCTTCACCTATACCATCACCGACCTGGCCGGGGCGAGCTCCAGCGCCACTATCACCATCACCATCCACGGCGCCAACGACGCCCCGGTGGCCGTCGACGACCCGGGCAGCGCCATCGAGGCCGGCGGGCAGAACAACACCACCGTCGGCCAGGACGCCGTCGGCAACGTGCTGGGCAACGACACCGACGTCGACCTGTACGGTGAAACCAAGGAGGTCACCGGCATCCGCAACCTCCGCGAGGCCGTCCCCGGCCCCATCACCGACATGGTCAGCGGCGTGCCGCAGATCATCGACGGCACCTACGGCACCCTGACCATCAACTCCGACGGTTCCTACCGCTATGTGGTCGACAACACCAAGACCGCCGTGGAGCGCCTGGTGCCCGGCGACACGCTGATCGAATACTTCACCTACCGGGTCACCGATGCCGGCGGCCTGAGCGACCTGGCCGAGCTGCGCATCACCATCAGCGGCAGCTACGACAACCCGGTGGCCAGCGACGACCGCGCCGTGGCCCAGGCCGGAGCCACCGACGACCCGGCGCTGGAGAGCAACCCCAGCGGCAACGTCATCCTCTTCCCCAGCCGCCCCGGCCCAGTCACCCAGCCCGGTGGCAACGGCGTGGACACCGACGTCGACCGCATCGACCGGCCCAGCTCCAGGCTGACGGTGATTGGCATCGGCTCGATGCGCGAGGACCCGAACGCGCTGCTCGACACCGTCGGAACCGGCACCCGCATCGCGGCCACCTACGCCGAGATCAACAATGTCGTCGTCACCGACCCCGACCCCTTCGGCACCCTGACCATCAACTCCGACGGCTCCTTCCAGTTCGACGTCAAGAGCGACAACACCATCATCCGGGGCCTGCAGGCAGGCCAGGCCGTGGTGGTCTACTACACCTACGAGATCGTCGACCAGGAAGGCCTGAAGGACCGCGCGCAACTGGTCATCACCATCCGTGGCGTCAACGACCCGCCCGTGGCACAGATCGTCGTAGCCACCGCCGTCGAGAAAGGCGGCGTCGGAAACGGCACCGGCGGCAGCGACCCGAGCGGCGACGTCACTACCCTGGCCTTCGACCCGGATGGCGATCCCATCAGCGTGTACTCGGTCAACGGCCAGACCTTCCCGGCCGACCCGGCCCTGCCCCTGGTCGTCGACGGCGAATACGGCACCCTGACCATCTACCGCGACGGCACCTACAGCTATGCGCTGAACAACGGCGACCCGACCGTCGAAGGCCTGCGCCTGAACACCGACCACCTGTTCGAAGGCTTCACCTACGTCCTCACCGACAACACCGATCCCACGGGGACCACGGGTCTGTCCGACCCCGCCTTCATCCTCATCGTCATCCACGGCGCCAACGACAACCCGGTGGCCACCGACGATGGCGCGCTGGCCATCGAAGCCGGCGGCGTCAACAACAACCATCCCGGCAGCGATCCCAGCGGCAATGTGCTGGACAACGACAGCGACGTGGACTCGGTCGACCTTGGCGAAACCAAGGCCGTCGACAGGGTACGCACCGGCGGCGAATTTGCCACCGGCACCGCCGGCAGCCTGGGCGTGGAGCTGCGCGGCACCTACGGCTGGCTGACCCTCAACGCCGATGGCAGCTACCACTACCGGCTGGACAACAACGACCCGCGCGTACAGGCGCTGCGCAGCGCCGCCGACCAGCTGACGGACGATTTCACCTACGCGGTGGTCGACACCGACGGCGCCCAGGACCTGGCCACCCTGCGCATCACCATCCACGGCGCCAACGACACGCCCGTGGCGCAGAACGACAACGTCGCCGCCATCGAGCAAGGCGGCCGCGACAACGACATTCCCGGCCTCAACCCCAGCGGCAACGTGCTGGCCAACGATAGCGACGTGGACGGCAGCGACGCGCTGGTGCTGACCGGCGTGCGCCAGGGCCTGCGCAACGGCACCCTGGGCAGCGCGTTCAGCGGTGCCTTCGGCACCCTCGTCCTCAACGCCGACGGCACCTTCAGCTACGTCCTGGACAACGACAACCCACTGGTCGAAGCGCTGCGCCATGACTCCGATCGCCTGGAAGACACCTTCACCTACACCATCCGCGATCTCGCCGGCGCCACCTCCACGGCGCAATTGACCATCACCATCCACGGTCGCAACGACGCGCCCCATGCCCCGTCCCTCGCGGTCATCGCCATCGAGGCAGGGGGCACCTTCAATGGCACCCCGGGTGTGTCGCCCTCCGGCAACTCGCTCAACGATGTCCGCGACGTGGATGCCTACGGCGAGACCCGGCTGGTGAATGGCGTACGCAACGGCGACCGCTCCTCCAACGCCACCTTCAATGCCGTCGGCGATGCCGATACCACCCTGCTCGGCCGCTACGGCGTGCTGCACATCCAGGCGGACGGTCAGTTCCAGTACGTCATCAACAACCGCCTGCCGGAGGTGGAAGCCCTCAAGCCGGGCGAAAGCCTGGTGGAGTTCTTCACCTACCAGGTCGTCGATGCCGACGGCGCGAGCGACATCGGTTTACTGCGCGTCGCCATTCTCGGCGCCTGGGACGCCCCCGTGGCCCACGACGACCTCTCCCTCGCCCTGGCGCAGACCGAGGACGGCGGCACCGGCTACAACCCCAGTGGCAACGTGCTGAACAACGACACCGACGTGGACGCCGGCGACGGCAAGGTCGTCAGCGGCATCCGTGTCGGTCCCGAGACCGTCGGCGGCACCCTGGCGGCTGTCGGTGCGGGAACCAGCAACGTCGACGGCACCCTCATCCAGGGGCTCTACGGGCAACTGATCATCGGCTCCGACGGCAGCTACACCTACAACGTCGATTCGAACAATCCGGCGGTGCAGGCGCTCTCCCTGCTGCAGACACTGGTCGAACACTTCACCTATGAAGTGCGCGACAACGGCGGCCTGGTCGATCTGGCGCAGCTGAGCATCATCGTCTTCGGCCGCAACGACGCGCCCCACGCCAACCCCGACTCGGCCGACGCCCTGGAAGCCGGCGGCCTGCACAACGCCACGCCGGGGCTCAACCCCAGCGGCAACGTGGTGGACAACGACACCGACCTGGAGGGCGACACCCTCACCGTGTTCGATATCCGCACCGGGGGCGATGCGTCCGGGCCGGCCAACGGCGTGGTCGGCACCCCGCTGCGCGGCCTGTACGGCACCCTGCTGATCAACGCCGACGGCAGTTGGTCCTACGAAGTCGACAACAGCCTCGACGCCGTGCAGGCCCTGCGCCTCCCCGGCCAGACGCTGAGCGAAGTCTTCACCTACGGCATCCACGACAAGTTCAACGCGCAAAGCCACTCGCGCCTGACCATCGTCATCCGCGGCGCCAACGACACGCCCATCGCCAGCGACGATACCGCCACCGCCGTGGAAGCCGGCGGCGTGAACAACGCCACGCCGGGGCTCAACCCCGGCGGCAACGTGCTGGACAACGACAGCGACGTCGACAGCGTGGCCAACGGCGAAACCCGCCAGGTGGTGGGCTTCAGCGCCGAGAACGGCCGCAATGCCAGCGCCGGTCAAAGCCTGCAGGGGCTCTACGGTACCCTGGTGATCAACGCCGACGGCAGCTACCGCTATGTGGTGGACAACAACAACCCCACCGTGCAAGCCATGCGCAGCGCCGGCGAAACCCTCAGCGAGGTCTTCACCTACCGCATGCGCGACACCGCCGGCGCCACCTCCGACGCGCGCCTGACCCTGACCATCCAGGGCGCCAACGACAACCCGGTGGCGCGCGACGACAGCAACTTCGCCAGCGACCAGGTGCCGGCGCCGCACACCAGCGGCAACGTCCTGCCCAACGACAGCGACATCGACGGCGGCGACCAGCTCAGCGTCACCGGCATTCGCACCGGCCAGGAGAACGAAAACGGCACCTCGGGTAGCGTCGGCCAGCCCATCGCCGGGCGCTACGGCACCCTGGTGCTCAACGCCGACGGCAGCTACACCTACACCATCGACCTGAGCAACAAGGAAGTGCTGGCGGCCGCCGGCCTCGGGCAGATCCTCAAGGACTACTTCACCTACACCATCAGCGACCTCGCCGGCGCCACCGACCAGGCGCTGCTGACCATCACCCTGGACATCTCGACACCCTACATCCCGCCAGGGCCCTACGCCGGCCTCTTCGCCGAAGACGGCCGCCCGCACGACCCGCCGCTGGGATACGACCCGGCGATCTTCATACAGCCGGTGGTGGAGCGCATCGACAACAACCTCTCGCTGTCCGCCTGGAGCGCGGACGGCAGCAACATCGATCTCTTCGCCACCCCGGAGATCGAGAGCCAGTCGCTCGGCGACCAGCTCGGCCAGGTGAAGGGCCAGTTCGTCGCCCGCGCCGTGGGCGAAAGCCGGCGCGCCAGCGACCTGGACAAGCGCTGGGTGGAAGGCCGCCACGGCGTCACCAGCCTGAGCGCCGACGGCCTGCTCCCCGATCCGTCGCTGTGGGCGCCGCTGCCCGGCGACATGCTGGCGAAGAACGCTGAACACGCGCAGACCGCACCGGGCTTCCGTGCCCAACTGCGCGACGCCGCCCAACGCCGGAGCGGCAACCCATGATGCGTACGCAACAATCACGGATGGACCAAGGACTGCACATGCCCGCATACGCCCTGAAATGCCTGAGTGCCTCGATCGCCGCCACTGTCGTTCTGACGGCCTGTTCGTCATTCCAGCCCAAGCCCTACACCCAGGATGAAATGCGACAGCGGGTCATCGAAGACCAGGCGCGGATGTACAAGGAACAGGAGCCGGTGAACGGTCCGATCACCTTCTACGAAGCCTCCGCCCGAGCGTTGAAATACAACCTCGACTACCGCCTCAAGCTGCTGGAAAGCGCGCTGGCATCAGACCTGCGCGACGTCACCAGCCACGAGATGCTGCCGCGCCTGGTGGCCTCGGCCGGCTACGCCGGGCGCAACAACGATTCGGGCGGCACCTCCATCGGCATCGAGGACCGTCAGGTCAGCTTGCGCCCATCCACCTCCGAGGAGCGCTACCGCACGCTGTACAGCCTGGGACTGTCCTGGAGCCTGCTGGACTTCGGCGTCGCCTACTACCGCACCCAGCAGAAGAACGACCAGATGCTGATGGCCGAGGAACGCCGCGAGAAGGTCGCGCAGAACGTCCTGCAGGACGTGCGCAACGCCTACTGGCGCGCCCTGGGCGCCCAGCGCCTGCTGCCGGAAGTGGACGGCCTGCTGATGCGCACCCACCGCGCCCTGACCGCCGCCCGCGAGGCGGAAAACCAGGGCCTGCTGCCGCGCCAGGACATCCTCGCCTACCAGCGCGCCCTGCTCGACTCGGTATACATGCTCACCGTGCGCCGCCAGGACCTGGAGTTCGCCCGCGCCGAACTGGCCGCGCTGATGTCGCTGCCGCCCAACACCAGGATGGTGCTGGCCGACGTCAGCGAACAGCCGCTGCCGCTGGTCACCAGCAACACCGAGCAACTGGAGCGCCTGTCCCTGGAGCACCGTCCGGAAATCATGGAAGAGTGGTACAGAAAGCGCGTCGACATGAACGACCTGAAGATCGCCAAGGCGCAGCTGTGGCCCAACCTGAGCTTCAACTACGGCTACGAGTACGACTCCAACAAGTACCTGTACAACAACGACTGGAACCAGACCGGCGTCCAGGTCTCGATGAACCTCCTGCGCCTCTTGCAGTACCCGGACATCAAGGCCGCCGAAGAGAGCCAGGAGAAGACCGACGATATGCGCCGCACCGCACTGTCGATGGCCATCCTCACCCAGGTTCGCGTCGGCCTGCTGCGCTACCAGCTGGCGCGCCAGGAAGTGGAGTTCGCCAACGAAAGCCTGCGGGTCGACAAGAGCCTGCTCGACTACGCCCAGTCCGCCCGTGGCGCCGCCCTGGGCAGCGAGCTGGAGCTGATCCGCGCCGAAGGCCGCTACCTGCTCTCGCGCTACCAGCGCGAAGCCGCCTACTCCGACGCCCAGGCCGCCTGGGGCCGGCTGTACAACTCGGTGGGCTTCGAGGTGATGCCCAAGGAAATCGAGAACCACGACATCAAGACGCTTGCGCGGGAAATCCAACGCACGCTCGATGAGCAGTCCAGCAGCAACCTGCTCGCCAGCAGCCTCTCCAGCAGTGAAGGAAGTGCCAATGTCGCGCAGTAAATCGTCGTACCTGTTCCTCCCGCTCTGCCTGATGCTGCTGCAACCGGCGCTGGCCGCTGACGCCGGCGCGCCCCTGCCGCCGCTCCCGGGCAACGATCCGGGGGCGATTCGCGTGCTGCTGGTGGCCGACCTGGAAACCACCCTCTCCGCCCAGATGAACGGCACCCTCGGCGCGCTCAAGACCAGTCTCGGCGAAAAAGTCGCCAAGGACGCGCAACTGGCCCAACTCAACTGCGTGGAAGTCAACGCCCGCGCCAAGGTCGCCGCCGCCGAGCTGAACATGGCCCGCGCCAACCTTGCGGCCAAGCGCAACCTGCGCAAGCTCGATGCGGTGGGCGACCTGGAAGTGGCGATGGCCAGCACCGAAGTGGAAAAGGCCGACGGCGCTCTCACCCTGGCCCGCGCCCAGGCCAGCTACTGCCTGATCGACGCGCCCTTCTCCGGGCGCATCGCCAAGGTCTACGTCAAGCCGTACCAGACCGTCTCCGCCGGCACGCCGCTGTTCGACCTGGTCAGCGACGGCGCCCTGAAAGTCCGCCTCAACGTGCCCTCCTCGCTGCTGCCACGCCTGCAGCCGGGCATGCCGCTGCAAGTGGACATCCACGAAACCGGCAAGCACTACCCGGCCAAGGTCAGCGCGATCAACGCGCGGGTCGACGCCGTGGCGCAGACCGTGGAGCTGGAGGCGAAGCTGGACACCAGCTACCCCGAACTGATCGCCGGCATGAGCGGGGTCGCCCGCTTCCCCGAAAGCCATGAGTGAGCTGCTGCCGCCACCCCAGCTGCTGCTGAGCCTGGCCAATGTGCGGGACAAGGCGCTGGCGGCCGATTCGTACAACGGCCTGGCCTTCAGCATCGCCAACGACCTGTTCCCGCTGCTGCGCTTCCACCAGGCGCTGGTGTTCGCCTGCCACGACACGCGCAACGAACTGCTGGCCGTCTCCGGCCTGGCCAAGCCCACGGAAGACTCGCCCTACCTGGTCTGGCTCGAACGCGCCAGCCGCTGGATCGCCGCGCAACTGCCCGACACCGCGCCGGCCTGGCTCGCCCGCGAAGCCCTCGATCCGCCGCCGGACATCGCCGAAGGCTGGGCCGAATGGTGGCCCGCCGGACTCTGGTGCGTACCGTTGCACGACCGCGCCGGCCAGCGCCAGGGGCTGGTGCTGTTCCTCCTCGACGAGGCACCGGCGCGTAACCTGCAACCGCTGCTGCAAGGCGTCTGGCAGACCTGGGCGCACGCCTGGGCCGCCTTCGGGCCACGTCCGCGCCTGCGCTTCTGGCGGCCGAGCAAGCGTCAACTGCTGATCGGCGCGGTCGCCCTGGCCGCGCTGCTGCTGATCCCGGTACGGCAGACGGCCCTGGCGCCGGCGGAAGTCGTGTCGCGCAACGCCCAGATGATCAGCTCGCCCATCGACGGCGTGATCGCGCAGATGCTGGTGCGACCCAACCAGAGCGTGGAAGTCGGCACGCCGCTGTTCGTACTGGATGAAACCACCCTGCGCAGCCGCGCCGAAGTGCTGGCCAAGGAAGTCGCGGTAGCCGACGCCGAGCTGATGGCGGCGAGCCAGCGCGCCTTCGACAACCCGCAGAGCAAGAGCGAACTGACGGTGCTCGACGGCCGCGCCCGCCAGCGCCGCGCCGAACTGGCCGCCGTGCAGGCGCAGTTGGCGCGCACCCGCGTGCTCTCGCCGCGCGCCGGCGTCGCGGTGTACAGCGACCCCAACGACTGGCTGGGCAAGCCGGTGGTCACCGGCGAACGCATCCTCCAGGTGGCCGACCCGAGCAAACCGGGCATGCGCATCCAGCTGCCGGTGGCCGACGCCATCGCCCTGGAGCCGGGGGCGAAGGTCGCGCTGTTCCTCACCGCCTATCCGCTCGACCCGCTGCACGGGGAAATCCTCGAAACCAGCTACCAGGCCAAGCCCAGCGACGAAGGCGTGGCCTCCTACCGCCTGCTGGCCAGCGTGGAAAACGCCCCGCCGCACGCCCGCCTCGGCCTGCACGGCACCGCCAAGCTCTACGGCGAACGCGTGGTGCTCGGCTATTACCTGCTGCGCCGGCCGCTGGCCTCGCTGCGCGCCTGGACCGGCTGGTGATGGAGAGAGTCTGGTGATGGACACTGCCGTCGAAGACCTGCCCACCCCGCCCCTGCGCGACGACCTGCGCCTGAGCGAAGCCGCGCCCGGCCCCAACGGCGAACCGGTGTGGGTGATCCAGGACTGCGTGCTCAACCGGTTCTACCGCATCGGCTGGCTGGAGTTCGAATGCCTGCTGCGCTGGGAACAGACACCCCGGCAGATCAGCGAACAGATCGCCGAGCAGACCGCGCTCAAGCCCGACACCGAGCAGGTGCTGGGCTTCCGCCAGTTCCTCGAATACCACCAGTTGCTGCGCTCCGGCCCCGAAGCCCTGGCGCGCCTGCAGGCACGCAGCGAAGGCAGCCAGTGGACCACCTGGAAATGGTGGCTGCACCACTACCTGTTCTTCCGCATCCCGCTGATCCGCCCGCAGCGCTTCCTGCGCGCCATCGCCGGCAGCCTCGCCTGGCTGTTCAACCGCTTCACGGCGGCGCTGGTGCTGCTGCTCAGCCTCGCCGGCATCGTGCTGGTCACGCACCAGTGGGACACCTTCACCCACGATGTGGTGGAATCCTTCTCCTTCGAGGGCCTGCTCAGCTTCGCCGCCGCGCTGGTGGTGGCCAAGACGTTGCACGAGATGGGCCACGCGCTGGTGGCGACCCGGCTGGGGCTCAAGGTCGCGCACATGGGCATCGCCTTCGTGGTGATGTGGCCGATGCTCTACACCGACACCGGGGAAAGCTGGAAACTGCGCAGCAACCGCCAGCGTCTGGCCATCGCCAGCGCCGGCATCGTCACCGAACTGGGCCTGGCCGGGCTCTCGACGCTGGGCTGGGCGCTGGCCGATCCCGGCCCCTTGCGCAACGCCTTGCTGTACCTGGCCACCACCAGTTGGGCGCTGTCGCTGGCGCTGAACGCCAGCCCCTTCATGCGTTTCGACGGCTACTTCATCCTCTCCGACCTGCTGGACTTCCCCAACCTGCACGAACGCGCAAGCGCCCTGGCCCGCACCACCCTGCGCCGCAACCTGCTCGGTCTGGACGAGCCGTGGGCGGAACACTTCCCCACCGGCAAGCGCCGCCTGCTGGTGGCGTTCGCCTTCGGCACCTGGGTCTACCGCCTGCTGCTGTTCCTCGGCATCGCCGTGGCGGTCTATTACTTCTTCTTCAAACTGCTGGGGATCTTCCTGTTCGCCGTGGAAATCAGCTGGTTCATCGTTCAGCCCGTGTGGCGTGAACTCAAGGTCTGGTGGCAGCGCCGTGGGGAAGTGAAGCCGCGGCGCAAACTGGTTTTCCTGGCACTGCTTGGCGCCGTACTGCTCCTGCTGGCGGTGCCCTGGCGCACCCAGGTCCACGCGATGGGCGTGGCCCGCGCGGCGCAGCAGTTGCACGTCTATGCGCCGTTCCCTGCGCTGCTGCGCGATGTGCGCTCCGGCGGTGAAGTCGCCAAGGGCGAAACCCTGGCGGTAATGGAAGAACCGGACATCGCCGCCAGGGTACGCGGCAGCGAAGCCAGCATCCGCGGCTACGAAGGCCGCCTGGCCGGCATGCTCGCCGACCCGCAGGGGCTCGCCGAGGAAGCCGTCACCCGCCAGCGCCTGGGCGTGGAATACCAGCAGGCCCGCGCCGCCCGCAACGAGATGGCCCGCCTGACGCTGCAAGCGCCCTTCGCCGGCCGCTGGATGGATGTGAACCCGGAGTGGAAAGCCGGCCAGTGGATCAATACCCGCGAGCCGATCGGCGTGCTGGTCGATCCGGGTTCCTGGCTGGTGGACGCCTACGTCAAGCAGGACGAGGTGCAGCGCCTCACCGACGGCGGCCGCGTGCGCTTCTACCCCGAGGGCGTGCCCAGCCCCATCGACGGCCAGGTGGTGCTGATCGGCACCACCCGCGTCAGCCAGTTGGAGCAGCCGATGCTCGCCTCGCGCTACGGCGGCCCGCTGAACGTCAACGCCCAGGGCGACGCGCTGGTACCCAATCCGGCGCTGTTCCACGTGCTGGTGAAACTGGAGGAAGCGCCGCCGAACCTGCATGAAACGCGTGGGCACCTGCAGATCGATGGCGCCCGGCGCAGCTGGCTGGGGGAAGGCTTGACCCGGTTGCTGGCGGTGGCGTTGCGGGAGAGCGGATTCTAGCGGCGCGGCCCCCTCCGGGTGACGAGGCACATGCCCGCTCCTACGGGAGCAAAGCGCTCAGCTTCGGGACTGCTGGTGAATCCGTTCGCGAGCAAGCTCGCTCCTACAAGGGCGGGGCGGCTTCGGGCGCTTTCGTAGGAGCGGACTTCGCCCGCGATGCCCTGTTCTTCGTACGCAATCAGGCGCCGCGCGATCCGCCGCGCCGTGAGCCGAAGGCCGAAGGTCTTTACCAAGACTTTTCGGCCATTCGCCGCTTCCGCAAGAAACCCGGGTGGTCGATCAGCCCTCGACCAGCTCCACCTTCTCCGGCTCGCGTTTCATCAGCACGCGGCCATTGCGGATCGAGTACAGCGCCTTGGTCTGCTGGCGCACTGCCTCATAGTCGCTCTCCACCCCCAGCACCAGCAGGTTGGCCGGGCGGCCGGCGGCGATGCCGTAGCGCGCGCCCAGGTTCAGCGCGCGGGCGCTGTTGTCGGTGACCAGGTCCAGTGCGCGTTGCAGGTCGTCGAAGCCCATCATGTGGCAGATGTGCAGGCCGGCATCCAGCACGCGCAGGATGTTGCCGTTGCCCAGCGGGTACCACGGGTCCTTGATCGAATCCTGGCCGAAGCAGACGTTCATGCCGGCGCGGTCGATCTCGGCCACGCGGGTCACGCCACGGCGTTTCGGGAAGGTGTCGAAGCGGCCCTGCAGGTGGATGCTCTCGGTCGGACAGGAGACGAAGTTGATGCCCGAACGCTTGAGCAGGCGGAACAGCTTGGAGCAGTAGGCGTTGTCGTAGGAGCCCATCGCGGTGGTGTGGCTGGCGGTGACGCGACCACCCATGCCGCGCACGCGGGCTTCTTCGGCGAGCACTTCGAGGAAGCGCGAGTTCGGGTCGTCGGTCTCGTCGCAGTGCACGTCCACCAGGCAGCCGGTGCGCTCGGCCAGGTCCATCAGGAACTTGATCGAGCTGACGCCCTGCTCGCGGGTGTTCTCGAAGTGCGGAATGCCGCCGACCACGTCCGCGCCCAGGCGGATCGCCTCTTCCATCAGCTCGCGGCCGCCCTCGTAGGACTCGATGCCCTCCTGCGGGAAGGCGACGATCTGCAGGTCGACCAGGTGCCGCGCTTCTTCACGAACCTCCACCATGGCCTTGAGCGCGGCCAGGGTCGGATCGGTCACGTCGACGTGGGTGCGCACGTGCTGGATGCCGTGGGCGGCCAGCATGCGGATGGTGGCGTGGGCGCGGGACTTGGTGTCCGCGTGCGTGATGGTTTCCTTGCGCTGGGCCCAGCGCTCGATGCCCTCGAACAGCGTGCCGCTCATGTTCCATTCCGGCTCGCCAGCGGTCAGGGTGGCGTCGAGGTGGATGTGCGGTTCCACCAGTGGAGCGATGGCCAGGTTGCCGCGGGCATCGATGTCGTCGCCGCTGGCGGCTACGCTGCCGGCTTGCTGGACGACTTCGGCGATGACATCGCCTTCGCAGCGGATGGTGAACAGGCCGGTCTGCTTGCGCAGCGAGGCGTTGATGATTTTCATGGGCTCGGAGGTCCTCTTCAGGCTATTCGTGGCGCGGCGCAGCGGACATGCGCCAGATGAGCAGCGCCACGGAGGTATTCAGGCGGAACTGCGCGTCGTCCAGGGACTGGCCGCTCAGGGCCTCGATCCGCGCGATCCGCTGGTTCAGGGTGTTGCGGTGGATGCCCAGGCGCTGTGCCGCCCTGAGCGCGTTGCCGCCTTCCTGGACGAGCGCGTCGAGCGTCTCGATCAGCAGGTGCGGCTGCTTGCGGCCCGCTTCAATCAGCGGGCCGAGGGTGTCCTTCATGAACTGCTCGACCACCGCGCGATCGGGAATCGCCCGCAGCAGGCGCAGCACACCCAGCTCACGGTAGTCGCAGAAGCCGCCGGGCGCCTGCATGCCTTCGGCGACATCCAGCGCCTGGCGTGCCTCGAGCAGCGCGCGGGGAAACTCGGCGCAGGATTCGGCGCGGGCGGAAAGTCCGAGGTAGGCACGTAGCGGCGCCAGTTCCTGTTGCAGCGCGGCGGCCAGGGCGTGCAGTTCGGCACGCTCGACCTCCGTCAGCAGGAGGACGAACAGGTCACCCTGGATCACCACCGGCAGGCGCTCGGGGCGCTCCTGCTGCCAGTTCTCCAGGTGGTCGAGCAGACGCTGGCGGGTCTGCTGCAAGGCGCGCTCGGCCTCTTCGGGCTCGTGCCGCTGGAACAGCGTATCGACACCGGACAGCCGCAGCGCCACCAGGCGGCGCGGCGTCTCCAGCGGCAACTCCAGGTGCCGGGCGCGGCGGCGGACGATCTCCAGGCTCGGGAAATCTCCGCTGAGCAACTGGCCGAGGATGTCCCGGCGCGAGGTCTTCACCTGGGTCATCTGCACCAGCGCCGTGCCGATCAGGTGGGTGACGATGACCATCTTCAGCGCATAGGGCTGCTCGATCAGCGGCAGGCCTTCCACTTCGGCCAGATGAACCACGCACGGCGGGATGCGCTGGATGAACTCGTCACCGGTGAGGATGACGATGCCGGCGATGCCGCTGGCGACGCCTTCGCGCACCAGCTGCAGCAGGTTGGCTTCGTCACGGCTGTGGTTGATGCCGGTGACGAACACCAGCTCGCCGCCCATCACCCACTCGGCGATGCCGACGTTCTCCGCCACGTAGGACCAGCGTACGCTGCGATGCAGATTGCGCGCGCCGGCCCGCAGCGCGAGGCTTTCCAGCCCCGGCAGGCGGAGGATTTCCTCGACGCTCAGGCTCAAGCGCGCGGCTCGGCCACCGGCGCGCGGGCGCGGGTGACTTCGGTGAGCACGACGTAGCAGAAGGCCGAGGCGGCGATGCCCACCAGCGGCGCGATCCACGGCGAGGCGTAGGCGAGACCCGCGCCGACCGCGTAGGACGCAAGGCCCATGACGTTGAACGCAGGGATATGCGTGCCCACCAGCGCCGGGTATTCACCGCGGTTGCGGTACCAGTAGTCGGCCATGATCACGCCACCCAGCGGCGGGATGATCGAGCCCAGCAGCACCAGGAACGGGATCAGCCATTCGTACATGCCGCCGATGGCGAGGACGATGCCGATGCCGGCGGCCAGCAGGGTCATGCTGCGGCGACGCTCGCTGCGCACCAGGTGGCAGGCGGCGGCGGAGACGTTGTAGATGGTCGGGCCCTGGATGGTCCACAGGTTCAGGCAGAGCATGATCACCGCGGCGAAGGACAGGCCCTGCAGCACCATCACTTCGACGATGTCGGCGTTCTGGTAGACGATGGCGCACCAGGCGCCGGCGACGATCATCAGGCCGTTGCCGATGAGGAAGGCGACCACGCTGGCGATCACCGCGATGCGCCCGCTGCGGGCCATGCGCGTCCAGTTGGTGGCCTGGGTCGCGCCGCTGGCGAAGGTGCCGAAGACCATGGTCACGGCGGCGGAGAAGGTCAACGTCTGGCTCGGCTCCTTCGCCAGCAGGCCGCTCCAGCCGCCGGCGTGGTTGGTGGCGATGACCATCGATGCCACCAGCAGGATGAACATCAGCGGCACGGACACGCGGGACATGATGTCCAGGCCCTTGAAGCCGATGATCGCGGTGATCGAGAAGAGCAGGCCGAACACCACCATCAGCGGGATGTTCAGCCACGCCGGCAGCGACAGCATCTTCACCAGCACGATGGCCACGGTGGCAGTGCCCCAGGCGTACCAGCCCAGTTCGGCGAAGCCGAGCAGGAAGTCGGACAGCTTGCTGCCGCGCTCGCCGAAGCAGAACCGGCCCATCAGCACGGTGTTCAGGCCGCTGCGCGAGGCGATCAGGCCCAGGGCGGCGGCGTAGATGGCGAGCAGCACGTTGCCGATGAAGGCGACCCAGAGCATGTCGACGAAATCGAAGGCCATGCCGATCTTGCCGCCGGCGAACATGGTGCCGGTGAAGAAGGTGAAGCTGAACAGGACCATGGCGATGGGCAGCAGGCCTTTGCGCCCTTCCCTGGGCGTCGCGCTCAGGGGGAATTCACTGGGGGAACTCATCTCGGCTTTTTTCATCGGAGCATTCCGCGAGGATTGGTTGAGGACTCCCGGCACAACGCAAATAGCGGGCCGGAAAAGCCAATCAGGAACGACGCGGAAATTTTGAGCATGTCGAACATTGTGAACTGTTCACAATGCACACTTCCGGTGGGTGTAACGGCGTTTCAAGATAGCTCAAATGTGCATTGTGCGGATTTTCGGGGCACGATGCAGCTTTTTCGCACCAAAACCTGACGAAACCCTGACTTGAGTTCCTACCGCTCAGCGGGAATCGCCGGACCGTTGCACCCTCTGCCGAACGTCTGGAGCAGGCTCAGACGTCGCTGCAGCGCGTGGTCTGGCGCAAATAGCGTACGGCACGAACCTGCCCGTGGGAGTCCAGGTAGGTCATGGTCGCCAGGCTGACTTCGCAGCGCTCGTTGGGCTGCTCGATGCGCAGTACCTTGGCCACGTCCAGCGGCATGCCGTACCGATAGACCGGCGCCTCTTCGGCGAAAGCGGTGAGCGAAAGCAGTGCGGCGGGAACAGCGAACAGAAGAGCAAGCGTGGATTTCATGGCAGGAACCTCGGGGATCACACGGGTCGCGTTGATCGTGGCCCACAGCCATTGAATCTAGACCAGCCGCCGCCAAGGACACAGAGCGACTTCGGCAATGAATTTATTCAGACCGCGCAATAATGGCGCCTTGCGATAGCGTGGCGCGGCACGACTGTGACGTTCGTTGTCGGCTGATTGGCAGAATTCACACTCTCGTTGAATTTGCAGCCAGGGCGATCCCCCGCAAGAATGAGTGCCATCGATCGGATCGGAGGCACCATGAAGCGCGTGGCCATGCTGCTGTTTCCCGGCGTGCAGGCGCTGGACGTTTCCGGGCCGCTGGACGTGTTCGCCGAGGCCAACGCCTTCGTCGCGCCTGGCCAGGGCTACCAGGTGATCACCCTGGCCGCGCCGCCCCTGCCCTTGCGTGCCTCCAACGGCCAGTTGCTGGGCGCCGACCTCAGCCTCGCCCAGGGCCTGGCCGCCGCCGACATCCTGCTGGTGCCCGGCGGGCCGGCGCTGCCCGACGAAACGCCCGGCGCCGAACTGCTCGACTGGCTACGCGCGGCCTGCGCCCAGGTGCCGCGCTACGGTTCGATCTGTACCGGGGCCTTTCTCCTCGGCCACGCGGGGCTGCTGGATGGCAAGCGCGTGACCACCCACTGGAACGATACGCAACGGCTGGCGGAGCTGTTCCCGCAAGCACGGGTGGAGCCGGACCGCATCCACGTGCGCGACGGCGCGCTGGTGACCTCGGCGGGCGTCACCGCCGGCATCGATCTGGCCCTGGCGCTGGTGGCGGAAGACCACGGCGCGGCGGTGGCGCTGTCGGTCGCCAAGCGCCTGCTGGTGGTGGCGCAGCGGCAAGGCGGGCAGTCGCAGTTCAGCCCTTTCCTCCGGGCTCCCGTGGACGAGCGCTCGCCGGTGGCGCGCATCCAGCGCCATGTGCAGGAACATCTCGACCAGCCACTGGGCGTGCCGCAATTGGCCGCCAAAGTGGCCATGAGCCCACGCAGCTTCGCCCGTATCTTCGTGCGCGAAGCCGGCGTGACACCGGCCGAGTTCGTCCAGCGCGCCCGCCTCGACGCCGCGCGCGGCTTGCTGGAGGGTAGCGACCTGGCATTGAAGGTGATCGCCTGGCACTGCGGCTTCGGCAGCGCGGCGCGGATGCGACGGGTGTTCGTGCAGCGACTGGGCGTGACGCCGACGCAGTATCGCGAGCAGTTTCGCCGCGAGGGCTGATCGGGTGCGCTTTTCGTAGGAGCGAGCTTGCTCGCGAACCCGCCGCCGGGCGTGGCATCCACCCGATCGCGGATAAATCCGCTCCTGCAAGAACCGGCACCCATTTCGCGCAAGCGTACAAGCGGACGCTGTCCGCGATGACTTCCAACCACTGCGGACAGATCGGTTCGCGAGCAAGCTCGCTCCTACAATCCAGCCGGAGGGCCCCGGTTGGATTCGCGGACAAGGTCCGCTCCCACAGGTAGATGCGGGTGCGCTCCCGTACAAGCGGACCTTGTGCGCTAAATCTGCGCCCCCGCGCCAGAGCTTGCGGCTAGATCGGTGGCGCCGAGCGCAGCATCACCGACTTCAACGCGAACGCCGACTTGATCCCCGCCACACCGGGAATCTGCGTCAGCGTGTTGGTCAGGAACAACTGGTACGCCGACAGGTCCTTCACCACCACCCGCAGCATGTAGTCGGCGTCGCCGGTCATCTGGAAGCAGCTCATCACCTGCGGCGCCTGGACGATGCGTTCCTCGAACCGCGCGAGGTAGTCGCCGGTCTGTTTTTCCAGGGACACCGAGACGAACACGCTCATGCCGCCGGACAGGCGCTCCTCGTCGAGGCGCGCAAAGTAACCCTGGATGTACTGCTCTTCCTCCAGGCGGCGCACCCGGCGCAAGGTCGGGGTCAGCGACAGGCCGATGTTCTGCGCGAGATCGCGCCAGGAGAGCCGGCCATCGTCGGCCAGGGCGCGGAGGATTTTCAGGTCGGTGCGGTCCAGGTCAGCCATTTTTCCTCGTACTACGGACGGTTGTTTTTATAGTTCAAACACACTAATCCGTAACTTCGGAGCTAGTCAATTTGGAGCAAAAAACCAAGCGGTCACACCTATACTGAAACCACAACTACAACAACCGAGGACCTCACCATGAGTGATGTCACCACCCGCTGCGCGACCCCGCGCGGCCCCCGCACCGTAGCCCGACCCGGCCGGGTGCATCCGCCAGGCCTGGTGTCTTCCGTCTGCTGATCCACACCCAACGATCACACCTGGAGACCCGCCATGACCGACTACGCTCCGCTCCGCCTGCACGTCCCCGAACCCACCGGACGCCCGGGCTGCAAGACTGACTTCTCCTACCTGCACCTCTCGCCCGCCGGCGAGGTGCGCAAGCCCGCCGTCGACGTTGAACCCGCGCAGACCACCGACCTGGCCTTCAGCCTGGTGCGTGTGCTCGACGACGAAGGCAACGCCCTCGGCCCCTGGGCCCCGGACCTGAGCCACGAGCAGTTGCTGCGCGGCATGCGCGCCATGCTCAAGACGCGCATCTTCGACGCGCGCATGCTCACCGCCCAGCGCCAGAAGAAAATGTCCTTCTACATGCAGTGCCTGGGCGAGGAAGCCATCGCCACCGCCCACACGATGGCGCTGCAGGATGGCGACATGTGCTTCCCGACCTATCGCCAGCAAGGCATCCTGATCACCCGCGACTACCCGCTGAAGGACATGATCTGCCAGTTGCTCTCCAACGAGGCCGACCCGCTCAAGGGCCGTCAGCTGCCGATCATGTATTCCAGCCGCGAATACGGTTTCTTCTCCATCTCCGGCAACCTCGCCACCCAGTTCATCCAGGCCGTCGGCTGGGGCATGGCCTCGGCGATCAAGGGCGATACCAAGATCGCCTCGGCCTGGATCGGCGACGGCGCCACCGCCGAATCGGACTTCCACACCGCCCTCACCTTCGCCCACGTCTACCGCGCTCCGGTGATCCTCAACGTGGTCAACAACCAGTGGGCTATCTCCACCTTCCAGGCCATCGCCGGCGGTGAAGGCACCACCTTCGCTAACCGTGGCGTGGGCTGCGGCATCGCCTCGCTGCGGGTGGACGGCAACGACTTCCTCGCCGTCTACGCCGCCTCGCAATGGGCCGCCGAGCGCGCCCGCCGTGGCTTTGGGCCGAGCCTGATCGAATGGGTCACCTACCGCGCGGGCCCGCACTCCACCTCGGACGATCCGTCCAAGTACCGCCCCGCCGACGACTGGACCAGCTTCCCCCTGGGCGACCCGATCGCCCGCCTGAAGCAGCACCTGATCGGCCTCGGCATCTGGTCCGAGGAGCAGCAGGACGCGCTGCAGAAGGAACTGGAAGCCGAAGTGATCGCCGCGCAGAAACAGGCCGAGCGCCACGGCTCGCTGGTGGACGGCCACGTGTTCAGCGCCGCCAACCTGTTCGACGACGTCTACAAGGACCTGCCGGAACACCTGCGCCGGCAGCGCCAGGAGCTCGGGGTATGAATGCCATGAATCCGCAACACGAGAACGCCCAGGCGGTCACCAGCATGACCATGATCCAGGCGCTGCGCTCGGCGATGGACGTGATGCTCGAACGCGACGACAACGTGGTGGTGTTCGGCCAGGACGTGGGCTACTTCGGCGGCGTATTCCGCTGCACTGAAGGCCTGCAGAAGAAATACGGCACCTCGCGGGTGTTCGATGCGCCGATCTCCGAGAGCGGCATCATCGGCGCCGCCGTCGGCATGTGCGCCTACGGCCTGCGTCCGGTGGTGGAAATCCAGTTCGCCGACTACGTCTACCCGGCCACCGACCAACTGGTGTCGGAGGCCGCGCGCATCCGCTACCGCTCGGTGGGCGACTTCGTCGTGCCGATGGTGGTGCGCATGCCCTGCGGCGGCGGCATCTACGGCGGCCAGACGCACAGCCAGAGCCCGGAGGCGATGTTCACCCAGGTCTGCGGCCTGCGCACCGTCATGCCGTCCAACCCGTACGACGCCAAGGGTCTGCTGATCGCCTGCATCGAGAACGACGACCCGGTGATCTTCCTCGAACCCAAGCGCCTGTATAACGGCCCGTTCGACGGCCACCACGACCGCCCGGTGACGCCCTGGTCCAAGCACCCGGCCAGCCAGGTGCCGGAGGGTTACTACAGCGTGCCGCTGGACAAGGCCGTCATCGCCCGCCCCGGCTCCGAACTGACCGTGCTGACCTACGGCACCACCGTCTACGTGGCGCAGACCGCCGCCGAGGAAACCGGCGTCGATGCCGAGATCATCGACCTGCGCAGCCTCTGGCCGCTGGATCTGGACACCATCGTAGAGTCGGTGAAGAAGACCGGCCGCTGCGTCATCGTCCACGAGGCCACCCGCACCTGCGGCTATGGCGCCGAGCTGATGTCGCTGGTCCAGGAGAACTGCTTCCACCACCTCGAATCGCCCATCGTGCGCGTGACCGGCTGGGACACCCCCTACCCGCACGCCCAGGAATGGGACTACTTCCCCGGGCCCGCGCGCGTCGGCGCGGCCTTCAAGCGCGCGATGGAGGTCTGAATGGGCACTCACGTCATCAAGATGCCGGACATCGGCGAAGGTATCGCCGAAGTCGAGCTGGTGGAGTGGCATGTCCAGGTCGGCGATGAGGTCCAGGAAGACCAACTGCTGGCCGAGGTCATGACCGACAAGGCCACCGTGGAAATCCCCTCGCCGGTGGCCGGGAAGATCCTCGCCCTGGGCGGCGTACCGGGCCAGGTGATGGCCGTGGGCGGCGAGCTGATCCGCCTGGAAGTGGAAGGCCACGGCAACCACCGCGAAGCCGCGCAACCCAAGGCCCACGAAGAAGCCCCGGCGAGACCGGAAGCCAAACCGGCATCCGTCGCCGAAGCGCCCAAGCCGGCGCCGCGCGTCGAGAGCAAACCGGTCGCCCCGGCCGCGCGCCCTGCTCCTTCGCCAGCCCCGCGCCGTGCGCCGGGTGAGAAGCCGCTGGCCTCGCCGGCGGTGCGCCAGCGTGCCCGCGATCTGGGCGTGGAATTGCAGTTCGTCCAGGGCAGCGGCCCGGCCGGACGCATCCTGCGCGAAGACCTGGAGCACTACCTGGAACATGGCGGCGCGACCATCGCCTCCGGCTACGCCGCGCGCCACGACGAGCACCAGATCCCGGTGATCGGCCTGCGCCGCAAGATCGCGCAGAAGATGGCCGAAGCCAAGCGACGCATTCCGCACTTCAGCTACGTCGAGGAAATCGACGTCACTGACCTGGAAGCCCTGCGCGTCCACCTCAACGCCAGGCACAGCGCGGCGCGCGGCAAGCTGACCCTGCTGCCCTTCATCGCCCGCGCCCTGGTCGTCGCCCTGCGCGACTTCCCGCAGCTCAACGCGCGCTATGACGACGAAGCCGACGTGATCACCCGCTACGGCGCGGTGCACCTGGGCATCGCCACCCAGAGCGACAACGGCCTGATGGTGCCGGTGCTGCGCAACGCCGAGTCCCGTGACCTGTGGGGCAACGCCACGGAAGTGGCGCGCCTGGCCGAAGCCGCGCGCCACGGCAAGGCCAGCCGCGAGGAACTGTCCGGCTCGACCATCACCCTGAGCAGCCTCGGCGCCCTGGGCGGCATCGTCAGCACACCGGTGATCAACCTGCCGGAAGTCGCCATCGTCGGCGTCAACCGCATGGTCGAGCGGCCGATGGTGGTCAACGGGCAGATCGTGGTGCGCAAGATGATGAACCTGTCTTCGTCCTTCGATCACCGGGTGGTCGACGGCATGGACGCGGCGGCCTTCATCCAGGCCGTGCGCGCCCTGCTCGAACATCCCGCCACCCTGTTCATCGATTGATAGCCGGAGCACAGACGTGAAACAGAACCAGACTCTGGAAACCACCCTGCTGGTGATCGGCGGCGGTCCCGGCGGCTACATCGCGGCGATCCGCGCCGGCCAACTGGGCGTGCGCACCGTCCTGGTGGAAGGCGCCGCCCTGGGCGGCACCTGCCTGAACATCGGCTGCATCCCCTCCAAGGCGCTGATCCACGCCGCCGAGGAATACCTCAAGGCCCGCGAGTTCGCCGGCAAGTCTCCGCTGGGCATCAGCGTGCAGGCGCCGGGCATCGACATCCAGCGCACCGTGGAATGGAAGGACGGCATCGTCGACCGCCTGACCACCGGCGTCGCCGCGCTGCTGAAGAAGCACGGCGTCACCGTGGTGAACGGCTGGGCGAAAGTGGTCGACGGCAAGACCGTGGACGTCGATCTCGCCGACGGCGGCACGCAGCACATCCATACCGAGCACCTGCTGCTGGCGGCGGGCTCGAAGTCCGTGGAGCTGCCGTTCCTGCCACTCGGCGGCAATGTGATCTCCTCCACCGAGGCCCTGGCGCCCAAGGCGCTGCCCAGGCGCCTGGCGGTGGTCGGCGGCGGCTACATCGGCCTGGAACTGGGCACCGCCTACCGCAAGCTGGGCGTCGAGGTCACGGTGGTGGAAGCGCAGCCGCGCATCCTGCCCACCTATGACGAGGAACTGACCAAGCCGGTGACCAACGCCCTGCGCAAGCTGGGCATCGAGCTGTACCTGGGCCACAGCGTCATGGGCCTGGAGCCCGATGGCAAAGGTTTGCGCGTGCAGGACGCTACGGGCTCGCAACGGGTGATCGAGACCGACCAGGTACTGGTCGCCGTCGGCCGCCACCCCAATGCCACGGGCTGGAACCTGGAAAGCCTGTGCCTGGACATGAACGGCCGCGCCGTGAAGATCGACGAGCAATGCCGCACCTCCATGCGCAATGTCTGGGCCATCGGCGACATCGCCGGCGAACCCATGCTGGCCCACCGCGCGATGGCCCAGGGCGAGATGGTCGCCGAGATCATCGCCGGCAAGCGCCGCGCCTTTACCCCCACGGCGATCCCGGCGGTGTGTTTCACCGATCCCGAGGTGGTGGTGGTCGGCCTCTCGCCGGAGCAGGCGAAAGCCGCCGGCCATGAGGTACTGACGGCGAACTTCCCGTTCGCCGCCAACGGCCGCGCCATGACCCTGGAGTCCAGCGACGGCTTCGTCCGCGTCGTGGCGCGCAAGGACAACCACCTGATCCTCGGCTGGCAGGCCGTGGGCAAGGCGGTCTCGGAGCTGTCCACGGCCTTCGTGCAGTCGCTGGAAATGGGCGCCTGCCTGGAAGACATCGCCGGCACCATCCACGCCCATCCGACCCTCGGCGAAGCGGTTCAGGAAGCGGCGCTGCGGGCGCTGGGCCACGCGCTGCACATCTGATCCCGCCTCACCTCCCCTCTGACCCGCCAATTGGCGGGTCTTTTTTTGCACATCACTTCTTCAGCGGCGTCAGCACCGGTGCGTCTTCGTCCAGCAGCATCCACACCAGCAGCTTGGCCGGTTGCTGAGTGCTGGCGTTGCGCGACACCAGGTGAGGTGTATTGGGTGCTTCGTACCAGGATTGTCCGGCGTGGTAGGTCACCGGCTCCTGCCCTTCGAGCTGCGAGACCACCGCGCCTTCGAGCACATAGGCGAACACCGAGCCGCTGTGCACGTGGGCGCCGGACGCCTGCCCCGGCGCATAGGCGACGGTGATCATCAGGCCTTTCTTGCCGGGGGCGTCGGGCAGTTTCTGCTCCTGCTGCACGGCGATCCGTTCGCGGTTGCCCGCTTCGTCATGAGCGAAGGTCGGCAGGCTCAGGGCCAGTCCCAGACCGGCGAGCAGGAGTTTCAGGGCGTTGGATACGGGCATGGTGGCTACCTTGGGCAGTGGGAACGTGGGTCCACGCTACGCCCGGAGGCGATGAGGGCCAACAGCCAATTCGGCGGAAGATCGGGGGGCCATTGCGTGGTTTTGTGTGCGCCGGGGTTCGCGAGCAAGCTCGCTCCTACAAAAGAGAAAGAGCGGTCCGGTGTTACCTGTAGGAGCGAGCTTGCTCGCGAACCCGAACGGCACGCCCACGAACCAACACACCAGCACCACGAAAAAGCCCCGCTCAATGGCGGGGCTTTCGGCATGCAACGCCGGCTCAGCCCAGCAGCACGCTCAAATCCAGCAACCCATCCTTGCGCGGCGGGCACCAGTAGTAGCCACCGGTCAACGGCCGGCTGAAGCGGTACAGGGCGTCGGTGATACCGTCTTCCAGACCACTCATGCGGCGCAGTTGCACCTCGAAGGCATCGAGGGTGCAACCGAAGGCGAGGAACATCAGGCCGGCATCCTCATCGTGGCTCCAGGGCATGGAGCGGCGCACGATGAAGGCCTCGGGATCGAAGCTTTCCTGGGCCGTGCGCTTGACGTGGGCGGACTCCGGCGCGTCGTCCAGTTCCTCGTTGTCGCTCAGGCGACGCCCCATGATGTCGTCGCGCTCGGCCTGCGGCAGCGCGGCGAAGTCCTGCAACTGGTGGCGCCACTGCTGGATGGCGGCGAAGCTGCCGCCGGCCAGGCCGGCCACGCCGTTGTCGACGATGGCGGCGGCGATGGCGGCGGCGTCCCGCGGATTCTCGGTGCCGTCCTCGTAGCCGGTCAGGTCATGGCCGTCGCCGTGGCGGAAGGCTTCGGTCAGCGAGGCCAGCTCCAGTGCCGGCGCCAACAGCGCCTGCAACTGCTGGGTGCGCAGCAGCAGGTCGCCGCGCGCCTCGCCACGCAGCCAGACCCACAGCGCGTGCGGGGTAGACGGGTTGTCCACGCCCACGCCGGCGATGGCCGGGAACTCGCGCAGCCCCTCGATGCCACGGCCCAGCGCGCGCACCAGCGACTCGCCGAAGCCGACGACCGCCGCCTGGCCATCGGCGAACCGCGCCAGGCGATCCAGGGCGGCCGGCAGTTCCTGCAGCGACGTCAGGTCGAAGAACAGGTGACGGGCGTGGGCGGGAACCGGGGTGGCGAGAATGCCGGGCTGGTAGAGGCTCATGACTGCATCCTTGAACAAAAGAGCGGCAATTCTAATCGTCATGGCCGCGAATCCAAACCGCTCTGCATCAAGGCACAGCTCACTGGCGCGACGAACGCACGGAAGACCGCGCACGGCGGCGGCGCCAGAGTGCGAGGTCGAGTCGATCGAGCATGAGCGCCCGTTGGAAACTCCCTGGACTCGGAATCCAACACCCTGACGAATGTTCTTCTTATCAAACAGCACTCGTAAAAAATAAACGACTAAAAGCCCATCTCGAATCGTTAGCATCCAATCAAATCAAAACTTTAAGAGCGCCACCCGTCCGGAGATGTAATTTTTTTTACTCATACACGCTTTAAGTGTTTGACATATTTGACGCATTTGGCAGACTGCGGCCCGTTGTCGCAATTGGTTACGTTTCTCCGGCTCCCTCTGCCTGGTGCTACGGATAACCACTGCCGCGCAACCCAACAAAAACAATTTGTCAGTCGCGGCACCTCTGCCCGGGTTCGTCCCCGGCAGCCCGGTTCCCGGCGAGCCAACGGAACGAAAGAATGCTGATCTGGTTTGTAGCGGGTTACCTGCTGATCACGGTGGGTGTCGGTTTCTACGCGTCCACTCGCGTGAAAAACTCCAAGGACTTCGCGGCCGGCGGCCGCAGCATGTCCTTCCCCTTGGTCGCAGCGATGGTGTTCGCTACCTGGTTCGGCTCCGAAGCCGTGCTGGGAATTCCCGCGACCTTCATCGAAGAGGGCTTTGCCGGGATCATCGAAGACCCGTTTGGCTCCTTCGGTTGCCTGATGCTGGTAGGCCTGGTCTTTGCGCGTCCGCTGTATCGCATGAACCTCCTGACCATCGGCGACTTCTTCAAGCAACGCTTCGGTCCGAACGTCGAAATGATCACCAGCCTGGTGATCATCGCCTCCTACCTGGGCTGGATCGCTGCGCAGCTCACCGCGCTGGGCGTGGTCTTCAACGTACTGTCCGATGGCGCCATCACCACCACCCAGGGAATGTTGATCGGCACCGTCATCGTGCTGCTCTATACCTTGTTCGGCGGCATGTGGTCGGTCGCGCTGACTGATTTCATGCAGATGCTCATCATCGTCGCCGGGCTGGTGTATCTGACCTGGCTGATCGGCGACATGGCCGGCGGACCTGCCAAAGTGATCAGTCACGCCGCCAGCGAAGGCAAGTTCAGCTTCATGCACAGCTTCGAGCCCAAGGATATCGTCGCCTTCATTGGCGCCGCGGTGACCATGATGTTCGGTTCGATTCCGCAGCAGGACGTCTATGCCCGGGTGATGTCGGCCAAGACCGAGAACATTGCCGCCCGTGCGTCCATGGCCGGTGCCTGCTTCTACCTGAGCTTCTGCATGCTGCCGATCTTCCTGACCTATGCCGCAACGATGATCGATCCGGAAATGGTCAAGCACTGGCTTGCCGAAGACTCGCAGATGATCCTGCCGCATCTGATCCTGGAGCGCACCCCGCTGTTCGCCCAGGTCATGTTCTTCGGCGCGCTGCTGTCGGCGATCATGTCGACCGCTTCCGGCACCCTGCTGGCGCCGTCGGTGACCTTCACCGAGAACATTCTCAAGCGCTTCCTGCCGGACATGAGCGACAAGCAATTCCTTCTGGCCATGCGCCTGACCGTGGTCGGCTGCGCCATCGCCACCTGCCTGTTCGCGCTGCTGTCCAACGCCAGCATCTACGAGATGGTCGGCAACGCCTACAAGGTGACCCTGGTCGCCGCCGTGGTGCCGCTGTTCTTCGGACTGTTCTGGAAGCGCGCCACCACCCAGGGCGCCCTGACCGCCATCGCCTGCGGCCTGTTCAGCTGGGTATCGCTGGAGCTGGGCTACCAGGAAGGCGACTTCTGGCCGCCGCAACTGGTCGGCCTGATCTTCAGCGCCCTCGGCATGATCGCCGGCTCCCTGGCGCCGCAGTTCAGCCAGCACCGTGGCGAGAGCGTATCGGACATGACCGCCGCTGCCGCCGCCGGCAACTGATCCGCAGCGACGGATCGAGAAGCCCCGCCCAGTGCGGGGCTTTTTCATGGCCTGGGGATTCACCCGGCATCGGCTTTTCCGCAGGCGCGGGCCTGCTTGGGCACGGGCGGCGGAGGTTCGCGAGCAAGCTCGCTCCTTTCTCGAAATTCCGAGCGCAACGCGCTACAGGTCACTCGCTTCCGGCGGCGGCGCGTCGACCAGCGGGCAGTTGTCGCAATGTCCGATGGCGCCCAACCGATAGCGAATGCAGCAGGTCCGCCGCTGCCGCCACAGTCCATTCGCCCGCTGCTCGCAGGACACCTCGACATACCGGACCGGCTTGTACAACGGGTTGCGCGCGCCATCGGGGCGGCGCTCGGTCGCCAGCAGTTCGCGGCCATGAGCGAGCATCGGGACCAGCGGCGGCAGCTTGGCCATCTCGCCGATGAACCATTCGAAGTAGTTGCCGGCGTTGCTCCAGAGCACCCTGGGCGACAGGCGCGCCTCGGCGGCGAGGGTCTGGATGAAGGGTTGCAGGTGGTCCTCCAGCAGGTGTGCGAAGCGCTCGAAGGGATCAACCGGCGGCACGGCGAACGGTCCGCCCTCTCCCGGCAGCTTGAACGCCTCGGGAATACCCTGCTCGTCCAACACGACCTCCACCTCATCGAATGCCAGCGGCAAGGTGCGGCCCAGCACCAGCGCGGCGGCCACCACCGGCGGAATGATCCGCACCAGGTACCACTTGGACCACTGCGAAGCCAGTGCGCGGCGGTCGCCATTGGCGTGGGGCGGGTCGAAGCGGCGCAGCGCGCGGTCGAGCATCTCCCTCTCCAGCAAGGCGCGCGCCGGGATCGAAGGCCGGGGATCGTCGCGGGTCACCAGCACCTCGCGGTAGCTGGCGAACTCGCCGAAATACAACGGTGCGAGGGCTCCGATCACCGGCAGCCCTCGACACCACGGAGAACCACCGTCAGCACAGGCCGCAACGCTCGAAGAAGGTTTCCCGGCTCTGCACCATCAGCGCCGCGCGCTTGTGCGGGAAGTCGAAGTCCTTCTCGCGCCAGAAGCCCAGGCGCTGCATGTGGCCGATCATCCTGGCGTTGTCGGCGCGCGGCTCGGCGACGATGCGCTGGGTGCGCGGGTCGTCCAGCAGCAGGTAGTGCACCAGCGCGGTCATCCAGCTTTCCACCTTGTGTGGCCCGCGATGGCTGTCCTCGCCCACCAGCATGTGGATGCCGCGGTCGTAATCGCCCACCTCGTAGAACGGCGCGATGCGGTCTTCCTTGGCCCAGTAGGCTTCGTAGTAGGCGAAGGGTTCGTCGTCGATGCAGCCGATCAGGGTAGTGGTGTGTGGGTCGGCGGCGGCTTTTTCCAGGTAGGCGCGGTGCTGTTCCAGGGTGCCGCCTTCCTGCCAGAACTCCAGCACGCGCGGGCTGTTCTGCCAGCGGTTGAAGCGCTCCAGGTCCAGCTCGATATCCAGGGTGCGCAGGGAAATCCACTGGCCCAGCCGGGCGTCGAAGCGACGATAGACCTCGCCCTGCGGCTTGGGCGCACGCAGCGGATGGCGGCGACCGCCACTCATGCGGTAGACCTGCGGGTAGTTGGCGCTGGCCACGCCCTTGTGCCAGGCGGTTCCCAGTTGCCAGAAGGCGGCACGCTCGATCTGCAGGCGCCCGCCGACTTCATCGCGGCTCACCAGGCCTTGTTCGAATGCCTCGAGCGGAACGTGGGTGGCGGCGAACTGCACACGCTCGCTCTGCGCATCGCCAGCGAAGGTCCAGTAAGCCAGCGCCCACAGCGCTTCCACGGTCGGCGCGGAACTCAGTTGCCAGCACTCGCCTTCGCGTTGCACGCTGAGCAGCGGCTGGCCGTCCAGCAGCAGGGCCAGGCTTTGGGTGCCGTGATCGGCGGTGAGTTTGCGGCCATCGGGCAGCGGCAGGGAAAAATCGGGCGTCATGGTGGGTACCCTTTCGTGAATGCAAAGACCCCGCCCGTATGACGAGCAGGGTCGACGGAAATTTAGTCGGCCCGAAAACTATTTCCGGGCCCCGTGGATCAGGCGCTTTCCGCAGTCAGCGGGCGCGTCGGCTTATGTGCCGTTTCGTGCGGCGGCAGGTGCTCGAACATCGACGCGGCGATTTCCTGGGCGCGGATCGGCAACACCGACAGCAGCGTGTCGCTCAGGCCGTGGCTGTCCTGGGTGAAGCCCTGCAGGTAGATGCCGGCGTGCAGGCGCTCGTCCGCCAGTACGCGGTAGTCGCGGCCCACTTCGAAGTCGCCCAGGTAGTCCTGCAGCGGTGCGAGCAGTTCGCGGTGCGATTTGCGCTCGTAGCCGGTGGCGAGTATCACCGCGTCGTAGCGATGGGTTTCCACCGCGCCGGTGGCGCTGTCGCGCAGGGTCAGTTCGATCCCGTCGGCGTCGGCCCTGGCCGCCTCTACATTGCGGCGGCAGAGGAAGGCATGGCGATCCACGCCGGCCACTTTCTGTCGATAGAAGATGCCGTAGATGCGCTCGATCAGGTCCAGGTCCACCACCGAGTAGTTGGTGTTGTGGAACTCCTGGATCAGCTTCTCGCGCTCGGCCTGGGGCTCGTTGAACACCAGGTCGGTGTAGCGCGGGGCGAAGATTTCGTTGACGAAGGGGCTGTCGTCGGCGGGCTTGAGCACCGCCGCGCGCAGAACCATGTCGACCTGCACCGAGGGGAAGCTGTCGTTCAGGTCGATGAAGGCTTCGGCCGCGCTCTGGCCGCCGCCAATCACCGCGATGCGCATCGGCTCGTTCTGGTTGCAGCGCTGCCTGGCCATGCATTCGAGATAGCGGGCATGGTGGAACACGCGCGGGTCGTCGCGCAGGTGGCTGAAGGCCGATGGGAACCGCGGCGTGCCGCCGGTGCTCACCACCACGCTGCGCGCCAGGCGGAAGCGCTCGTGGCCACGGGCGTCGCTGGAGATCACCTTGACCAGCTCGATGCCGTCCGGGCCCTGCACCGGTTCCACGCGGTTGACCGTCTCGCCGCAGACGCGCTGCTCGGCGAATTGCTCGCTGACCCAGCGCAGGTAGTCGTTGTACTCCAGGCGGCACGGATAGAAGGTGCCCAGGTTGGTGAAATCGATCAGCCGCCCCATCGCATGCAGGTAGTTGACGAAGCTGTAGGGGCTGGTGGGGTTGCGCAGGGTCACCAGGTCCTTGAGGAAGGAGATCTGCAGCTCGCTCTGCGCAACCAGGGTGTTGCCGTGCCAGCGGTAGTCGGCCTGCTTGTCGAGGAACAGCGCGTGGTAGTGGCGCCCCTCGCGGCGCGCCTGCTCCTGGAGGGCGATTGCCAGCGCAAGGTTGGAGGGGCCGAAACCGATACCGAGCACGTCGTAGGTCGGGGTGATCATCTGGGTCATGGTGCCAATGTCCTGTGTCGCGATGGCCGTGGGGCATGACGACGCGGCAGCCGGCGGCTTACTGTTCTGCCCTGCCAGGAGCGCCCACCGATTGGCAGCCGGCACTCGATCCTGCGTGTCGCCCATGATTTGCGCTGTCGATAGCGCGTTATCTGGAGAGACGAGACAGGCTCGGTGAAATTTAGAATGATTCTCAATAAGACCCATAAATACCTGGCCGCAGCCGGAGACATCCGCTGGGCGCAGGGTGCCATGTGCCGATTGATCCTGGCCGTGCCGTGCTCAGGTTCGATTCGGATTCGCGAGCGAGCTCGCTCCTACGAAGAACCCACCGGAGCTGACCTGTAGGAGCGAGCCCTGCGCCCGGCGAATGCTCAACCCGGCCCACCCCAGGCTTTCAGGCGTACGCGGCAGTGCTTCATCGCGTTGACGATGTGCTTTTCCACCATGTCGCGGGAAATCCCCATGCGCTCGGCGATCTCGAGGTGGCTGCAGTCCTCGACCTTGCGCAGCAGGAAGGCCTGCCGGCACGGCTCGGAGAGCTCGTCCAGGGCACGCTGCAACAGCCGCAGTTGCTGTTGCCGGCTGGCCTCCTCCTGCGGGCAGCGTTCGTCCAGGACGCCCTCGCGATCGAGGGTCTCGAGCTCCTCGGCACGGCGGACGCGGGTCCGGCGGTGCAGGTCGATGCTCAGGTTGGTCGCGGTGCGGTAGAGAAAAGCGCGGGGTTGTTCGATACGCTCGCCGGTCTTGCGGTCGAGCAGGCGCAGGAAGGTTTCCTGGGTGACATCGGCGGCCGCCTGGCGGTCGCCAAGGGTGCGACTCAGGTACAGGACCAGTTCCTGGTAGTAACGGATCAACGCGCTCTCCACCCCGTCGGGCATCCCATGAAAACAGTCGAGGCTGCTGGCGCCTGCTGACAGTCCGAGTCAGGCTTACTTATAATCACTCGCATCAACTCGAAAAGAAAGTGTGATAAAGGGCCTGCTCCGGCCCACACCAGGAACCCTGATGACCGCCTCCCCCGCCCCGACCGACGACGACCGCATCAGCGCCGAGGCCGCGCACTGGTGCGCTCGCCTGCACGACGCCGACTGCAGCGATGCCGAACAGGAAGCGTTCGCCCAGTGGCTCGCGGCCGACCCGCGCCACGCGGAGGAATACCAGGCGATGCTGGAGATCTGGCACCTGTCCGAGTTGCTGCCGCCCGGACAGCCCGTCGCCGCTGCGCCACTGGCGGCCCCCTCGAATCGCCCCCGCGCGCATCGCCCGCGCCGCGCACGGCGAATCGCGGCGGTCGCCGCCAGCGTCCTGGTGGCGCTGGGAGCGGTCTGGTCGGCGGGCTGGTCCACCGGCTGGCTGCCGTCACACGTCGGCTACTACGCGGCGCAACCCGCACCGCGCGAAGTGCAGTTGGCGGACGGCTCGAAGGTGGAACTCAACAGCGGCTCGCAACTGATCTTCGCCGACTTCCGCGACCGCCGCAGCGCCTGGCTCAAGAGCGGCGGCGAGGCGTACTTCCAGGTCGCCCACGACACGCTGCAACCCTTCTCCGTGCATACCGACAACGGCAGCGTGCGGGTCACCGGCACGCGCTTCAATGTCTGGACCGACACCCACCAGATGCTGGTCACCCTGCTCGAAGGCTCGGTGGTGGTCAGCCCGCCGGACGACATCGACGGCAACAGCGCCCAGCTCACCCCCGGCATGCAGGCGCGCTACCTGCGCGGCAGCGAGCGCATCGAACTGGCCCAGGTCGCGCCGGCCGGCGCGATTGCCTGGATCGAAGGCAAGCTGGTGCTCGACGACCTCACCCTGCAGACCGCCCTCCCGCTGATCAACCGCTACCTGAAACAACCGGTGCGTCTCGAGGACGCCGAGGCCGCCGCCATGCGCATCGGCGGCATCTACCGCACCGATGACCTGCAGGCGCTGGTGGACTCCCTGCCCAAGGTGCTGCCGGTGGAACTGCGCAAGGACAGCGCCGGACGCCTCACCCTCGCCAGCCGATTCGTGCAGCTGTAATCCCCCTTCCGGTTTTTTGCGAATCTTTCGCAAATTTCCTTCAGTTTTTCCCCGGCTCATCCGTCTTAACAAGAACGATTCGGATTTGCAGATCATTCCCTGATCCGCAGGGCCGTCTCGCCCTCGATTTCCGGCCCGCCGCCGCGGCGGGCCGAGCCTAGGAAAAGACGATGCACACGCCTGCGCAAAGCCCACTGGGCGAACTCTTCAAGCTGCTCAAGCCCTTCTGGCTGCCCCTGTCCATCGCCACTTTGCTGGGTATCGTCGGCGGCGCGAGCATCACCGCGCTGCTCGCCACCATCAACTACAGCCTGCATTCCGACGGCGGCATGCCCTCGAGGTTGCTGCTGGGCTTCGCCGGCCTCTGCCTGCTGGCCCTGCTCGGCTCGATCATCTCCGACATCGGCACCAACTACGTCGGCCAGAACGTCATCGCCCGGCTGCGCAAGGACCTGGGCAGCAAGATCATTTCCGCGCCCATCGAGCAGATCGAGCGCTACCGCAGCCATCGTCTGATCCCGGTGCTGACCCACGACATCGACACCATCAGCGATTTCGCCTTCGCCTTCGCGCCGCTGGCGGTGTCCCTGACCGTCACCCTTGGCTGCCTGGGCTACCTGGCCAACCTGTCGTTGCCGATGTTCCTCACCACCGCAGTGGCCATCGTCATCGGCAGCGCCGTGCAGTACGTGGCGCGCAGCAAGGGCATCAAGGGCTTCTTCGAGGCGCGCGACGAGGAAGACCTGCTGCAGAAGCACTACCGCGCCCTGGCCGAGGGTTCGAAGGAGCTGCGCATCAGCCGGCCGCGCCGCTTCCAGCACTACAATGAGCGCCTGCAAGGCACCGCCGACCGCATCTGCGACATCCAGGTACGCTCGATCAACCTGTTCGTCATCGCCAAGGGCTTCGGCTCCACCCTGTTCTTCATCGTCATCGGCGTGGCGCTGGCCTACCAGTCGCTGTGGCCGAGCACCGACAAGGCCACCCTCAGCGGCTTTATCCTGGTGCTGCTGTACATGAAGGGGCCGCTGGAGCACCTGATCGGCCAGTTGCCGATCGTCAGCCGCGCCCAGGTCGCCTTTCGCCGCATCGCCGAGCTGTCGGTGCGCTTCTCCTCGCCCGAACCGAACCTGCTGCTGGCCGACGACGGCCGCCCGGCCCTGGACATGCAGCAGATCCAGCTGCGCGACCTCAGCTACCACTACCCCACCGAGGACGGCTCGCGCGGCTTCGGCGTCGGCCCGCTGAACCTGACCCTGCGCCGTGGCGAAATCCTCTTCATCGCCGGCGAGAACGGCTGTGGCAAGACCACCCTGATCAAGCTGCTGCTCGGCCTCTACGCCCCGCGCGGCGGCGAGCTGCTCCTCAACGGCGAGGCAGTGACCGACGCCAACCGCGACGACTACCGCCAACTGTTCACCACCATCTTCGCCGACTACTTCCTGTTCGAAGACCTGCTCAAGGGCAGCGAGGAAATCCCCGTCGAGGCCAACCGCTACCTGGAACGCCTGGAGATCGCCCACAAGGTCAGCCTGCAGGGCCAGGAGTTCTCCACCACGGACCTCTCCACCGGCCAGCGCAAGCGCCTGGCACTGGTGCAGGCCTGGCTGGAGAAGCGCCCGGTACTGGTGTTCGACGAATGGGCCGCCGACCAGGACCCGGAGTTCCGCCGCATCTTCTACACCGAGCTGCTGCCCGAGCTGCGCGCCCAGGGCAAGACGCTGATCGTGATCTCCCATGACGACCGCTACTTCGACGTCGCCGACCGCCTGCTGCGCATGAGCGCCGGGCAAATCGTCGAGATCGAGGAGCACCGCGCGCAGCGGGCCAACGGCACGCCGGACATCGCCCTGCACTGAGCCCGGCGCCCTCGCCAAGGCCGCGCCACGAATTTTTCAAGGAAAGGCTTCCGGTTTTTCCGGGGCTACGCGTCATATAAAGCTAAATCATTCTTATTAGAAACTGCATTACATGATCATAGGAGTTTTCAAGTGAGTCGCACCCGCTCCGCGCTGAACGCCCAGCACACGGTGAAGCCGTTGGCCCGCCTGGTCCGCGCCACCACCTTCGGCATGCTCCTGACGGCCACCGCCGCCTACGCCACACCGATCCGCATCGACATCCCAGCCCAGTCGCTGGCCTCCGCGCTCACCACCCTGGGTGCGCAGTCGAACCTGCAGATCGTCTTCAACCAGACCCAGGTGCAGAACCTACGCAGCGCCGGCGTGCGCGGCGAAATGGAGCCGACCCAGGCGCTGGAACGCCTGCTGCAAGGCACCGGCATCCAGTACCAGGTCGAAGGCAGCCGCGTGACCCTGCTGGGCGCCAACGCGGGCAATGGCGACACCCTGAGCCTGTCCGCGCAGACCATCACCGGCGCCGTCGAGGGCGAAGACAGCTACGTGCCGCGCACCTCCAACAGCGGCAGCAAGACCGACACCCCGCTGGTGGAAATCCCTCAGTCGATCTCGGTGATCACCCGCAAGCAGATGGACGCCCAGGGCGCGCAGACCGTGACCGAGGCGCTGCGCTACGTGCCGGGCGTCAAGGTCGAAGCCTACGGCCTGGACCCCAAGGGCTTCGACTGGCTGTACATCCGCGGCTTCAACGCCCAGGCCACCAGCGACTACCTCAACGGCCTGCGCCAGCAGAACAACAGCTACGCCTTCTTTCGCAGCGAGCCTTACGCCTTCGAGCGCATCGACGTGGTCCGTGGCCCGTCCTCCAGTCTGTTCGGCCTGGGTGACGCCGGCGGCATCGTCAACCGCGTGAGCAAGAAGCCCACCGCCAATCACGTCAACGAAATCGAGCTGACCGGCGGCAACCACGACCGCAAGCAGGGCCAGTTCGACATCGGCGGCGCCCTGGACGAGCAGAACCAGTACCTCTACCGCGTCGTCGGGCTGGCGCGCGACGCCAACACCCAGGCCGAGTACGACGACGGCCACGAACTGCGCGACGACCGCCAGTACCTCGCTCCGTCCTTCACCTGGGCACCGGACGAAGACACCAGCCTGACCCTGCTCGCCGACTTCCTGCGCGACCGCAACGGCGGCTCGATCTTCGACTACAGCGTGGGCGGCCACACCACCGGCACCCTGCTCGGCGACCACAGCTACAACCACTTCGACCAGGACCAGTACACCCTGGGCTACGAGTTTCGCCACCGCTTCGACGATGTCTGGGAGTTCCGCCAGAACGCCCGCTACGGCCAGGTCGACCTGATCTTCAACAACCTGCTGCCGCAGGGCGTGATCGCCGGCAACGTGATCCGCACCGCCGACCGTTTCGACCAGCACATGAACACCTTCAACCTGGACAACCAGTTGCAGGCCAACTTCGACACCGGCCCGTTCAAGCACACCCTGCTGATGGGCGGCGACTACAGCTGGCAGGATGCCGACATCGCCCGCTGGCGCACCCTCGGCCCGTCGCTCGACCTGGGCAATCCGGTGTACGGCCAGGATGTGCAGCGTCCGAACAAGGACACCACCATTCCCGGCCAGGCCATCGACTACGACCAGAACATCGAGCAGATCGGCGGCTACGTGCAGGACCAGATCAAGTACGACGAGCGCTGGATCCTCACCGTCGGCGGCCGCTACGACTACGTGCGCAACGACCTGGACAGCCACACCGGCGCGCACAGCATGCAGAAAGACAACGCCTTCACCGGGCGCGCCGGCCTGACCTACCTGACCGACTTCGGCCTGGCGCCCTACATCAGCTACGCCGAGTCCTTCGCCCCGAACTCCGGCCTGGACTCCTCCGGCAATGCCTTCGACCCCAGCGAAGCCAGCCAGTGGGAAATCGGCGTGAAGTACCAGCCCAACGACGCCCTGCTGGTCACCCTGGCCGCATTCGACCTGATGAAGACCAACGCGCTCACCCCGCAGCTGAACGCCAATGGCATCCCCACCGGCTTCAGCGAAGCCACCGGCAAGCAGCGCTCGCGCGGCATCGAGGCGGAACTGAAGGCCAAGCTGGACGAAAACTGGGACCTGCTCGCCTCCTACACCTACACCAAGGCCGAGATCCACAAGAGCAACGACGGCAACCAGGGCAACCGCCCGGCCAACGTGCCCGAGCACATGGCTTCCGGCTGGCTGAACTACACCTTCCGCGACGGCACCCTGGGCGGGCTGTCCATCGGCGGCGGCGCGCGCTACACCGGCTCGCTGTACGGCAACAACGCCAACACCTTCCACGTCGACAACTACACCCTGTTCGACGCTGGCGTGAGCTACCCGCTGAACAAGAACGTGACCGTCTCGCTGAACGCCCAGAACCTCCTCGACGAGGATTACGTGGCCACCTGCGACAGCGCCATCTCCTGCTATCCGGGCCTGCGCCGCACCGTGCTGACCAGCGTGAAATACAGCTGGTAAGCCACCTGGCGGGGGGACGTTACGCAGCTTCCCCGAGCTCCCTCTTCTCCGGGGGATAGTTGTCGTTTTGCCAAACGTGGAGGGGACCACGCACCCCCCCCCCCGCC
>NZ_JBTVPY010000001.1:108220-422951 GCF_054720805.1 Pseudomonas sp. MT3
CTAGACACCTGCGACAGCGCCATCCCCTATTATCTTGGCTTGCGACGAGTCGTGAGAGACAGCGGGAAATGCGGTGGGGAAACGATTTTGCGGGGGGACGTCCCCCCGCTTCACCGGGCTCCCTGTTCGCAGGGGGCCCGTTGTCGTTTCAACGGACGTGGAGAAGCCCATGCCCCTCACCCGCCGCCACCTGCTCAAGCACCTCGCCGCCGGCGGACTGGCCTGTGCCACCGGCCTGCCGCTCCTCGCCGGGGAACGCCTGACGCGGATCGTCGCCCTCAACTGGGTGGCCGCCGAGACGCTGCTGACCCTGGGCGTCCCGCCGCTGGCGATCTCCGACGACCGCTACTACCGGGTGCGCATGCCCACTCAGCCACTGCCCGAGAGCGTGCGTGACGTCGGTCCCTACTGGGAGCCGAACCTGGAACTGATCCAGCAGTTGCGCCCGCAACTGATCCTCAGCGACCCGATGACGCCGACCCTGGAGCGGCGCCTGAACGGCATCGCGCCCACCGAGCGGGTCGCCATCTACCCGGCCGCCGACGGCGCCTGGCGCGCCACCAGCGGGTTCATGAGCCGCCTGGCGCAACGATTGGGCGTCGAGCAGGTCGCCGCCGACTACATCGCCGCCGGCGAACGGCGCCTGACCGAGCTGCGGGCGAAGCTGGCAGCCCGCCCGCAGCCGCCGATCAGCGTCGCGGTGCTCAACCAGGATGGCCGCCACGCCGCCGTCTACGGCAGGAACAGCATGGTGCAGGACGTGCTCGACCGCCTCGGACTGGTCAACGCCTGGCAGGGGCCGGTCGGGCCGGTGGGCCTGGCGATGGTCAGCATCGAGCGCCTGGCCGAGCGGCCGGAAGCGCACCTGGTCTACGTCGACATCCCCACCACCTCGGCACGTCTGCAAAGCCTGCGGCAGCCCAACGACCTGTGGGCCAACCTGCCCGCCGTACGCCAGGGCCACACCCTGACCCTGGCGCGTTTCTACCCCTATGCCGGCGCCGCCTCGGTGCTGGACCTCGCCGAGCGCATCGCAGCCTACCTCGACAGCGCCCCGGAGGCCGCCCATGCCTGAATCGACCCTTGGCCTCTCCGCTCCGCGCCGGCGTCTGCCCGCCGGCCCCGCGCTCTGCACCCTGGTGCTGGCGGTGCTCGCCGCGCTGCTGGTCGGCCACGGCCTGCAGGCCGCCTTGCCCCGCGCACTCTGGTGGCAGGCGCTGTGGTCGCCGGACCTGGACGATGTGCGCCAGGTGCTGATGCACTTCAGCTTCTACCCTCGCCTGCTGGTGAGCCTGATGGCCGGCGCCGCGCTGGCCCTGGCCGGCACGCTGTTCCAGCAGATCCTGCGCAACCCGCTGGCCGAACCGGTGACCCTGGGCGTCTCCGCCGGCGCCAACCTGGCGCTGTCCGCCGCCACCATCTTCGCCCCGCCCCTGCTGGTGCACGGCCTGGAAGCCGTCACCCTGACCGGCGCCGCGCTGGCCACCGGCCTGCTGTTCGCCTTCGCCTGGGGCCGCACGCTGTCGCCGCTGCGCTTCATCCTCGCCGGCATGGTCATCAGCCTCTACTGCGTATCGCTCAACGCGTTGCTGGTGCTGTTCAACCATGACTACCTGATCGACCTGCTGCTCTGGCAGGCCGGCTCGCTCAACCAGAGCGGCTGGGACGGCGTGCTCTATCTCGCGCCGCGCCTGGCCGTGGCGATGGTCGCCGCCCTGTTGATGGTGCGCCCGCTGGCGGCGCTCGGGCTGGATGACGAGGGGGCGGCCGCCGTGGGCGTCAACCTGTTGCGCACCCGCGTGCTCGGCCTGGCCGTGGCCGTGGCGCTGAGCGCCTTCGTCACCAGCGCCGTCGGCATGCTCGCCTTCGTCGGCCTCGCCGCCCCGGCCATTGCCCGCCTGTGCGGCGCCCGCACGCTGCGCCAACGGCTGATCTGGGCGCCGCTGCTGGGCGCCGCGCTACTCTGCGTCGTGGATCAGATCGCCCGCGAGCTGTCGCGCCTCGCCGGGGAGATTCCCGCCGGTATCCTCACCGGCGTCTTCAGCGTGCCGCTGCTGCTCTGGCTGCTCAGCCGACAACGCAGCGGCGGCATCCTGCCGCGACCCACGCCGGCCAGGCCGCAGCGCGAACATCCCTGGCGGCTGATCATCGGCGCGGCCATCGTACTGGCGCTGCTGACCCTTCCGGCGATCTACTTCGCCGTCGACGCCAACGGCTGGCACTGGGGCGACGCCGGGCTCAGCGACGCCATTGCGCAGTGGCGCCTGCCGCGCGTGCTCGGTTCCCTGGCGGCCGGCGCCATGCTCGCCGTGGCCGGCCTGCTGGTGCAACGCCTGGCCGGCAACCCGATGGCCAGCCCGGAAGTCCTCGGCGCCACCTCGGGCGCGGCCATCGCCGTGCTGGTGCTGTTCCTGCTGCTGCCGCAGCCGCAGGCCTACATGGTCCCCGCCGCCAGCCTCGGCGCCCTGCTCGCCCTCGGCCTTCTGCTCTGGCTGGCCTGGCGCAAAACCTTCAATGCCGAACGCCTGCTGCTCACCGGCGTGTGCCTGACCACCCTGCTGCATTCGCTGAGCACCCTGCTGCTGGCCAGTGGCGACCCACGCATGACCGCGATGATGAGCTGGATGACCGGTTCGACCTACCAGGTCGATACCGCCTCGGCGAGCACGGGCCTGGTCGTCGGCGCGGCGATGATCGGCGTCAGCCTGCTGCTGGCCCGCCCGCTGGACCTGCTGACCCTGGGCAACGGCACCGCCACGGCGCTCGGCCTGCGCCTGCGCCTGAGCCACCTGGCGATCCTGCTGACGGCGGCGGTGCTCACCGCCACGGCGACCATCATCGTCGGTCCGCTGAGCTTCGTCGGCCTGATCGGCCCGCACATCGCCCGCCACCTCGGCCTCCGCCGCGCCGCGCCGCAACTGCTGATGAGCGCGGTGGCCGGTGCGTTGATCATGGTCGTGGCGGACTGGCTGGGGCGCAACATCGCCTACCCCTGGCCGGTATCGGCGGGACTGCTGGCGGCGTTCATCGGCTGCCCGTACTTCCTCTGGCTGATGCATCGGGAGCGCCGCGCCTGACGCCGCACAAAAAAGCCCGGATGTCTTGCGACATCCGGGCTGCTGCCAGCGGCGCCGACTGAGTGGCTACGGCTGGACCGGCGGCAGGTACTGCAGGGTCGTGCCCAGTGCCCAGAGCAGGAACAGCACCAGGGGCACGTGGGCCAGCAACTGGACGAAGCTGAAGCCGATCAGGTCGCGCGCCTTCAGGCCCAGCACGCCCAGCAACGGCAGCATGTAGAAGGGGTTGATCAGGTTCGGCAGCGCCTCGGCGGCGTTGTAGATCTGCACCGCCCAGCCCAGGTGGAACTGCAGGTCGTTGGCCACCTGCATCACGTACGGCGCCTCGATGATCCACTTGCCGCCGCCGGAGGGGATGAAGAAGCCCAGCACGGCGGAGTACACGCCCATCAGCAGCGCGTAGGTGTCGTGGGAGGCGATCTGCACGAAGAAGGTGGAGATGTGGTGCGCCAGGGTCGAGCCGTCGCCACCCTTCACGGTGGTGAGGATCGCCGCGATGGAGCCGTACAGCGGGAACTGGATCAGCACCCCGGTGGTGGTCGGCACGGCGCGGGCCACGGCGTCGAGGAAGCTGCGCGGGCGCCAGTGCAGCAGCGCGCCGAGCATGAGGAACAGCAGGTTGTAGGTATTCAGGCCGGAGATCGCCAGGATCGCCGGCTTGGTGCTGAACTCGTTGACCAGCCAGCCGGCGGCCAGCGCCACCAGCAGCAGGATCAGCAGCGGGCTGTGCTCCAGCCATTCGCCTGGCCGGTTCGGCTTGGGCGTACTCGGCGGGGTGAAGCTGACGTCCACGCCGCAGGCCTTGGCGTCACGGGCGCTGCTGGCGCCGGGCGCGGTCATGTAGGCAATGACCAGCGATACCAGCACCAGGGCCAGCAGCATCAGGCCGGACTGCCAGAGGAAGATGGTCTGGGTGAAGGGAATCACCCCGGTGATCGCCAGGATCGACGGCGGCAGGCTGGCCGGGTTGGCCTGCAACTGCGCGGCGGAAGACGACAGGCCCAGCGCCCACACGGCGCCCAGGCCCAGGTAGGCGGCGGCGCCGGCGGCGCGGTAGTCCATCTTCAGGTCTTCGCGGCGCGCCAGGGCGCGCACCAGCAAGCCGCCGAACACCAGGGACAGGCCCCAGTTGAGCAACGAGGCAAGCATGGAGATCAGGGCGACCCAGGCCACCGCCGAGCGGCCGTTCTTCGGCACGCGGGCGAACAGGTCGATGAGTCGCGAGGCGGGGCCGGAACTGGCCACCACGTAACCGCCGATGACCACGAAGGCCATCTGCATGGTGAAAGGAATCAGGCTCCAGAAGCCGTCACCGAAGGCTTTGGCCGTGGCGGTCGCCGGCGCGCCCATCGCCAGGGCGGCGATACTGACGATCAGCACCGCGAGGGCGGCGAATACCCAGGAATCGGGGAACCAGCGTTCGGCCCAGTTGGAGCAGGCCATGGCGAAGCGCGCGGAACGGCTGTCCTGCAAGGCTGTGCCGGGGGTGTGCACGTGGGAGTTCATAAAAGTCTACCTCGTTGTTCTTGTAATGGTTCATCGTCGAAGGGCGCTCGTGGCATGCCCGTTCTGGAATGAAAAACCGCCCGGCCTGCGTGGGGTCGAGCGGTGACGCAAGGGTTGCTGTCGATGCCGGGGGACATCACAGAACCGTGGCGGGATGGCGTCTGTCGGTGTGCCCACCGTTCATCCCGCCTGCCGGAACGGCATGGGGGCATGCCGTCCAGCGCTCGCCAATAGAGCGTTAGTCCCGGGACAGGGCCAGTGCTACGCCCTGGCCGCCGCCGATACACAGGGTCGCCAGACCTTTCCTGGCATCGCGGCGGAGCATTTCGTGCAGCAGCGACACCAGCACCCGGCAACCCGAGGCGCCAATGGGATGGCCCAGGGCGATGGCACCGCCGTTGACGTTGACCTTGTCGGCGTCCCAGCCCAGTTCCTTGCCCACGGACAGTGCCTGGGCGGCGAAGGCTTCGTTGGCCTCGATCAGGTCGAGCTGGTCCAGCGACCAGCCGGCCTTCTCCAGGCAACGGCGGGTGGCCGATACCGGGCCGATGCCCATGATCGACGGATCGACGCCGCTGCTGGCATAGGCCTGGATGCGCGCCAGAACCGGCAGGTTCAGTTCGCGTGCACGGCTGGCGCTCATCAGCAGCACGGCGGCGGCGCCGTCGTTGAGGGTGGAGGCGTTGCCGGCGGTGACGCTGCCGTCCTTCCTGAACGCCGGCTTGAGCTTGCCCAGGGACTCGGCGGTGGTGCCGGCGCGCGGCTGCTCGTCGGTGTCGAAGGACAGCGGATCGCCCTTGCGCTGAGGGATCAGCACCGGGGTGATCTCGTCCTTGAAGCGCCCGGCCTCGATGGCCGCGGCGGCCTTCTGCTGGGACTGCGCGGAGAAGGCGTCCTGCGCCTCGCGGCTGATGCCGTACTTCTCGGTCAGGTTCTCGGCGGTGATGCCCATGTGGTAGTCGTTGAAGGCATCCCACAGACCATCGACGATCATGCTGTCCTGCAACTGCGCGTGGCCCATGCGCAGGCCGGTGCGGGCCTTGGGCAGCACGTAGGGCGACAGGCTCATGTTCTCCTGGCCGCCGGCGATGACGATGTCGGCGTCGCCGCAGCGGATCGCCTGGGCGCCGAGGAACAGCGCCTTCAGGCCCGAGCCGCAGACCTTGTTGATGGTCATGGCCGGCACGCTGTTGGGCAGGCCGGCGGCAATCGCGGACTGGCGCGCGGGGTTCTGCCCGGCGCCGGCGGTGAGGACCTGGCCGAGGATCACCTCATCGACCTGTTCGGCGGCGACGCCGCTGCGTTCGAGCAGCGAGCGGATGATCAGCGCGCCCAGCTCGTGGGCCGGGATGTTCGCCAGGCTGCCCTGGAAGGCGCCGATGGCGGTACGGGTGGCGGCGACAATGACGACATCTTGCATGAGTTTCACTCCAAAGCGGACCGTTCTTGTGGGAACGAGCTCGCTCGCGAACAACTCCGAGCCCATCGGCAAGAGCCTTCGCGAGCAAGCTCGCTCCTACGAAAGCAGAGTCAGAAAGTCATTTCCTTTACATCATCCGGCACGATCAGGCGACCGGCAGTCTTCTCGGCGATCTCGGCGATGCTTACCCCCGGCGCGGTCTCGCGCAGGATGAAGGCGCCGTCCTCGATCTCCAGGTAGGCCAGGTCGGTCAGCACCTTGCGGATGCAACCGGCGCCGGTCAGCGGCAGCGAGCAGCGCTCCAGCAGCTTGGACTCGCCGTCCTTGGACGCGTGGGTCATGGTGACGATGATGTTGTCCGCGCCGGCCACCAGGTCCATTGCGCCGCCCATGCCCTTGACCAGCTTGCCGGGAATCATCCAGGAGGCGATGTTGCCCTGCACGTCCACTTCGAAGGCGCCGAGCACGGTGAGGTCGACGTGGCCGCCGCGGATCATCGCGAAGGATTCGGCGGAGGAGAAGATCGACGCGCCCTTCACGGCGGTCACGGTCTGCTTGCCGGCGTTGATCATGTCGGCATCCACCTCGTCATCGGTGGGGAAGGCGCCCATGCCGAGCAGGCCGTTCTCGGACTGCAGCATCACCTCCATGCCCTCGGGTACGTAGTTGGCCACCAGGGTCGGGATGCCGATGCCCAGGTTCACGTAGTAACCATCCTGCAGCTCGCGCGCCACGCGCTGAGCCATCTGTTCGCGGGTCAATGCCATCTTCTTGTCTCTCTTGTCCGGTGGGCTCAGGAACGAACGGTACGTTTTTCGATACGCTTTTCGAAGGTTCCCTGGATGATGCGGTCGACGTAGATGCCAGGGGTATGGATCTGGGTCGGATCCAGTTCGCCCGGTTCGACGATCTCCTCCACCTCGACGACGGTGATGCGGCCCGCGGTGGCCACGATCGGATTGAAGTTCTGCGCGGTGTGGCGATAGATGACGTTGCCGTAGTGGTCGGCCTTCCAGCCCTTGACGATGGCGAAGTCGCCGGTGATGGCGCGCTCCATCACGTAGTGACGGCCGTCGAACTCGCGCACTTCCTTGCCGTCGGCGACCGGGGTGCCGTAGCCGGTGGCGGTGAAGAAGGCCGGGATGCCGGCACCGCCGGCGCGGAGTTTTTCCGCCAGGGTGCCCTGCGGGGTCAGTTCGACCTCCAGTTCACCGGACAGCAACTGCTGCTCGAACAGCGCGTTCTCGCCGACGTAGGACGCGATCATCTTGCGGATCTGCCGGTCTTCCAGCAGCACGCCGAGGCCGAAGCCGTCGATGCCGCAGTTGTTGGAGACCACGGTCAGGCCCTTCACGCCCAGCTTGCGGATGTGCGCAATGAGGTTTTCCGGGATGCCGCAGATGCCGAAGCCGCCCGCCAGTACCGTCATGTCGTCGGTGAGCCCGGCGAGGGCTTCCTCGTAACTGCCTACGCGCTTGTCGAGTCCTGCCATGTTGCTGCTGCCTCTTGTATTTGGAATGTCCGACCCATCGGTCAGAGAGCGGTTGCAGCTTCACCGGTGAGGACTGATTTGTTAAGTTTGTTTTTCCAATTGATTAATCCGGTTTACCTATCAATGACAGTCAAGCAACTGCGCGCCTTCCTGGCCGTCGCCCAGACGCTCAGCTTCGCCCAGGCCTGCGAGCGCCTGCACCTGTCGCAGCCGGCGCTGAGCCTGGCGATCAAGAGCCTGGAGGAGTCCCTCGGCGGCCAGTTGCTGGTGCGCACCACCCGCAGCGTGGCGCTCACCCCCGAAGGCGAGACGCTGCTTCCGCTGGCCCGCCGCCTGCTGACGGACTGGGACAACGCCGAGGAGCTGATGCACCAGCACTTCACCCTGCAACTGGGCAAGGTTTCCATCGCCGCCATGCCCTCCTTCGCCGGCAACCTGCTGCCCGCCGTGCTGCGCACCTTCCGCGACCGCCACCCGAAGGTGAACGTCGCAGTGCACGACGTGATCAACGAGCAAGTGCTGGAGATGGTGCGCAACCACCGTGTCGAACTGGGCATCGCCCTGGAGCCGGACAGCCTGGACGGCCTGAGCTTCACGCCCTTCTACACCGACCGTTTCATCGCCGTGCTGCCGGCGGATTCACCGTTGGCGGGCGAGGCGACAATCACCTGGGAGCAGTTGCTGGAGGACCACTTCATCGCCCTGCAACGCCCGTCGGCCGTGCGTCTGCTGCTGGAAGACCGGTTGGCGGCACGGCACGGCCGGTTGCCGGTGGCGTTCGAGAGCCACCAGTTGGTGACGGTCGGGCGGATGGTGGCCGAGGGCCTGGGCGTCAGCGCCGTGCCCCGTCTGTGCCGACAGCAGATGGAAGAACTGGGGGCACGCTGCGTGGCGCTCGACGAACCCTGCATCGAGCGGCGTGTGGGGCTGTTCTGCCTGGCGGAGCACAAGCTCTCCAGCGCCGCGCAGGCGCTGAGCGATGTGCTGGTGAACGGGACGGACTGGGCGGAGATGGAGCAATCACTGTAGGAGCGAGCTTGCGCGCGAACGGCTTCGCAGCGAGAGCTGGTTCGCGAGCAGGCTCGCTCCTGCGAAAGCAGGCTGTTCGGGTGATCAGTGCGCCGGCGGAATCTCCTAACGGCATTCGCCGAATGCCGACGCCAGTGGGAACACGCGTCCCCGGCAGCGAACCGTCAGACCTCTCCCCCCATCCGCAAACTGATCTCCCGCCCCGCTGCCAGCAACTGCCGCGCCGCCTCGCCCTGGGGTTCGGCGGCAAAACTGGCCTCTGATCCGACCACGGTAATCACCCCCGCCAGCTCCCGCCCAGTGGCGAACAACGGCACCGACAGCGCATTCACCCCCGGCATCAGCAGCCCGTGGATCGAATGCAGCCCCTCGGCACGAATGCTCTCCAGCACTGACTGATCCGCCCCCTCCTCCAGCCCCGGCCGGAACGCCGCGAACACCAGCCCGGTGGACGATCCATGCACCGGCAGCACCGAACCCACCTGCGTCACCAAGGTGACCATCCCCTGCGCCGGCTCCACCTGCACCACGGTCGGCCCGTGGCTGCCCCAGATGGCCAGGAAGCAGGTCTGCCCGAGGTTGTCGCGCAGCTCGGCCAGCACGGGACTGGCGACCTTCACCACATCCAGCCGACGGATCGCCGCGAGTCCCACGTACAGCGCCTCGCGGCCCAACCCGTAATGGTTGGTGGCCGGGTCCTGCTCGGCGAAGCCGCTGGCGATCAGCGCCTGCAGATAGCGATGAACCTTGGCCACCGGCATCTCCAGGTACTCGCCCAGGCGCTTGAGCGAAGTGCTTGGCGCCAGGTCCGCCAGTGCCTTGAGGATTTCGGTGCCGACCTCGGCGGACTGCACCTTCTTGCCCTTCGTCGGGGCGGACTCTTGCGGTTCGTTCATGGTCTTCAACTTAAAAGGACTCCCTGGTGGGCTTGACGGCCTGCCATCCTGAAATTACGTTTATCGTAATTCAATTACGATAAAAAGAGTGAAACCACCATGACCTCCTCCCGCGCCCCGGCCTACCAATCCGGATTCGGCAACGAATTTGCCAGCGAGGCGCTGCCAGGCGCCCTGCCCGCCGGGCAGAACTCACCGCAGCACGTTCCCTACGGCCTGTACGCCGAACTGCTCTCCGGCACCGCCTTCACCGTTGCGCGCAGCGAGGCCCGGCGCACCTGGCTGTACCGCATCCGCCCGTCCGCCGGGCACCCGCGCTACGAACGCCTGGAGCGGCAGATCACCGGCACCGCCCTGGGCCCGGTCACGCCCAACCGCCTGCGCTGGAACAGTTTCGAGATGCCGGTGGAGCCTACCGACTTCATCGACGGCCTGCTATGCATGGTCGCCAACACCGAAGCCGAGGCCACCAGTGGGGTCAGCATCTACGCCTACCGTGCGAACGCCTCCATGAACCGGGCGTTCTTCAACGCCGATGGCGAGTTGCTGATCGTCCCGCAAGCCGGTCGTCTGCGCCTGTTCACCGAACTGGGCGTGCTGGAAGTCGAACCGCTGGAGATCGCCGTGATCCCGCGCGGCATGCGCTTGCGTGTGGAGTTGCTGGACGGCTCCGCCGCCGGCTACGTCGCCGAGAACCACGGCGCCGCCCTGCGCCTGCCCGACCTCGGCCCCATCGGCAGCAACGGCCTGGCCAACCCGCGCGACTTCCTCACCCCGGTGGCTCGCTACGAGGACGTGGAAGGCCCGGTGCAACTGGTGCAGAAATTCCTCGGCGAACTCTGGGCCACCCAGCTCGACCACTCGCCGCTGGATGTGGTCGCCTGGCACGGCAACAACGTGCCCTACAAGTACGACCTGCGCCGCTTCAACACCCTCGGCACGGTGAGCTTCGACCACCCCGACCCGTCCATCTTCACCGTGCTCACCTCGCCCAGCGACACCCACGGCATGGCCAACATGGACTTCGTGATCTTCCCGCCGCGCTGGATGGTGGCCGAGAGCACCTTCCGTCCGCCGTGGTTCCACCGAAACCTGATGAATGAGTTCATGGGCCTGATCCAGGGTGTGTACGACGCCAAGGCCGACGGCTTCGTCCCCGGCGGCGCCTCGCTGCACAACTGCATGAGCGCCCACGGCCCGGACAACGCCACCACCCGGCAGGCGATCGCCGCCGACCTGAAACCGCACAAGATCGATCACACCATGGCCTTCATGTTCGAGACCTGTCGCGTGCTGCGCCCCAGCCGCTTCGCTCTCGATTGTCCGCAACTGCAGCGCGACTACGACGCCTGCTGGAGCGGCATGCAGAAGACCTTCGACCCTTCCCCGGAGCAATGAAATGAGCGCATCCCACACCGCGCAAAGCTGGATCGAGTCGGCCAACGGCCACCCGGACTTCCCCCTGCAGAACCTGCCTTTTGGCGTCTTCAGCCCGCCGGGCGATTCGGCGCGCGGCGGCGTCGCCATCGGCGACTACATCTTCGACCTGAAGACCGCCTGCGAAGCCGGCCTCTTCCACGGTGCGGCGCACCAGGCCGCGCTGGCTGCCAGCGGCGACAGCCTCAACGCCTTCTTCGCCGCCGGCGCCACCGCCCGTCGCACCCTGCGCGATGCGCTCATTGCCCTGCTCAGTGAAGGCTGCGGCGAGCAGAAGCGCATGGAAAGCCTGGGCGCCCGCCTGCTCAAGCCCCAGGCCGCGTGCCGCCTGCACCTGCCGGCCAAGGTGGGCGACTACACCGACTTCTACGTCGGCATCCACCACGCGCAGAACGTCGGCAAGCTGTTCCGCCCGGACAACCCGCTGCTGCCCAACTACAAGTACGTGCCCATCGGCTACCACGGCCGCGCCTCCACCATCGTGCCCTCCGGCACCGAAGTGCGCCGTCCCAACGGCCAGACCCTGCCCGCCGGGGTCGACGTGCCGGTGTTCGGCCCCTGCGCGCGCATGGACCTGGAGCTGGAGCTGGGCATCTGGATCGGCCAGGGCAACGAACAGGGCAAGGCCATCCCGATTGCCGGCGCCGCCGGGCATATCGCCGGCTTCTGCCTGCTCAACGACTGGTCCGCGCGCGACGTGCAGGCCTGGGAATACCAGCCGCTAGGCCCCTTCCTGTCGAAGAGCTTCGCCACCACCATCTCGCCCTGGGTAGTCACAGCCGAAGCGCTGGAACCCTTCCGCACCGCCCAGCCGGCCCGCCCGGAAGGCGACCCGCAGCCGCTGCCGTACCTCTTTGACGAGGCCGACCAGCAGCACGGCGCGCTGGACATCGAACTGGAAGTGCTGCTGCTCACCCCGCGCATGCGTCACGAACACCAGGCCGCGGAACGCATCGCCCTGAGCAACACGCTGAACATGTACTGGACCGTGGCGCAGATGGTCGCCCACCACAGCGTCAACGGCTGCCGCCTGCAACCGGGCGACCTGTTCGGCTCCGGCACCCTCTCCGGCGAAACCCCGGACAGTTTCGCCAGCCTGCTGGAACTGACCACCGGCGGCAAACAGCCGGTGGTGCTGAGCAACGGCGAGGAACGCCGCTTCCTCGAAGACGGCGACGAAATCATCCTGCGCGCCCGCTGCCGCCGCGACGGCTACCCGTCGATCGGCTTCGGCGAATGCCGTGGGCGGATTCTGCCGGCACATTGATCGCTTTGCTTTTCGTAGGAGCGAGCTTGCTCGCGAACAGTGCAAGCCGATCTCGTGGCCGGGCGGTTCGCGAGCAAGCTCGCTCCTACAGGAATCGCGCCCCGAGCCGGCCACGGGGTGGACTTTGTCCGCGAAAAGCGTCTGAGAGGCGCTCCCCGTTATCGGCCCACCTTCAGCTACTCTCCCGCACCATCAACTCGAACCCCAGGTCCATCACCGGCTCACTCACCACCTTGTCGTTGATCAGGTCCAGCAGGCGCTCCGCCGCATGAGTCCCGATGGCCTTGCGCGGTGTCCGAATGCTCGACAGGCGCGGCACCATGAATTCCGAACTGGGCAGGTCGTTGAAGCCCAGCACCGCCACCTGCTCGGGAATCCGGATGCCGTGGCGCGCGGCGTCGAGCAACGCGCCCTGGGCCAGGTCGTCATTGCCGAAGAAGATGCCTTCCACCTGCGGCTGGCTGGCCAGCAACTGGCGGAACAGCTCGCCACCCAAACCAACCGAGGACGGACGCGGCGTCAGCACCTCCAGCGCCGGGTCATAGCAGCCCGCCTGCTGCAGCGCGCGACGGTACCCCTCGCCCCGCAGCAACGTGCGCTGATCGAGCTGCGCGCCGATGTAGGCCAGCCGCTTGCGCCCACTCTTGAGCAGGTGCCTGGCCGCCGCCTCCCCCGCGCGAATCTGCGAGAAGCCCACGCAGTGCAGGCCAGCGCCGGGGTCCAGGTCCATCATGTAGACCGCCGGCACACCGCTGGCCTCGATCATCCGCCGTGCGCTCTCGGTGCGGTCGAAACCGGTCAGCAACAGGCCGCGCGGCTGGTACGCGAGGTAGTTGCGCAGCAGGTTCTCTTCTTCGTCGCGGGAGTAGTGATAGTTGCCGATCAGCACTTCCAGGCCACGCGGGTGCATCACGGCATGGATGGCTTCCAGGGTCTCGATGAACAACTGGTTGGCCAGCGACGGTACCAGCACCACGACGTTGGGGCTTTGCTTGGAGGCCAGCGCGCGGGCGGCGGGGTTGGCCACGTAGCCCAGCTCGGCGGCGGCCTGACGGACCTTTTCCGCCAGCGCCTCGGCCACCGTGCTAACCCCACGCAGGGCGCGCGAGGCGGTGATCGGGCTTACGCCAGCTCGGTGCGCGACATCGTTGAGGGTAGGTTTGCCAGTGGTGCGCGAATTCTTGTCGTTACTTTTGTTATTTTTGGGAGCGGTCATCGGGCGGCTTGCCAAACAAAAATCGAAGCAATAAGGTAGCGCTGTCTCGCGAACAGGGCAATTGCCTGAGGCCGCTCCCAGCGGTCCCCCGCCCGTCGGTGGAGCACTACCGCCGAAAGCCCGAGACAGACCGACTAAAATGATAAGAATACGGAGGCAGCCCGATGCTTTTCGTTACGCCCACCAAAGATAGCGCTGTCTCAATTCCGAGGCCCTGCATGCTCCCCGCCATCGATGCCGTACTCATCATGGGTGTCGCCGGATGCGGCAAGTCCAGCGTCAGCGAGGCCCTGTGCCTGCGCAGCGGCGCGTTCGCCATCGAAGGCGACTCCTTCCACCCCGAAGCCAACATCCAGAAGATGAGCGCCGGCATCCCGCTGACCGACGAGGACCGCGCCGGCTGGCTCGACACCCTCGCCGCACAGTTGCAGCAGGCCATCGCCGCCGGCCAGCGCCCCGTGCTCACCTGCTCCGCACTCAAGCTCATCTACCGCGAACGCCTGCGCCGCGCCGTGCCCGGCCTGGGCGTGGTGTTCCTGGAACTCACCCCGGAAACCGCTGCCCGGCGCGTCGCCACCCGCCCCGGCCACTTCATGCCGGCGAGCCTGATCGACAGCCAGTTCGCCGCCCTCGAAGTGCCGACCAGCGAACCGTTGACCCTGCGCCTGGACGCCACCCGTCCGCTCGACGAACTGGCGGAAGCCGCACATCTCTGGTGGCGACAGCACATCAACGACTGACGCGATAGCGCCTGCCCTCGAAAGGTAGCGCTATCTCGATTCATTACAGAAGAAAGCCGCTCCGGCACAACGACAACAACAGGAGAGCCCCATGCTCGGCATGTCCCACGACACCTATCTGCTGCTGGATGCGGTGGCCACCATCATCGGCCTGATCCTGCTGATCACGCGCCTGAAGATTCACCCCTTCATTGCCCTGATCATCGCCGCCGGCTTCCTCGGCCTGACCTCCGGCATGCCCGTGGCGACCATCGTCAAGTCCTTCCAGGACGGCTTCGGCAGCGTGCTCGGCTTCGTCGGCATCATCCTCGCCCTGGGCACCATGCTCGGGAAGATGATGGCCGAGTCCGGCGGCGCCGATCAGATCGCCCGTACCCTGATCCAGGCCTTCGGCAAGCAGCGCGTGCACTGGGCGATGATGCTCGCCGCCTTCCTGGTCGGCATCCCGCTGTTCTTCGAGATCGGCTTCATCCTGCTGGTGCCGCTGGTGTTCATCGTCGCCCGCCGCAGCGGCGTGTCGCTGATCAAGATCGGCATCCCGCTGCTCGCCGGCCTCTCCGCCGTGCACGGCCTGGTGCCGCCGCACCCGGGCCCGCTGCTGGCCATCGGCGTGTTCGGCGCGGACATCGGCAAGACCATCTTCTACGGCCTGCTGGTCGCCCTGCCCACCGCCGCCATTGCCGGCCCGATCTACGGCAAGTTCATCGCGAAGTACATTCCCGGCCAGCCAAATGAAGAGCTGGTGGCGCAGATTGCCCACGAGCCGGACACCAGCGACCTGCCCAGCTTCGGCGTCACCCTGGTGACCGTGCTGCTGCCGGTGTTCCTGATGCTGCTCAAGACCTTCGCCGACGTCATGCTCGCCGACGGCCACGTCGTCCGCGCCTGGCTGGACATGATCGGCCACCCGATCACCGCCCTGCTCCTGGCCTTGCTGCTGTCGCTCTACACCTTCGGCCACGCCCGCGGTTTCGACTCGAAGAAGATCCTCAAGCTGCTCGACCAGAGCCTCGCGCCCACCGCCGCCATCGTGATGATCATCGGCGCCGGCGGCGGCTTCAAACAGATGCTGGTGGCCAGCGGCGTGGGCGACGTGATCGGCCACATGGCGGTGCAGGCGCAGATCTCGCCGATCCTCCTGGCCTGGCTGGTGGCCGCGGTGATCCGCATCGCCACCGGTTCCGCCACCGTCGCCACCATCACCGGCGCCGGCATCGTGGTGCCGGTCATCGACCTGATCCCCGGCGTCAACCGCGAACTGCTGGTGCTGGCCACCGGCGCCGGCTCGCTGATCCTCTCCCACGTCAACGACGCCGGCTTCTGGCTGGTGAAGCAGTACTTCAACATGAGCGTGATGGAGACCTTCAAGACCTGGACGGCGATGGAAACCATCCTCTCGGTGGTCGGCCTGGGCTTCATCCTGCTGCTGTCGCTGTTCGTCTGAACCCAGCCGGGTTGCGCGCGCCCGCCGCCGCAACCCGGCCATGAGACAACCGGCGGATGACTCCGAAGCGTCATCCGCCTACCGGATTCCTGCAACGAGGTATCGCCCATGACTTCCTCCGCAACTCCGCAAGCCCAACCCGCGCAACCCACCTGGCCCCGCGACTTCGACATCCGCGCCCGCTACGCCGAGCAGCAGGAACTGCTGCAACCGGCCCCCGCGCCAACTCCCACGCCCTCGCACCCGTAGGGCGCATAACACGGTAGGCGTTATCCGCCGAATCCCCCCCGAAACCACCGGCGAATAATCAAATGCAGCTATTCGCCCCACGAAGGGCCCCCACTCCGGCCCATTCGTCGCATCGCTTGCTGAATCGATTTACCTGATCACCCATGCGGACTAAAACAGACCTGTTACCCACCGCTCCCGAAGGATGAGTCATGCCTGACAACAACAAACTCGACCGCCTGTTCCCCTGCCTTGCCGACATCCCCGAGGCCTGGCGCCCCGACGCCCCCGTCGAGCAGCGCGAATACCTGGTCAACGGCGAACTACGCCGCTGGGAAGGCCCGCTGGCCCCGGTGCGCAGCCCGATCTTTCTCGCCACCGGGCAGGGCGATGAGCAGGTGATCCTCGGCAGCACCCCGCTGCTCGATGCCGACGCCGCCCTCGCCGCGCTGGACGCCGCCGTGGACGCCTACGACAACGGCCAGGGCCAATGGCCCAACCTGCGCGTGGCCGAGCGCATCGCCCACGTCGAACGCTTCCTCGCCCGCATGCGCGAACAGCGCAGCGCCGTGGTCAAGCTGCTGATGTGGGAGATCGGCAAGAACCTCAAGGATTCGGAGAAGGAGTTCGACCGCACCTGCGACTACATCGTCGATACCATCGAGGCGCTCAAGGCGCTGGACCGCCGCTCCAGCCGCTTCGAACTGGAACAGGGCACCCTCGGGCAGATTCGCCGCGTGCCGCTGGGCGTCGCGCTGTGCATGGGCCCGTACAACTACCCGCTGAACGAAACCTTCACCACGCTGATCCCGGCGCTGATCATGGGCAATACCGTGGTCTTCAAGCCCGCCAAGTTCGGCGTGCTGCTGATCCGCCCGTTGCTCGAAGCCTTCCGCGACAGCTTCCCGCCGGGCGTCATCAACGTCATCTACGGGCGCGGCCGCGAGACCGTCAGCGCGCTCATGGCCAGCGGCAAGGTCGACGTCTTCGCCTTCATCGGCACCCACTCCGGCGCCGCCGACCTGAAGAAGCTCCACCCGCGCCCGCACCGCCTGCGCGCCGCCCTCGGCCTGGACGCCAAGAACCCCGGCATCGTCCTGCCCAGCGTCGACCTCGACAACGCCGTCAGCGAAGCCATCACCGGCGCCCTCTCCTTCAACGGCCAGCGCTGCACCGCGCTGAAGATCCTCTTCGTCCATGAAGACGTGCTACCCCGCTTCCTCGACAAGCTCAGCGCCAAGCTCGCCGAACTCAAACCCGGCATGCCCTGGGAACCAGGCGTAGCGCTGACACCGCTGCCCGAGCCGGGCAAGGTCGACTTCCTCAATACCTTGCTGCAGGACGCGCTGGCCAAGGGCGCCCAGGTCATCAACTCCGGCGGTGGCGAAAGCCGCGAAAGCTTCTTCTACCCGGCGCTGCTCAGCCCGGTGAGCCCGGACATGCGCCTCTACCACGAAGAACAGTTCGGCCCGCTGGTGCCCGTGGTGCCCTACCGCGAGCTGGATGAAGTGATCGACTACGTGCTGCAGTCCGACTACGGCCAGCAGCTCAGCCTGTTCGGCGACGACCCGGCGCAGATCGGCCCGCTGGTGGACGCCTTCGTCAACCAGGTCGGCCGCATCAACATCAACGCCCAGTGCCAGCGCGGCCCGGACAGTTACCCCTTCAACGGCCGCAAGAACTCCGCCGAAGGCACCCTCTCCGTGCACGACGCCCTGCGTACCTTCTCCATCCGCACCCTGGTCGCCACGCGCTTCACCGACGCGAACAAGGAACTGATCAGCCAGATCATCCGCGACCGCGACTCCAGCTTCCTGACCACGGACTACATCTTCTAGTCAGCCAACCTCTCCGGTTAACGGCAAACGGCCTCCTCCCCTTGGGAGAGGGCCGGGGTCAGGGCAGCGGCCCAGTCCTTGGCCGCAAAGCTCTTCGTAGACGAGCTTGCCCGCTCCGCCACCTTCCTTTCCGGTTCCGGCAGGCACTCGGCCTTGCCGGGGACTCCCTCCAGGTCGCGGATCGGAATCCACACGATCCTGCCGCTCTCGCTGCGCGCCTGGCTGCCCGGCCATTCCGGTTTCTGCCCCGAGGCGAGCGTGCCGAGGATACGGCGCCCGTCGGTCGGGCCGCTGGAGTTCACTGCGGGCAAGCGGAGCGGGACGGATGGTGCCCAGGCGAAGCCTCGGCCGGCAGCACCACCAGCCGCAGCCGGGAGGCCGCGTCCGCATGCAGATGCAGGGTGTTGCGCGCTACCCGCTTGTGTTGCGCATGCCCGGGAGCCTCGCCGCTGTTGGGGTTCACGTCGAAGTGCGGGAAATTGCTGCTGGATATGTCCAGGCGCAGACGATGGCCCTTGCGGAACAGGTTGCAGGTCGCGAACGGCTCGATCGTCACCCTGAAGCGCTCGTGGGGAACGATGGCCGCAGGCTCGCTCCAGCCGTTGCGGTAACGGCAGCGGAAGATCCCGTCGGTGAGGTTCATGGCGTAGCCGTCGGGGTAGTCCTCGCTGGGCGGATAGACATCCAGCAGCTTGGCGGTGAAGTCCGTGTCGGGGCAGTCGCTCTCCACCCACAACTCGACCGTGACCGGCCCGGCCACCAGAAGGTCGTGCTCCAGCGGCGGCGTGCTGAAGCTGAGCACATCGGGCCGCTCGTTCAGGGGACGCCCCGTACCGCGGGTGCCGAAGAAGCCTGGCGCATCCACCTGGTCGAAGGCCCCGCCCGCGAACACCGGCGCGCCCGAGGTCAGCGCCCCGCCGATGGTCGGCACCGGATCGTCCGGATCGAAGCGATAGCCGAGGGTGGCGCCGTCAGCGGCCGACGGTTCCTCGCGCAGCTCGCCGGCAGCCGTCAGATAGAGCTCCAGTGGCCGACTGCCGGGCAGCGGCCAGCTCTCGGCGCCGATCCATTTCCCGCCGTGCTCCAGCCGCTTCTCCCCGGTGCACCGGCCGCTGCCGCCGCCCATCAGGAACACCTGCACCGGCGCCGCCAATCCTGCGCCCGGGCGCCCGGCGAGATGCGTTTCGAACCAGTCGATGCGGCAGGCCAGCCAGTCCTCGGCGATGTTGCCGTCGAAGTTCGCCGCCGGGCCGAACTCGACGTTGCCGCTGTGGCTGATGTTGCGGTCGCCGTGCAGCCAGGGCCCCATCACCAGGCAGTGACGGCTGTCGTGCACGGCGCTGAGGCCGAGGTAGTTGTCCAGCGTGGAGCTGACGTAAGCGTCGTACCAGCTGGACATGAACAGGATCGGCATGTCCGGAATCCGCGAGTAGAAGCCCTTGGCATAGATGCCCAGCTGCTGCCAGTAATCGTCGAACTCGCCGCGCTCCCACTGCTCGAACAGGTAGTCCTCGTACTCGGGCAGGTGCCGCAGCGGCGAGTCGCCGCGCCGCCAGGGCATCCGCGCGAACCAGGCGTGGATGTCCTCGGCCTCCAGCGCCGCGCGCAGCGCCGGGTCGGCCTTGGCCGCCGGGCTTTCCTTGGCCTGCCTGAAGGCCCAGGTGGCCTGTTTCAGCTCGAACGCCCCGCCCTGGCGGATGCCGCACTGGTAGGCGTCGGCGAAGCCCCCGGAGTCCAGCACCATAGTGCGCAGCCCGGGCGGGGCGAGGCAGGCCATCGCCAGCTGGGTATGGGCCGCATAGGACAGGCCCATGCTGCCCACCCGGCCATTGCACCAGGGCTGCTCGACGATCCAGGCCAGGCTGTCGTAGCCGTCCTGCCCCTCGTTGACGTACTTGATGAAGTGCCCTTCCGAGCCATGCCGCCCGCGACAGTCCTGGAACACCGCGGCGAAGCCCCTTTCGGTGAGCTTCAGCGCCATGTCCTCGCGCGACAGGTGCCGGCCGTCCAGGCGCTTTTCCGAGCGGGAAGGCTTGCTCTTGTCATACGGCGTGCGCTCGATCACCACCGGCCAGGGGCCTACGCCAACGGCGGGCAAATAGATGTCGGTGGCCAGGCGCACGCCGTCGCGCATCCTGACCATGCGGTCCTTGAGTATCTGCATGGGTAACGCTCGAAGTCGGTGGAACGGGCTCAGTAACCGATGGACACGGCGACGCTGAGCAGGACGAGGGCGATCACGAGGAAGACCAGGAACAGCGGCAGTACGAAGCGCGCCCATTGGCCCCAGCCGACCTGGGCGGTGGCGAGCAGGACCAGCAGCCCGCTGGAAGTCGGCGTGATCAGGTTGGTCAGGCCGTTGCCGAGCAGGAAGGCGTAGACGGTGCTCTGCGCGCTGACCCCGGACAGCTGGCCGAGGGGCCCGAAGATCGGCATGGTCACGGCCGCCTGCCCCGAAGTGGACGGGATCAGCACGTCCAGGCCGAGCTGGGCGAAGAACATGCCGTAGGCGGAAACCAGCGAACCGTGGTCGCCCATCAGCGAGGACAGGCCCTGGACGATGCTGTCGAGAACCTGCCCGGTGCTGAGGATGATCTCCACCGCCGTCGCCAGGCCGATCAGCACGCCGGCCATCAGCACCTTCTTCATGCCGTCGACGAACGCCGCCGCGGCGTCACTCGGCGCCAGTCGCGCGAGGCCGGCGAACGCCACGCTGAGGGCGAGGTAGTAGGCCGACAGTTCCGGGTATTTCCAGTGCCAGCGGTTGGAGGCATACACCAGGAAGCCGATGCCGACCGCCAGCACCAGCAGGATCGAAGCGTGGCGCAGGCCCAGCGGCGCGGCCTGGAAGTCGAACTGCGCGCTGCCGCTGAAGCCCAGTTTGCGGATGCTGTAGAGGACGAAGGCGATGGATACCAGCAGGAACACCAGGTAGGTCGCCACGCGCATCGGCAGGCCGCTGAACACCGGCAGGCCGACCAGCGGCTGGGCGACGCCGAGCACCACCGGATTGGAGATCGAGCCGAGATAGCCGACCTTCACCGAGATCGCGACTATGGCCAGCCCGATGATGTTCGGCAGGCCCATGCGGTTGGCCATGGCGACCATCAGCGGAACGATCAGGATGTATTCCTTGGCGAGCCCCATGAAGGTGCTGCCGGCGGAGAACACCAGCATCAGGCAGGGCACCAGCACATAGAGGTTGCCCCGCGTCATCCCGAGCAATCGTTCCAGGCCCAGCTCGATGGTGCCGATCTTGTTCAGCACGCCGAACATGCCGCCGATGAACAGCACCATGAAGATCAGCCCGGCGCGCTTCTCGATGCCCTGGGGAATGGCCATGAACGCCTCGCCCAGGGACACCGGACGGGTCGCCGCGTCGTCTTTGCCGCGTGGTTCGAACGACCACAGCTGGCTGATGGAACTGTCCTTCTCCAGGGTGGCGAAGGAACCGGGAACCACCGCGATGCCGTCGCGGCGGAAGGTGCCGGAATCGACCACGTAGGTCAGGAAGACGGCCAGCAGCACGATCACCAGCAGGATGATCGCCGGGTTGACCGGAGTGCTCTTCCGGGAACCGGTGGAATCCTGCGCTGCGCTGGCGGGAGTCGGGTCACCCAGGTGTTGATGGACGGTTGGCATGTTCAGCCCTCGAGTTGTTTTTATGGTCTGCCGGTAAAGCGGAGCGAACACTAGAACAACGCCGGAGAGCCCCACAATCTTATGCGCGAAGCGGGTAAGGCTATGCGCCGAGCGCCTCGCGCAGGTGCTCGGCGAAGTTGCGGCTGACCAGCGAGGGCGGCACGTCGCTGCGCAAGACCAGGCCGAAGGAGTAGGACAGCAGCGGCCGGAACGGCCGCGTGACGATGGGCAGGTGGGCGAAGTCGCTGGCCAGCAGGCTGTTGATGATCGACAGCCCGATGCCTTCGGCGACGAAGCTGCAGGCGGCGCCGACCGAATGCACCTCGACCCGCACCTGCGGCGCGAAACCGGCGCGGCGCAGCGCCAGTTCCAGCTCGTGGCGCAGGTTGCGCTGCCGCCCCAGGAGCACCAGCGGCTGACCGCGCAGGTCGGCGGCATGGATCTCGTCCTTCGCGCACAGCGGGTGCCCCTCGGGCAGCACGCAGACGCCCTCCGCCTCCAGCAGCGGAATCACCTCGAAACCCTGCAGCTCGGTGGGCAGGCGCACGAAGGCGAAATCCACGTCGCGATCCAGCACGGCGCGTTCGAGAGTGTCGTAGCCGCCGCTGAGCAGCTCGATCACCACGTCGGGACGTTCCCGCAGGAAGCTCGCGACGATAGGTGGCAGGCGGTGCTGGGCCATGCTGTTGGGCACGCCCACTTTCAGCAGGGTCCGCTGGGAGCTGCCGTGGCGCAGGTCGTCGGCCAGGCGCTGGACCCGCTGCAGGCGGTCGACCAGGTCGCTCACCGCGGGAAGGAAGGCTTCCGCCTCCGGGGTCACCATCAGGCGCCCCTTGCGGCGCAGGAACATGGCGAAGCCCAGGTGCTCCTCCAGTTGTCCCAGCAGCCGGCTGACCGCCGACTGCGACAGACCCAGGCGCGTGGCCGCGCCGATGGTCGAGCCGGTTTCCATGATGGCCAGGAAGGCCTCCAGCTGCTTCAGATTCACCGCTCGCTCCTCTCTCGGTTGGCGACTGCGACGCGCTGGACGCATAGCCCAATGCGCATCGCTCATATCGTTGTGGCGCCCGTTCGGGGCCGTTAGTGTCTGCCGCGAATCGCGACCGCGTCCAGCGGCTTGCCCTGTGCGGCAGCCTCGCCCCACCGGTCCGGTTCCCGCTTTCCCGCTGCCACAACAACACAAGAGCCAGCAGAGGAGTCATTCATGCGAGCGTTCACCACCACCGGCGTCATGGCCTGTCTCGGCCTGGCCGGATGCGCCCTTCCGTTCGGCCTGGAGGCGGCCGGTTTCATCGAGGACGCCCAGGGTCGCCTGACCCTGCGCAACTACTACTTCAACGACGGCTACCGCGATGGCGGCGACGACCGCCGGGAGTGGGCGCAAGGCTTCCTGCTCGACCTCCAATCCGGTTTCACCCAGGGCCGCCTCGGGCTGGGCGTCGATGTCCTGGGCCTGTCCGGCGTACGCCTCGATTCCGGGCGCGGACGCGAAGGCACCGGCCTGCTGCCGGTGCATGACGACGGCCGCGCGGCGAAGGAATTCGGCAGCCTGGGGGTCACCGCCAAGGCCCGTTTCGACGACCTGCTGGTCAAGTCCGGCACCCTGCTGCCGAAGACTCCCGTGCTGGTCTACAACGACGGCCGCCTGCTGCCGCAGACCTTCCGCGGCACCCAGGTGGAGTACCGCGGCTTCGACCGGCTGTACCTGCACGCCGGCCACCTCGACCAGTTCAAGGCACGTAACTCCACCGACAGCGTCGACATCTTTCCCCAGGGCTACACGGGCAACCAGGGGACCGATTTCGACTTCGCCGGGGCGACCTTCACACCGAGCAAGCAGCTCAGTTTAACCAGCTACTACGGCGAAATGCGCGAGTTCTATCGCCAGCAGTTCTTCGGCATGGTACATCGCCAGCCGCTGGAAATCGGTTCCCTGACCAGCGACCTGCGCTACTTCATGAGCAGCGATGCCGGCGCCGCGCGCAACGGCGAGGTCGATGCGGACATGTTCAGCGGCCTGTTCACCTACGCCCTCGGCGGCCACTCCGTCGGCCTCGGCTACCAGAAGCTGTGGGGCGACACCGCCCTGCCCTACGCCAGCGTCAGTACCGTCTACTCGTTCAGCAACGCGTCGGTAAGCAAGTTCATCCAGGCCGGGGAGCAGACCTGGATGCTGCGCTACGACTACGACTTCGCCGCCCAGGGCATCCCGGGCCTGAGCCTGATGGTCCGCTACTACAAGGGCGACCACGGCGTGTACAAGGACCAGGCGGCCAGGGAGCACGAAACCAATACCAACCTCAAGTACGTGGTCCAGAGCGGTCCGCTCAGGGGGCTGGGGACGGAACTGCGCCACTCGGTTTCGCGCTCCACCTACGCCGCCGACCGCGACAACTACCGGCTCTACTTCAGCTACGCCTTCGCCCTCTGGTAGTTCCCTACCCTGCTTCGCCCCTCCCCTTGCTTGTGCAGTCCCGTGGTTTCCCGTGGTGAAGCCCGGCGGCCCCGTGCGTCCATTGCGCGGGGCCTTCTGCTATGCCTGTGGTGGGGAGATCAGTCGTTACACGCTGTTCGGGGGTGACCTACCTGTTCTTCATCTTCAACGCGCTGGCGGTGAACCTGCGGCACAGCCATGTATGGCTGTCGTCCGGACCGGTGGTCGAGCATGTGCTGAACAGCCCGGCCCAGCACCAGATCCACCACAGCGATGCGCCCCGGCACTTCAACAAGAACTTCGCGATCAACCTGTCGCTGTGGGACTGGATGTTCGGCACGCTCTACGTCACCCGCCCGACGCCCCAGTGCATCCGGTTCGGCGCCGGGGAGCGGGATGATGATCGTCACCTGACGATCTACAGCCTGATCGTCACGCCGTTTGTGGAGACGGTACGCAAGGCAAGATCAGCGCAATCGATTGCGCCCGGAACGCCTCGGACACCCTGTTGAAGGATGACGCGGGAAGCGTCCGTCAAGGGAAGCCCGGGGAGCTTCCCCTTTTCATTCCCGGCGGGGAAATCGCCCGGCGCAGCAAGATTGTTCAAGCCAGCCCGCGCTCCACTCTGTCACTCTGTCTGCACGAAAGACTGCCAAGAACCGCCATGTCCCACACCACGCTTCCCTCCCGTGCCTTCCTCAAGGGCGCCATCGACATCATGCCGCTGTCCCTGGCGGTGCTGCCCTGGGGGCTGCTTGCCGGCTCGCTGGCCATCGACGCAGGACTCTCGCCGCTGCACGGCCAGGGGTTGTCCGCCATCGTCTTCGCCGGCGCCGCGCAACTGGTCGCCATCGGCATGCTCAAGGGCGGCGCCGGGTTCTTCTCGATCATGATCACCACCCTGCTGCTGACCTCGCAGCACCTGCTCTACGGGATGACCATGCGCCCGGTGATCTCCGAGCTGCCCGGCCGCTGGCGCGCAGCACTGGGCTTCCTGCTCACCGACGAGTTCTTCGCCCTCACCAGCGGCCACGACCGCGAGACCTTCAACCGCTGGTACGCCCTGGGCGTGGGCCTGACCTTCTATATCGCCTGGAACCTCTTCACCCTCGCCGGCGTACTGGTCGGCAGCAGCATTCCGGGGCTGGAGCACCTGGGGTTGGACTTCTCCATCGCCGCCACCTTCGTCGCGCTGATCGCGCCGGTGGTGAAGAACGTGCCGACGGTGGTCTGCGTGGCCGTCTCGCTGTTCTGTTCGGTGCTGTTCAGCTACTGGCAGGTGGGGTCGGCGCTGGTGCTGTCGGGGCTGGCGGGGATGTTCGCCGGCTTCATCTGCCAGAAGTACTCGGGGGTGCGCGCATGATGGTCTGGGCAGTGATCTTCGGCATGGGCCTGATCGTGTTCTTCAACCGCTATGTGTTCCTGGAGCCGCGCCTGCCGATCCGCCTGAGCAGCAACGTGCGGCAGTTCCTCGGCTTCGCCGTGCCGGGGATGCTCACGGCGATCTGCGGACCGATCGTGTTCCTCCCGGAACACCAGTTGAACCTGAGACCGGACAACCCCTACCTGCTCGGCGCCATCGTCGCCGTGGCGCTGGTGCTGTGGACGCGCAACGTGCTGCTCAGCGTGATGCTGAGCATGGGGGCGTTCTACCTGTTGCGGTGGTGGTTGTAGGGAGCGAGCCGAAACAGCCCATTCGACTATCCGCCACATCCCCTCGCCCTCCATTCATGGCACTCTGCGCGGCACCGAAGAACAACAATCGGGGCCGTTGCCTTGCCGCGAACCGATGCCGGCGTACGCGACGCGACCCCGCGAGCCAGGACGCCCCATGCCTCACCCCCGCTATCTGCTGCTGACGCTTCTCGCCATGCTGGCGTTCGCCGGCAATTCCCTGCTGTGCCGCCTCGCGTTACGCGAGACGAGTATCGATGCTGCCAGCTTCACCGGGCTGCGCTTGGTTTCCGGGGCGTTCACGCTCGCCGTTCTGCTGCGCCTGCGCAGCGGCGGCTGGCGCGCCGGCGGTGACTGGCGCAGCGCCTGCGCGCTGTTCGTCTATGCGGCGGCGTTTTCCCTGGCCTATGTGCAGATGAGCGCGGCCAGCGGGGCGCTGTTGCTGTTCGGCGCGGTGCAGGTGGGGATGCTGGTGGCGGGCTATCTGCACGGTGAGCGACTGCACGGCTGGCAGTTGCCGGGGCTGGTCCTGGCGCTGGGCGGGATCGTCGTGCTGCTGTTGCCGGGTGCCAGTGCGCCGCCGATGGGCAGTGCGGCGCTGATGATCCTCGCGGGTCTGGCCTGGGCACTGTACAGCCTGCGCGGGCGGCGTGGCGGCGATCCGCTGGCGGCCACCACCGGCAACTTCCTGCGCAGCGTGCCGCTGGCCGCCGCGATGTGCCTGGCGCTGTCGATGAAGCTCGATCTCGACCTGCACGGTGCGATCTACGCGGTGCTTTCCGGCGCGCTGGCCTCAGGCGTCGGCTACGCCATCTGGTACAGCGCGCTGACCGGCCTGGGCGCGCTCCAGGCCGCGTCAGTACAGCTCAGCGCACCGGTCTTCACCGCGCTCGGCGGCGCGCTGCTGCTGGGTGAGCACCTGACCCTGCGCCTGGGCCTCTCGACCCTGGCGGTGCTGGGCGGCATCGCGCTGATCCTCGCCGGCAAGCGCAAGGCCGCCTGAGCGGCAAAGGCTCAGTTCTCGTTGCCGCAGAACAACCCCCACACGGGATAGCGCAGGCGATGCAGTCGGCCGGCGCTGTCCTCATAGAGCATTTCCACCTCCCGAATGCCGCAGAAGTTCAGGTCCGGCGGCTGCACCACGCGCTGGATGTCGAGCCTCTGGCCGTAATGGTAATCCTGCGCGGGCGGGTTTTCAGGGACGGCCAGGGCGGCGCCGGCGAAGGCCAGGCCGCCCAGTACGATCGGTACTTTCATCGGTGTTCTCCTGAGGGATCGCTGGGCATCGGCGCGCCGGTCATGCTCGGCAGTACCGCATCGCGGCGGATCAGCCCGTGGAACAGCGCCGCGGCAAGGTGCAGGAGGATGGTGAGCAGCAGGATGCAGGCAAGGACGCTATGGGCGCCACGTAGAAGGGTGTGCAGCTCCACCGAAGGCGCAACCAGCGCGGGCAGTTCGAAGCCGCCCCAGAGCACCACCGGGTAGCCGCCGGCGGACTGCATGGTCCAGCCCACCAGCGGCTGGGCGAGCAGCAGGCCGTAGAGCGCCAGGTGCGAGAGATGCGCGGCGCCACGTTGCCAGCCGGGCATGTCGTCGGGCAGCGGTGGGACGCGGTGGGTCAGGCGCACGGCGATGCGCAGCAGGACCAGGACCAGCAGCGCGGCGCCGAGGGGCTTGTGGATGGCCACCAGCTCGGCGTGGCGCGGGGAAACGCTGGCAACCATGCCCAGGCCGATCAGCAGCATGGCCAGCACCAGCGGCGCCATTACCCAGTGGAGGACGCGCAGGGAGAGCGGGAAATAGGTCGGTTTCATCAGTGGGTCTCCTGGGCCTGCTCACGGGTGCGGCGATTGAAGGATTCCGAGTAGGCGGCCGAGCGCGCGCTGAGCAGCGGGTCGTCGGAAGCACGGATGCCGTCGGGGAGGATCAGCGGGTCGTAGTTGACGTCGCGGCAGTCGCCGCCGATTTCCGCTTGCAGGCGTTCGATCACCAGTTCGCCGGCATCCACCTGGCGGCGCTCCTGCGGCCAGGCCTGGGTGGCGTCCACGGTGCTGTCGCCGGGTTCGCCCAGGGTGAATCGAAGGCGCCAGCGCAATGGGCCGGCGGCGAGGCGCTGGGCGACTTCGTCGGCGAGGAAGTTGGCGTCGCCGCGCTTGTCCGCCGCCAGCGGCTCGTAGGGCGCGACGGGCTGCACGGACCAGCGCACCGGCTGCTCGCGTCCGTCCTTGTCCACCAGGTAGAAGGCGTTGAGGCCGTAGTAGGCGCTGTTGGCGTAGCTGGAGGACGGCGTCGAGGATTTCGCCCAGTCGCGGAAGGCCTGGGTTTCCGGGTGGGCCTTGAAGAAGGCGCCGGCCTTTTCCGGGTCCGGCTTGCCGGTGCCCGGTTGCGGCGCGGTGGCCTTCTGCAGGTCGTAGAAGCTGGCGACGTCGCGCACCACGAAGACCGGCATGGCGTTCATGCCGGTGCGCCACTCCTGTCCGTCCCTGGGCAGGAAGCGCAGGGCCAGGCTGCGGATCGGCGCGGCGCCGTCGCTGGCCGCCGGGTTGCCGCCGGGAATGGCCAGGCGCCCCACCACCGGTACGCTGCCCGGCGCGAAAAGACTGGCCCGCGACAGCGCGGCGGCGGCGCCGTTGCTCTCGAAGTGGCCGATCACGCACAGGCCCTTGGCATGGTTGCGCCGGTAACCGGGGTGCACGCCGCTGTTGGCTTCCAGAGTGTCGACCAGCTTGGCCGGGGTGAGCCGTTGCGGGTCGAGCCAGCCGGCCACGTAGGCGAAGACGGCGGCCACGCCGAGCACCACGGCGCCGATGGCGGCCAGGCGCAGGGGGGCGTTGGGCGGAGTTCCTGTCATTTCCAGCTCCTCAGGCTTAGGCTGAATGCGTTGAGCCGGTACGACGCACCGCGGGACGGGTTATTCCCGCAGGCCGCCAAAGAATTTTTTCGGGGGTGGCGGGAATAGATCGCCTGGGCGTTCGTCCTTACCGCTCGAACCCACCACTGCCTGACGTTGCGATGCACTCACTGGATGACCACTCACTGCGCGAACTGCTGCCCCGGCTGCGGCGCTTCGCGCTGTCGCTGACCCGCAGCGCGAGCAGCGCCGACGACCTGGTCCAGGCGACCCTGGAGAAGGCGCTGTCGGCCTGGACCGGCCGGCGCGCGGACGGCGACCTGCGCGCCTGGCTGTTCTCGATCCTCTACCGCCATTTCATCGATGGGCAGCGCCGCGCCCGGCGCTACGCACGCCTCCTCAGCCTGTTCGGCGCGGACAGCGCGGTAAGCGCCTCGCCCGAGGAGATCGTCAGCGCCCGCTCGACCCTGGAAGCCTTCGAGCGCCTGCCCGCCGAGCAGCGCGCGCTGCTGGCGCTGGTCAGCGTCGAAGGCCTGAGCTACCGCGAGGCGGCCGAAGCACTGGATATTCCCCTGGGCACCGTCATGTCCCGCCTGTCGCGCGCCCGCCAGGCGCTGCGCGCGTTGAGCGAAGGACAGGTGGTGACTCCTTCTTTGCGGGTACTGAAATGAACGAACGCATTCCCGACGAGCACGATCTGCATGCCTACCTCGACGACCAGCTCGACCCGGCGCGCCACCAGTGGGTGGAAGCCTGGCTCGCGGCCCATCCCGAGGACGCCCGCCGCGTGGAGGGTTGGCGACAGGATGCCCAGCAGTTGCGCGCCGCGTTCGCCGGCCAGGGGCGCGGGCCTGTGCCCGAGGCGCTCGATCCGGCGCGGATTCGCCGGGACCTCCGGCAGCGGCGGCGGTCGCGGCTGGCCACGGCGGCGGCGTTGCTGGTGGCGCTGGGCATCGGCGGGATGAGCGGCTGGCAGATGCGTGGCGATAGCCTGGCGCGCAACACAGTGCCGATGCAGGACGCGGTGCAGGCGTACCGGCTGTTCGCCGAGGTCAACCAGAACGGCCTCGACCTGCGCGACGGCGGCGACCTGCGCACCTGGCTGGCCCGCTACCTGAAGGACGCCCCGCCGCCGCCGGCGCTGGATCGGGTCGGCCTGAAGACCGTCGGCGCGCGCCTGCTCGCCACCGAACAGGGTGCGGCGGCGCTGGTGATCTACGAGGACGGCCAGGGCCGCCGCCTGACCTTCTTCATCCGCCCACCCGGCCCGCGCCATGAGATGCTGCCGCAGGGCCAGCGCACCGACGGCGACCTGCTGACGCGCTACTGGAGCCAGGGCGGGTACAACTATGCGGTGGTGAGCCGCAGCGACGATCCGCAGGCCAGCGTCGTGGGGGAGATGGTGGGGTTCTAGCGCGATGGATGCATACAAGCGGGCCTGGTCCGCGAGGGGCTAGCCGATTTTGTAGGAGCGAGCTTGCTCGCGAACCTGCGTCACGCCGGCCTGCCCGGTGCAATGCGTTCGCGAGCAAGCTCGCTCCTACAGGTTCATACCCACCCCTGAGCGGGGTGTTAACGAGGTTCAGCCGTCGACCCGCTCACCGCACAGGTCGAGGGCGAACAGTCGCTCCACCTCGGCTGTCGGCAGGCCGCTGCCGAGTAGGCTGAACAGCTTGCCCAGCGCGGCTTCGCGGGTCATGCCAGCGCCGGAGACCAATCCCGCATCACGCAGGCGACTGCCGGCAGCGTAAATATCGAACGCCACATGCCCTTGCGGGCACTGGCTGATCGCCGCCAGCACCACACCGCGCGCATGGGCATCGCGCAGCACGGCCAGCAACTCCTCGTTGTCCGACGGACCGGTGCCGCTGCCATAGCACTCCAGCAGCAGCGCCTGTACACCGCTGCCCAGCAATGCGCGCAGGTGCTCGGCGCGCAGGCCGGGAAACAGCGGCAGCACCGCGAGGTTCACCGGCTGGCGTGGCTGGCGGTAGTCCAGTGCCACGGGGATCGACTCGGCGCGCTCGCCATGACGCTCGCGCGGCAGCACGGCGAAGGCGTCGAAGGCCTCGCTGCGCAGCTTGGTGACGCGGGCGCCGTGCATCAGGTCGCCGTTGAAGTACAGCCAGACGCCCGGCTGCACGCCGGACTCCAGCGCCTTCAAGGCACCCAGGAGATTGGCCGGGGCATCGCTGCCCGGTGCGCCCATCGGCTGCATGGAACCGGTGAGAACGACAGGCACCTCAAGACCGAGCAGCAGGAAGGACAGCGCGGCGGCGCTGTAGGCCAGGGTGTCGGTGCCGTGCAGCACCAGCACGCCGTCATGACCGCCCTGCTCCACCGCGTCGACGATGGCGTCGCGCATGGCCAGCCAGTTGGCCTGGGTCATGTTGGCGCTGTCGAGCAGCGGTTGCAGCTCGGCGAAGGACCAGTCGAGGCGAATCTCGCCGTGGCCTTGCAGTTGTTCGCGCATGCGCGCTTCGAAACCGCCAGCCGGCGCCAGGCCCTCGGCGGTCTGCAGCATGCCGATGGTGCCGCCGGTATAGAGGACGAAGAGGTTCTTCACTCGACGCATGCCAGTGCTCTTGTAGGAAAGTTCACAGGATAAACCGCGAGGCCGGGAGAAGTCCCGGCCTCGCGTGTCAGACCTTGGTCCGAAGGATCAGGCCAGAGGTGGATCAGCCCTGGGCCGGCAGGCTGCCGTGGGCCGGAGCGGTCGAGTTGACCTTGTGGGCATCGCGCCAGGCGTCGTGGTCGATGTCCAGGTCGGCGAATTTGCTGGCGTCGAACACCGGGCGCTCGATGCCGGCGGCGCGTTGCTCGTCGTAGTCGCGCATCACCCGCAGGCCGGTCTTGATCAGCATCGCCAGGGCCACCAGGTTGACGAAGGCCAGGCAGGTCATGGTGATGTCGGCGAAGGCGAACACGGTGCCCAGGTTCTGCATCGAGCCCCAGAGGATCAGGCCCAGTACCAGGACACGGAAGGCGATCAGCGCGGTACGGCTGCGACCGACGATGAACTGCAGGGCGTTCTCGCCGAGGTAGTAGTTGTAGGTGATGCAGGTGAACACGAACAGCGACAGCGCGACGCTGACGAAGATCCGGCCCCAGTCACCGACCACGGCGGCCAGCGAGTTCTGGGTCAGGGTGATGCCGTCGCCTTCGAAGCCCGGGGTATAGAAGCCCGAGAGGAGGATCAGCAGCGCGGTGCAGGTGCAGATGACGAAGGTGTCAAGGAACACGCTGAACGCCTGGACCACGCCCTGGGACGCAGGGTGACGCACGGCGGCCACGGCGGCCACGTTCGGCGCACTGCCCAGGCCCGCTTCGTTGGCGAACACGCCACGCTTCACGCCCATCACGATGGCCGCGCCCAGCAGGCCGGCGAAGGCCGGTTCCAGGCCGAAGGCGCTTTTCACGATGGTGGTCAGCATGCCCGGTACCAGCTCGATCTGGGTGACGATCACGTACAGGGTGACGGCGATGTAGGCCAGGGTCTTGACCGGCACCAGCAGGTCGGACACGGCAGCGATGCGCTGGATGCCGCCGAAGAACACCACGGCCAGCAGCACGGCCAGGGCGATGCCCGAGTACAGGACCGGGATGTCGAAGGCGTTCTGCAGCGAGTGGGTCACGGTGAAGGCTTGCAGGCCGTTGAAGGCGAAGCCGTAGGTGACCAGCAGCAGGACCGCGAAGGTCATGGCCATCCAGCGCAGCTTCAGGCCGTGCTGGATGTAGTAGGCCGGGCCGCCGCGATACAGGCCGTCGCCGTCGCTGCGCTTGTAGACCTGGGCCAGGGTGCACTCGAAGAAGCTGCTGGACATGCCCACCAGCGCGGTGACCCACATCCAGAACACGGCGCCGGGGCCACCCAGGGTCACGGCGATGCCGACACCGGCGATGTTACCGGCGCCCACGCGGCCGGCGAGGCTCAACATCAGCGCCTGGAACGAGCTCAGCTGGCCGGACTGGCCGCGGATCGATTCCTTGAACACGCCGAACATGTGGCCGAAATGGCGGAACTGGACGAAACGGGAGCGGATGGTGAAATACGCGCCGAGTCCTACGATGAGGACGATGAGGACTTTCCCGGACAGGAAATCGTTGATCGCGTCGAGCATGTGCTGTGGCCTCGATTGTTATTGTCGGAGCACGGACCTGGGGCTGGCCCGCTCACTGGGGGCGCATGGTTGCGCCCGTAGCGTCTCGAAACAATTTCGCGGCTTGCTACGAATTGATGCTACCTGACGCTATAATGGCGCCACTCGCATCACCTGGACCTGGTACGCATGTCCGAGAATCTCGGCCCCAATCTCAAGCTGCTTTGCGCTCATTACCGCTCTATCTCGGAGGTTTGCCGCAAGCTTTCGATCAACCGCGCGCAGTTCAACAAGTACCTCGGCGGGCAGAGCCAGCCCACGGCGTACAACCTCAAGCGCATCGGCGATTTCTTCGGCGTCGAGGACTACGAGCTGCAATTGCCGCCGGAGCAGTTCGCCCGCCTGATCGGTGCGCGCGGCACTTCGCCGGCCAACACCCAACGCAACGACCCACTGCTGGAGATGCTCCGCCCGCTGCGCGAGCACGCGGGGAACCTGTCGCGCTATTGCGGCTACTACTTCGAGTATTCGAACTGCATGTCGGTGCCCGGCTCGATCCTGTTGTCGCTGGTGCACCTGTATGAAGAGGACGGCAACTTCCTTTTCGAGCGCCAGGAACGCCAGGAGCGCTCCAGCAGCACCGATGTGCAGGCCGAGGACTGGGTGCGCTGCCGCTACCTGGGCGCGGCCTTCCAGCTGCAGGACCGGGTGTTCCTGATGGACTACGAATCGATCACGGTCAACGAAATGAGCCAGACCATCCTGATCCCCAGCTTCAAGAGCCGCATCACCCGCCTCAACGGCCTGAAGACCGGCGTTTCCAGCGGCGACCGGCGCACCCCGGCCTGCACCCGCGTGGTCTGGGAATACCTCGGGCCGGAGATCAACCGCATCAGCGCCTACCGCCAGGTGAAGCTGTACCAGCCGGACGATCCGCGCATCGACGACGACGTGCGCCAGCGCCTGCAGGTCGGGCCGATCCGACACGGGCTGTTCGAGATCGAGTAGCAAGGGCTCTTCGTAGGAGCGAGCTTGCTCGCGAACCGTTCAGCACTGGAGCCACCCGAGAATCCGTTCGCGAGCAAGGACTGGGCGTCCCCCTCGGTCCTACAGGAAAAGCGCGCGGGCGTTATTTCCTCCGGCTCTGCAACCACGCCGCCGCCAGCCCGCTGCCACAGATCACCGCGATACCCAGCAGCGCCGACGGCTCCGGCGTATGGCCGAAGATCACGAAGCCCAGCAGCCCAGCGAAGACGATCTGGCAGTAGCTGAACGGCGCCAGCAGCGCCGGCGCGGCATGCTTGAACGCCTGAGTCAGGAACAGGTGCGCGGTCATCCCGCAGGTGCCCAGGGCCAGCATCATCAGGCCATGCACCAGCCCCGGCCATTGCCAGAAGAACGGCACCAGCGCGCTGACGATCAGGGTGTTGCACAGCCCGGCGAAGAAGTTGCTGGTGGTCGGGCTGTCCACCTGGCTGAGCTTGCGGGTCAGCAACTGATAGAAGCTGAAGCACAGCGCCGAGCCGAACGGCAGCAGCACCGCCGGGGTGAACAGGTCGCCGCCGGGGTGGACGATGATCAGCACGCCAACGAAGCCGACGATCACCGCCGCCCATTGCCCCAGGCTCACCCTCTCGCCCAGCAGCGGCACCGACAGCGCCGTCACCAGCAATGGCGCGAGGAAGTTCACCGAGGTCGCCTCGGCCAGCGGGATGTACTGCAGGCCGGTGGTGAACAGGAAGCTGGTGCCCAGCAGGCACAGCGCGCGGGCCGTCTGCAGGAACGGATGGCGGGTGCGCAACACGGCGAGGCCGGCGCGCGGCAGGAAGATGCCCGCCATCAGCAGCGTGTGCACCACATAGCGCGCCCACACCACCATGACGATGGGGTAGATGCTCGCCAGGTATTTCGACAGCGCGTCGTGGCTGGAGAACAGGAAAGTCGCCAGGACGATGAGCAGGATGCCCTTGAAGGGCTGGTGGACGCCGGACAACGGCAATTGGCTGGTACTCATCGGGTCACGGAATCAGAGGGCGGAACGGACAGCGGGCGGAGCACGACAGCCTACCAAGAAGCGCCGGGGAAACAACCTGCCCCTCGGCTGCGGCAAGACCTCGCGGGCCCGCTGCGGGGTTGCTGGCTCGGCGGTGCTGAATCTTCCAACCGACCCGTTCGAAGCATGCCTGTCGTTGCCGTGGTACACCGCCCGTGGGAGCAACTGTCTTCCATCGAGGAAATCCGTACCAGCGTTTTCCCCTCTCCCCCTGGGAGACGACTGCATGGATGCAGGAGGTAGAGCGACGCAGGATGCCAAAGCCGAGGATTAGGGTGAAGGCCGCCCCGAGCGCGGATATATCTCGTACAAGCGGACTTTGTCCGCGAACAGCCAGCCTTGCGCACGAGCATCGCGGAGAAGCTCCGTTCCTACGAAAAGCAACGCTCCGTGCGGAACCACTCCCCATGAAAAGCCCCGGCATGCCGGGGCCCTGAACGGATGCCGCGCTTTATTGCCCGACCGGCTTGCCTTCCGCGTCCTCGGCCTCGATTTCTTCCAGCGCCAGCTCCAGCCCCCAATTGGACGCCTCCAGCACCGGGGCAGGCGCCGCGACGGGCGCCGGTGCCGGGCTGGCGGCGACGGAGTGGGTCGTCATCGCCGGGTTGTCCTTGTAGAGCTTGAGCTTCAGGCGCAGGTTGTTCGCCGAGTCGGCGTTCTTCACCGCCTCGTCCTCGGTGATCGCCCCTTCCACGGCGAGGTCGAACAGCGCCTGGTCGAAGGTCTGCATGCCCAGCGCGCGGGACTTGTCCATGATCTCCTTGATCGAATTGAAGTCGCCGCGCTTGATGATATCGCTGATGGTCGCCGTGCCCAGCAGCACCTCCACTGCGGCGCGGCGTTTGCCGTCCTGGGTTCGCACCAGGCGCTGGGAGACGAAGGCCTTGAGGTTGTTGCCCAGGTCGTTGAGCAACTGCGGCCGGCGCTCCTCGGGGAAGAAGTTGATGATGCGGTCCAGCGCCTGGTTGGCGTTGTTGGCGTGCAGGGTGGAGATCGCCAGGTGACCGGTGTCGGCGAAGGCCAGGGCGTGCTCCATCGTCTCGCGGTCGCGGATCTCGCCGATCAGGATCACGTCCGGCGCCTGGCGCAGGGTGTTCTTCAGCGCGGCGTGGAAGCTGCGGGTGTCCACGCCCACCTCGCGCTGGTTGATGATCGACTTGCGATGCCGGTGCACGTACTCGATGGGGTCTTCGATGGTGATGATATGGCCGCCGCTGTTGCGGTTGCGGTGGTCGATCAGCGCCGCCAGGGAGGTGGACTTGCCCGAGCCCGTGCCGCCGACGAAGAGCACCAGGCCGCGCTTCTCCATCACCACCTTGAGCAGCACGTCCGGCAGTTTCAGGTCGGCGAACAGTGGGATGTCCAGCTTGATGTTGCGCGCCACGATGGAGACTTCGTTGCGCTGCTTGAACAGGTTGATGCGGAAACGACCCACGCCCTGCAGCGAAATGGCCAGGTTCATCTCCAGTTCGCGCTCAAATTCGGCGCGCTGCTCCTCGTCCATCAGGCTGTAGCCGATGCGCGCCACGTCGCCGGCCTTGAGCGGATCGTTGGACAGCGGCTTGAGTACGCCGTTGAACTTGGCGCAAGGCGGCGCACCGGTGGAAAGATAGAGGTCGGAACCATCCTGGGTGGCCAGGATCTTCAGCATCGACTGGATATCCATTAGAACTGCATCCGTTCGCAAGGAAGAGGGGCGGACGCCGCTGGTTCAGCCGCGTCCTATAGGTAGGAATTTTCCGTCGACTCTAGGGAGCCGCCAGGTAGGGCACAATGCCACCCACGGTAAAATGCGACGTACGTCACCGCTCCCGTACAATGCCCATCCCGCCTGACTTTCCGAGGTAATCCCGATGCCCGTCGCTATGGCCCGTCACATCCTGGTCAAGACCGCCGCCGAAGCCGAGCAGATCAAGCAGCGCCTGGCCCGTGGCGAGGATTTCGCCGCGCTGGCGCGCAAGCATTCCACCTGTGCTTCCGCCAAGCGCGGCGGCGACCTGGGGGAAGTGCGCCCGGGGCAGATGGTGCGCAGCATCGACCAGGTGATCTTCAAGAAACCGGTCGGCGTGCTGCACGGCCCGGTGAAGAGCCAGTTCGGCTACCATCTGGTCGAAGTCTATTTCCGCGACTGAGCCCGGTATGACCCCACAACAGATCGCCCGATTCTGCCTGCAACTGCCCGGCGCCCGCGAAGACATCAAGTGGGGCAGCAACCGCGTGTTCTCGGTGGCCGGCAACAAGATGTTCGCCATCCTCGACTTTCTCGACGAAGGCGCCGGCGGCCTGGCCTTCAAGGTCGGCCCAGAGCTGTTCCTGGGCTATGTGGACCGCCCCGGCATCCGTCCGGCGCCCTATCTTGCGCGGGCCTTCTGGATTGCCATGCAGCGTCCCTATCCGATGGGCGAAGCCGAACTGCGCGAAGCGCTGACCCGCTCGCACCAACTGGTGGTGGCCCGCCTGCCCAAGCGCCAGCGCCTGGGCCTGCTGCTGGACGACGTCTTGTGAAGAGCTTCAACTGGGAAGGCCTCTGGCAGGTGCCGACTGCCAGTTGGGAGTCGCTGCAACTGGGCGATGGCTGCGCGCAAAGCCAGTTGCGCGCCGTCGGCGAGGGCGGCGCCTCGTCCTATCAGTTGGAATACCAGTTGGACTGGGACGATGACTGGCGCCTGCGCGAGGCGCGCTTCGGCGTCGAGAACGAGCGTGGCGTACGCCAGTTGCACCTGCTGGCCGACGGCGAAGGCCATTGGCGCACCGCCGAAGGTGAAACGCTGAGCGCTCTGGACGGCTGCCTGGATATCGATATCTGGCCCACGCCGTTCACCAATACCTTCCCGATTCGCCGTCTGCGGCTCGCCGACGGCCAGCGTGCGGAGCTGGCCGTGGTCTACCTGGAGGCTCCGGCGCTGAAGCCGGTGCGCATGCGCCAGGGCTATACGCGGGTCGATGCGCGGCACTATCGCTACGAGAACCTCGAGGGTACGAACTTCCAGGCACTGCTGACGGTGGACGAGGATGGACTGGTGCTCGACTACCCGACGCTGTTCCGGCGGACCTGAGGTCAATCGGCGTCCAACCGTTCACGGTTTACGCCGATACCCCCGACCGATCGCCTATCCTCTCATCCAACCTGGGCAACCTGCCCTGCAGGAGCATTACCCCCCTCATGCGCAGTCGCCTTCCTGTAGGAGCGAGCTTGCTCGCGAACCGCATAGCTACGGAGCAACTGGCTAGCACTACTGTTCGCGAGCGAGCTCGCTCCTGCAAGAGCAGCCCCAGGCAAGACCGTAACGCCCACAGCCCGTCAAGGTAGTTCGCGAGCGTACTTTCCTACACGCCGAGGCGAGTCCATCATGTCGTGCCCACCCGCCGTCCCGATCTAAAGCTGCACATGTCCGCCCAATCCCGCTCCACCACCCTGCAGGTGGTGTCCGTCGTCATCTTCACTTTCCTCGCCTATCTGACTATTGGCATCCCGCTGGCGGTGCTGCCCGGCTACGTGCACACCGACCTGGGCTTCGGCTCGGTGCTGGCGGGCCTGGTGATCAGTATCCAGTACCTGGCCACCCTCCTCACCCGCCCCTATGCCGGCCGGGTGATCGACACCCTCGGGCCCAAACGCGCGGTGCTCTATGGCATGGCCGGATGCGCCGGCAGCGGTGCCTTGATGCTCGCGTCATGGGCGACCCAGGGTGTGCCGTGGACCAGCCTGACGCTGCTGATGCTGGCGCGACTGGTGCTGGGCACATCGGAAAGCCTGGTGGGCAGCGCTTCGATCAGTTGGGGAATCGACCGGGTCGGCGCGCCGAATACCGCCAAGGTGATTTCCTGGAACGGCATCGCCAGCTATGGCGCACTGGCCGTCGGCGCGCCGCTCGGGGTGCTGATGGTGCAGCACCTGGGGCTGGCCAGCATGGGCGCGAGCATCATTCTGCTGGCGGCTCTGGGCTTCGCGCTGGCCTGGCCGAAGCGGCCGGCGGCGCTGCTGCACGGCGAGCGGATGCCGTTCCACCACGTCCTCGGCCGGGTGTTGCCCCACGGCATGGGGCTGGCGCTGGGCGGCATCGGTTTCGGCACCATTGCCACCTTCATCACCCTGTATTACGGCAGCCGCGGCTGGAACGATGCGGTGTACTGCCTGACGGCCTTCGGCGGCTGCTTCATCGGTGCGCGCCTGTTGTTCGCCAACGCGATCAACCGCCACGGCGGCTTCCGTGTCGCCATCGCCTGCCTGTCGGTGGAAAGTCTCGGCCTGGCGCTGCTGTGGCTGGCGCCTTCGCCCTGGCTGGCGCTGGCGGGCGCGGCGCTGAGTGGTTTCGGCTTCTCCCTGGTGTTCCCGGCCCTCGGCGTAGAAGCGGTCGGCCTGGTGCCCGCGTCCAACCGTGGCGCCGCGCTGGGCGCCTACTCGCTGTTCATCGACGTGTCGCTGGGCATCACCGGCCCGCTGGTAGGTGCCATCGCGGGCGCCTTCGGCTTCGGCTCGATCTTCCTCTTCGCCGCGCTGGCGGCGCTCAGCGGTCTGGCGCTCAGCCTGGTGCTGTACCAGCGCTCCTTCACCCGTTAGTCGAACGCCAGGGCCTGGCGTACCGACGGCTCACGGCAGCCGGCGAACATGTCCAGGCCGGCGTTGTAGGTGCGGGTGCGCACTTCCAGCAGGCCCAGCATGGAATGGAACAGGTTGTCCTGGGACAGCGGCTGGGCGCTGTGCTGGCGCAGGCAGGCGCCGTCCAGCGCGAAGGACTGCTGGTAGCCCTCGGAGAACCAGGCCAGCATGCCGACGTGCTTCTGCTGGTCGGGCGCCAGCACATAGGGCGTGCCGTGCAGGAAGAGGTTGTACTCACCCAGCGACTCGCCGTGGTCGGCCATGTAGATCATCGCCGTGTCCAGCTTCGACTGGTTGCTGCGCAGCAGGTCGATCAGGTTGGCCAGCACGTGGTCGGTGTACAGCACGGTGTTGTCGTAGCCGTTGACGATGCTGTCCCGCGAGCAGGCGCTGAGGTCGTTGCTCTGGCAAACGGGGGTGAACTTCTCGAAGTCCTTCGGGTAGCGCTTGTAGTAGGCCGGGCCGTGGCTGCCCATCTGGTGCAGGACCAGCACGGTGTCGCGGTCGAGCCCGTCGATGTAGGCCTGCAGGTCCTTGAGCAGGATCTCGTCATGGCATTCGCCGTCGCCGCACAGGGCCAGGTCCTTCGAATGGCTCATGTCCTGGAAGCTCACGCGGTCGCAGGTGCCCTTGCAGCCGGACTGGTTGTCCCGCCACAGCACCTGGAACCCGGCGCGCTTGAGCACGTCGAGCAGCCCTTCCTGGCTCTTGGCCTCGGAATCGCTGTAATGCTGGCGGGTCAGGTCGGAGAACATGCAAGGCACCGACACGGCAGTCTCGGTCCCGCAGGAATGCACGTCGCTGAAGTTGATCACGCCCTGCTCCGCGCTCAGTCGCGGGTTGGTGTCGCGGCCGTAGCCGTTGAGGGCGAAGTTCTCGGCCCGCGCGCTTTCACCGACCACCAGCACCGTCAACGACTTGCGCGGGTGCGCCCGCCAACTGGCCGAGCGTTCGGCGTCGCTGGCGACCGGCCGCAGCGGCGCGTGGCTTGCCACCGTCTTGCCCTTGGCCAGGCTGAACAGCGCGCCGACGGTATTGCTCGGCGTGATCTGGAAGCGCAGCTCATGGTGATTGCGCAGCATCGACGACAGCCCCTGGTAGTTGCCCAAGGCGATGCCACCGATCATCAGCATCGACGCGACACCCACGCCGGCCTTGCTCAGCAGCTCTCGGGGCCACGGCCGGTAAGCGATCGGCAGGCGCCAGAGCAGCGCTACCGGCAGCGCCCCGAGCAGCAACAGATAGGCGCCGAGCTTGAACGACAGCAGGTCGCGCACTTCCGACGGATCGGTTTCCAGCACGTTGCGCAGCATCTCGACGTCGATCAGCACGCCGTACTGGTTCATGAAATACGCCACTCCGGCACTGAGCAGCAGCAAAGCACCCAGCACCGGCTTGAGCACGCCGCGGAAGGCGAACAGGGTCAGGATCAGGTTGAAGCAGACCAGCAGAAGCAGCGCGAACGCCCCCACGAGCAGGCGCCCCGACCATCCCGCCGGGGTGATGTCGAGCAGATGCCGCCAGAGCGGCAGGTTGTAGCCTCCGAGCAGCAGGACGCTGGTGAGCAACGTGACCCATTCAGGGCGAAACGGAGAAAGCTTGGACATCGGGGGCTGGGTTCCGGGACTGCGGGAAGTGCCCGTGAACCGTGGCTTTCAACATCCCCGGCAGGCGAGCGAAGGGGATGCTAGGAATGCCGCCGTCAATCTTTCGTGAAGAAAATCTGCAAAAAAAGTGGGGGGTCCGAAGGCGTCGGGAAAGCGCCCGTCGCCACTGATCCGGCGCACAGTCAACAGTTGAAGCATCTAGTCCGAAAAGTTTCGATCCTCTGCTATCATCGCGCCGCTGCGGTCCTCAGGGACCGACTACAACCAAAAACAACTAGCCAACACAGGACGCCACTTCTCCGATGACAGACATCGGGGCGGGACGCCTTTTCGTCTTGTCGGCGCTGCACCATTAGCACAAGGAAAACAATATGCTGCACCACCGGATCAGCCTGCTCGCACTGGGCATTCTCGCGTCCACCGCCGCTCTGGCCGAGGACCAGTCCACCGCCAAGGGCTTCGTCGAAGACAGCCACATGGACCTGTTCTTCCGCAACGCTTACATGAACCGCGACTACAAGCACGGTCGTGACGACAAGGCCGAGTGGGGTCAGGCCGCCACCGCGACCTTCACCTCCGGCTTCACCCAGGGCACCGTGGGCTTCGGCGTCGACGCATTCGGCATGTACGCCGTGCGCCTGGACGGCGGCCGGGGCAAGAGCGGTGCCGCCGGCATCGACTTCTTCAAGCAGGGCGACAGCGGCGAGGCTGCCGACGACCTGGCCCGCGCCGGTGGCGCGGTGAAAGCCCGCTTCTCCAACACCGTGATCAAGTACGGCGACCAGATGCCGGCCCTGCCGGTACTCAGCTACGACAACTCCCGCCTGCTGCCGGAAAGCTTCACCGGCACCCTGATCACCTCCAAGGAGATCGAAGGCCTGGAACTGAACGTCGGCCGCTTCACCTCGGAAACCCGCAAGAGCGCCGAAGGGCGTGACAGCGGCGGCCTGAATCGCATCGACGTATTCGGCGGCAGCTACAAGCTCACCGACACCTTCAGCGGCTCGCTGTACGGCTACGAGAGCGAAGACGTCGCCCGCAAGCAGTACATGAACCTGAACTACGTCATCCCGATGGCCGACCGCGAGTCGCTGACCTTCGACTTCAACGGCTACCGCACCCGTGTGAACGAAGACTTCGCTGCCGACAACGGTATCGACGGCACCAAGAACACCATCTGGAGCCTGTCGGCCGCCTACAACATCGGCGCCCACACCTTCATGGTCGCGCACCAGCGCAACAACGGCGATTCGGGCTACCAGTACGGCTGGTACCAGAACCAGGGCGGCCTGGGCGACGGCGGCACCACCATCTGGCTGGCCAACTCCTACTGGTCGGACTTCAACGGCGAGGACGAGCGCTCCTGGCAGGGCAGCTACAGCCTGGACTTCTCCGAATACGGTGTTCCGGGTCTGAGCTACACCGTGGCCTACGTCTACGGCGACAACATCAAGACCGACGAGACCAGCAACGGCAAAGAGCGCGAAATCTTCAACCAGCTCAAGTACGTGGTACCGAGCGGCCCGGCCAAGGACCTGTCGGTCAAACTGCGCGGTTCCTGGCTGCGCGTGTCGAACGACGCCCGCTCCTACAACGACGACGGCAACGAAGTCCGCGTCTTCGTCGAGTACCCGGTCAACATCTTCTGATGCGCTGATCGACGCTTGATGCACAACGCCCCGCGGCAGCGATGCCACGGGGCGTTTTTCATTCCCGTCCGCGGCGGTTGCGCGAGCGCAGCAGGCACAGCGGCGGCAACGACAGGCGCAGGATGTGCAAGGACAACAGCAGAATCAGCGCGCCGGCAATGAAGGAGCCCAGGCGCTGGCCCGGCTCCAGCGTCTCGTTCAGGGTGTTGAGGAACAGCATCGCGCTGCCACCCAGCATGCAGGCCAGCAGGAAGATCGAGAGGATGTAGACCTTCAGGGTCAGCAGACGCCAGTGCCAGCGCATGCGCCGACGCGGGGGAACCTCATCGGCGGGAGGATTGGGCATGGTCCGTTGCCTCCTGTCAGTTTTCCGTCAACGCAGGCTCGATGAACCCATTAGCGTCGACATACTGGCAGTATGCTAGCCACCCCCCAGGAAAAATGCCAAGACGCCGCCGCCGACTCGGGCCCGCGGCGGCGCCAACCGACGAACGGCGGGGTTCAGCGCACCACGCTGTTGATGTCGTGGCGGTTGAGCGAAGTACGCATTTCCTCGTACCACTCCGGAATCATTTCCTTCAGACGCTCCTTGGCATCCTCCAGCTTGAACGGCTGGGTGTAGCGCTTCTTGCGGTACGAGTAGATGTAGTAGGTGCCATTGCGGTAGAGGATGCGGTCGAAGGTGTAGAAGCCGATGTGCGTGCCGTTGCAGCGCGCGGTCAGCACCATGTCGCCCTCTTCGTAGGGCAGCACGCCCTCGGCGCAGTCGTAGGTGAAGAACTCGCGCACGTCGTCCCAGGCCACGCCATCGCTGCTGGCATGCAGGAAGGCCTCCGCCTGCTCCTCGGACTCGTCGGAGTGGTCGCTGTACCAGATGAACAGCGGAATGCTCTGGTTGGTCTCGTCGCCCAGCCAGCTCTCGCCGTCCAGGTACTGCGCGCCGCGCGCCAGGCTCGCCTGCATGCGGCGATGGCGCTGCCGGTACTCCTCCAGCGCCTCGTCGAAGGCCGGGCTGTCCTCGCCCAGCATCACGCCTTCGATGCCCTTGACGGCCGTCACGCTCGCCAGGTAGTCGGCGTACAGCACGGCGTCCTGGATCACGGTGCAAGTGTCGCGGGTGAGGCTCAGGCCGATCTCGGTGAAGTTGGCGCTGCCGAGGATCACCACGTCCGGCTCGATCAGGACCAGCTTCCAGTGCACGCTGTTCTGCGCGCGGAAGTCCACATGCAGCGAGACGCGCGCATCGGTGTCGCGCACGCAGAAATCGATGAAGTCCGGCGAGGTGAAGGAATTGATGGTGCCGACCAGCAGATCCAGGCGATTGCCCTTCTCCACCAGGGTTTCGATCAGTGACTCGGTTTCACTGGCGGAGGCCGAGGCGATGGTGATCAGTTTGTCGCTGACCTGCTCCAGGTACTGCTTGAGCGAGTGTTGCGCGTTAAGGATTTTCATACAGCCCCCACCAGAATTTTGAACGGTCAAATTCTGAGGCAGGACAATGGGGGGTTTCAACTCCCTCGTTTGCTCCCCCTGGCCTTGTCACCGGCTGACGGCATTCAGCCAAGGCCTTTTGCAGCTATCACCATCGCGCAGAGGTTCGATTCCACTATGGTGCCGTTGTCGAACTTGATGCCAAACGCCTGGACCGTGCCATTGCTTGCAGGCAGGACAACGACGTTTGCCATTTCGATCTGCGTTGTGCCGCTCGATCCGCCGGTTTCCGGGTCGTACTCGCCATCGATGGCGCGGGAGAGCGGAGCTGGCCGTTAATGAGCGTCAGGCAGCTCCGGCCAGCAGGCTCTCATAAGGTATCTTCAGGCCGTCGTGCAGCCGCTTGATCATTGCCAGACTAAGGCCGCGCTTCCGGTTCAGGACTTCTGACACGCGCCCGCTGCTGCCGATGAAGGGCTCCAGATCGCGCGGGGTCAGCCCTTGCTGCTCCATACGGAATTTGATGGCTTCGATGGGGTCGGAGGGGCCGATAGGATAGTGCTTGTCCTCGTAGGCCTCGATCAGCGTCACAAGCACTTCCATTTCATCGGCCTCAGGCGTGCCCTCTTCTGCTTGGAAGATGGCCTCCAGGCGCTGGAAAGCTGCGCGCAGGTCTTCATCGTTTCGGATGGGCTTGATATTCATTCACCGTCTCCACGTCTATCTGGTCGTACCTGGCATGGGTGCCAATGAACTTCACCCAAGCAATACCGCAGCGGTACTGCATCTCGACAACCAGGCGGTACTTGTTGCCGCCGATGTTGAACACCACGCGGTTGTTGCCGCAGATGCTCGCATTCCCGAACTGATTCTTTACATCCTGCGGCGTCTTCCATTCAGCTTTAGTAGCTGCTTCGTACCAGCTCTCCAAGGGAGCCTTGGCGTCTTCCTGGCCCGGGACTTCCCAGTACTTCACCAGCGTGCTCTTTGCAATGACCCGCATTCGCGCCATTTCTCCCGTTTTGGGAGATTCTAGTCCGGAATCCGGTCATAGGACAAGCGATACCACCCTGGGTCAGTCTGCCCCGCCTAGCGCCGCCCCCTGAGCCCACGAGAGCGGGCTTTCCATTTCTGAAGCTCGGTTTTCCACTGAGCTGACGACCACTCGGGAAAACGCGGAGCAAGGGTGGGCTGTGGATCAAGGAGCCAAGTGTTACCATTAGGCACTTTCACGCCGCTCTTGATGTCCTTGGCATCCGCAGACGCCGGCAATACGACGCCCGACATACCTACGCAACCATGCGCCTAACGGCCTGGATGAATCCAGCATTCATCGCGGGACAGCTTGGCCATAGCGTTCAGATGTTGCTCTCGACCTACGCCAAATGGCTGAGCTCTGCCTCCGACTTGGAGCGAACTCGAAAAGCTACCTGCCAGAATCAAAAATGGTACGGAATTGGTACAGGAAGCAGAGGAAGGCAGTTAAACACCTCTGGAAAGCCCGCAGGATAAGGTCTTGATCTCTACCGCTAACATCACCATGCAGTTTGGCGCCAAGCCGCTGTTCGAAAACGTTTCCGTCAAGTTCGGCAACGGTAACCGCTACGGCCTGATCGGCGCCAACGGCTGCGGCAAGTCGACCTTCATGAAGATCCTCGGCGGCGAACTGGAGCCGTCCAGCGGCCAGGTGATGCTGGAGAACGGCGTACGCCTGGGCAAGCTGCGCCAGGACCAGTTCGCCTACGAAGAGTCCACTGTGATCGACACCGTGATCATGGGCCACGAGGAACTGTGGAAGGTCAAAGCCGAGCGCGATCGCATCTACTCCCTGCCGGAGATGAGCGAAGAAGACGGCATGGCCGTGGCCGAGCTGGAAGTCCAGTTCGCCGAGTTCGACGGCTATACCGCCGAGTCCCGTGCGGGTGAGCTGCTGCTGGGCCTGGGCATTCCGCTCGAGCAGCATTTCGGCCCGATGAGCGCCGTCGCTCCGGGCTGGAAACTGCGCGTGCTGCTGGCCCAGGCGCTGTTCTCCGACCCGGACCTGCTGCTGCTCGACGAACCGACCAACCACCTGGACATCAACACCATCCGCTGGCTGGAAAACGTCATCACGGCGCGCAACAGCACCATGATCATCATTTCCCACGATCGCCACTTCCTGAACAGCGTCTGCACCCACATGGCAGACCTGGACTACGGCGAGCTGCGCCTGTTCCCGGGCAACTACGACGAGTACATGACCGCGGCCGAACAGGCCCGCGAGCGCCTGCTCTCGGACAACGCCAAGAAGAAAGCCCAGATCGCCGAGCTGCAGACCTTCGTCAGCCGCTTCTCGGCCAACGCCTCCAAGGCCAAGCAGGCCACCAGCCGCGCGCGCCAGATCGACAAGATCCAGCTGGAAGAGGTCAAGCCATCCAGCCGCGTCAGCCCGTTCATCCGCTTCGAGCAGCACAAGAAGCTGCACCGCCAGGCGGTGACGCTGGAGAAGGTCAGCCAGGGCTTCGACGGTACCGCGCTGTTCAAGAATCTGAGCATGCAGGTGGAAGCTGGCGAGCGTATCGCGATCATCGGCCCCAACGGTATCGGCAAGACCACCCTGCTGCGCACCCTGGTCGGCGATATGACACCCACCGCCGGTGAAGTGAAATGGACCGACAGCGCCGACGTGGGCTACTTCGCCCAGGACCACGCCGAGGACTTCGAGGACGACTACAACCTGTTCGACTGGATGGCTCAGTGGACGCAGGGCGGCGAGCAGCTGGTGCGCGGCACTCTCGGCCGCATGCTGTTCTCCAACGACGACATCAAGAAGTCGGTGAAGGTGATCTCCGGCGGTGAACAGGGCCGCATGCTGTTCGGCAAGCTGATCCTCAAGCGCCCCAACGTGCTGGTGATGGACGAGCCGACCAACCACCTGGATATGGAGTCCATCGAAGCGCTGAACCTCGCACTGGAGAACTATCCGGGCACGCTGATCTTCGTCAGCCACGACCGCGAGTTCGTATCTTCGCTCGCCACCCGCATCCTCGAGATGAGCGAGAACGGCGTGACCGACTTCAGCGGCAGCTATGACGACTACCTGCGCAGCCAGGGTGTGATCGTCTGATCACGGCCCCGCCGCAATGAAAGAGCCCTGCCATGTGCAGGGCTTTTTTCTGCGCGCTGCCGATCTTCGCAGGGGCGCGCTTGCTCGCGAACCCACATGACGCCGGTGTGGCCGGCCCTCGTTCGCGAGCAGGCTCGCTCCCACAGAAGGGCACCACGCCGGCAATCGAACGGCTCCCGTAGTCTGCAATGCTCTTCTGCGGGGCCAGGACTTCGCGGACAAGGTTGCTCCTACGAGATATATCTGCGCTCGGGGCAGTCCTCACCCTAATCCTCGGCTTTAGCATCCTGCGTCGCTCTACCTCCCGCATCCATGCAGTCGTCTCCCAGGGGGAAAGGGGACCGTTCGGTGCAGGAGGCAATCTCGGTCTCAGCCGGCACGGTCTGCCCCTGCGGGAACCTCCGGCGCGCGGCGCCCTTACCGTCCCGAGGTATGCATCGTCGCGCGGCCCAGGCTGACATCGAAGAACTCCGCCGCCGACGCCGCGAGGTCGCGGTGGATGGCCTGGCGGTCCAGCCCCTGGGTGTCCGTGCAGAGGTCCGGAGTGGCCTCCTTCTCCTCCTCGGAACAGGGTGCCATGAACACGAAGTGCCCGGCGCCGTCGAGCACCCGCAGATCCGGCTGCTGCGGCAGCTTGCGGGCCAGGGCGCCGGCATTCTTCTTCCAGTCGAGGATACGGTCCTGATTGCCGGTATAGAGCAGCACCGGCACCCGCACGTCTTCCAGCTCGCGGGCACCATACATCAGGCTCAGCGGGGCCAGCAGCAACAGCGCGCCAACACGGGGGTCGGCCATCGGCACCAGGTCGTTGCGGTCGGCGCGCAGCTCGCCTCGGTCGCTGCAGGCATCGCGGTCGTCCGGATACTTGCGGCAGTACTTGAGCAGGCGGTCCAGGCGCGGCTGGGCGCCGGCGAGGATCAGTGCCGTCTCGCCGCCGGCGGAATAGCCGATCACGCCAACCTTGTGCGGGTCGACGATGCCCGCCATCCCGGGGTCGAGCAGCGCCGCGCTGATGGCTTCCGAAACCTGCAGCGGCCGCCCATAGAGGTTGCTCAATGCGCCCAGGCGGCTGTGGTCATGCAGGTTGTCGCCGGGGTGCAGCAGCGTCACCACGACGAACCCCTTGCGTACCAGCGCCTGGATCAGGTCGCGGTGCGCCAGCGGCGTGCCGTAGTTGCCGTGTGACATCACCAGCAATGGGAACCGGCCATTGGCGGTCTTGCCTTCATAGGCGACATCGATGATGAAATTGCCCAGGTGCAGCGGCCGCTCAGGAGCCCGCGTCGGGTAGAAGGCAATGGCCTTCATCGGCTCCTGGTCCAGCGGATCGCTCACCTGCAGGCGATGGAAGCCCACGTTCCAGCCCGACACCGCCCCGGCGCCGCCACTGAAGGTAACGAGCAACAGAACCCACAACAGACGCCTCGCCATATCGCAATCCGCTCCGACGCGCATCCAGCCCCGGCGCCGCGGAACTCCACCGCACACCGTGCGGGGCTCCGGGCGCCGCCTGGGAGATTCCCCGCATACTACGCGCCAGCCCGGAGCCCCCGGGATTGGCAGATGAACGGCCTCCTTTATCAAAGAGTCCTGAAATGGCCTTACAGCTTTCAAGGCCCGATTTGGCGGGCCTGTGCCAGGTTCAGTTTCGTAGGATCGAGCCGCCGTGGGAACCGGCCTACCGTGTGGGAGCGAGCGTGCTCGCGAACCGCCCCAGCATCGTAGCGATTGGCAAACATCGTTCGCGAGCAAGGGCTGGGAGCCCCCCGCTGCCCTGCAAATCACGCCGTCCGGGTCGGAAATGAAAAAGCCCCGCAACGCGGGGCTTCTTCGTGTTGCGGGGCCGATCAGGCGGCGGCGAACTGGCTTGCGATGCTCGCCTGGGCGCCGGCGATGGCGTTGCGACGCGGCTCTTCGCCGTAGGCCAGGCCTTCGGCACGGACCACCTCGATGTCGGTGACGCCGAGGAAGTTCAGCACCAGTTGCAGGTAGTTCTCGTGGGCGACACCGGTCGCTTGACCGGCATGGATGCCACCGGCGGTGGAGACGATGATCACCTTCTTGCCACCGGCCAGGCCGACCGGGCCGCTTTCGGTGTAGCGGAAGGTCTTGCCGGCCACCGCGATGCGGTCGATCCACGCCTTGAGCTGGCTGGGAATGGAGAAGTTGTACATCGGCGCACCGATGACGATGGCGTCGGCGGCCAGGAACTCTTCAATGCTGGTTTCGCCCAGGGCGGCTTCGTGCTGCTGCGCGGCATCGCGCATTTCGGCCGGAGTGCCGGCGGCGACCAGGCTGGCGGACGACAGGTGGCTGATGGCATCGGCGGCCAGGTCACGGTAAGTGACGTTAATGCCCGGCTCGGCGGCAGCCCAGGCGGCAACCAGTTCGGCGCTGAGCTGACGGGAGGCGGAGTTGTCGCCGAGGATGCTGGAATCGATGTGCAGAAGTTTCATGTGTGCGTTCTCCAAGCGGGTAAGCCAGCTGACTGGCGGAGTAATTCGTCGTTGGAGCCAAGACTACGCATGTAGCCAATACTCGATAAGTCGGCAAAAATGTGATGATTCGTCTCACCAGCAGGACAATCCCATGCAAGACCTCAATGATCTCTTCTATTTCGCCAAGGTAGTGGAGTGCGGAGGCTTTGCCGCCGCCGGCCGCCTGCTGGGGCTGCCGAAGTCGCGTCTGTCGCGGCGCGTGGCGGAGCTGGAAGCGCGCCTGAACGTCCGACTGCTGCAGCGCACCACGCGCAAGCTGGCGCTCACCGACCTGGGCGAGCGCTACTACCGGCACTGCCAGGCGATGCTGGTGGAGGCGGAAATGGCCGATGAAGTGGCCGCCCAGCTCAGCGCCGAACCGCGTGGACGGGTCAAGCTGTCCTGCCCCGTCGCCCTGGCGGAAACCTCGCTGAACGAGATGCTGCCCGGCTTCCTGGCAGCCTATCCGCAGGTGAACCTGGAGCTGCTGCTGACCAACCGTCGCGTCGACCTGCTCAACGAGGGCGTCGATGTGGCCCTGCGTGTCCGTGCGCCGGGCGATGAAGACCTGTCGCTGATTTCCCGCCGCCTGCGCCAGGCGATGACCGCGCTGGTGGCGGCGCCCGAGCTCCTGCACGGACGGCAGTTGACCCACCCCGAAGACCTCGCGGCCCTGCCCATCCTCGGGGCGATCGGGAGCGACCGGAAAGTCCATATGAAATTGCTCGGGCCGCAGGGGGAAGTCTGCGAACTGGCGCTGGACGCACGCCTGGCGGCGGAAGACTTCAACCTGCGCAAGAACGTTGCCCTCGCCGGGCTGGGCGTGACCCAACTGCCGAACTACTACTGCATCGAGGAGTTGGCGGACGGACGCCTGGTGCGGGTGCTGCCGGAATGGCGCGAGCCCGAGGCGAATCTGCAGGCCGTCTACCCGCACCGGCGTGGCATCCTGCCGGCGGTGCGGGCGTTGCTGGACTATCTGGAAGAGGGGTTCTCGAAGGACGACTCGCCGTTATGAGGCGCCCTGCCCCAGCCCCGTCAGGATGCCGATCCAACCCAGCAGGCGACCGCCGCTGAGCCAGTCGACCCAGAACAGCTGGTGCACCGCCACGATCGCCCAGAACACCAGTTGGAACGACAGCTTGCGAGTCTTGTGGCGGAACAGTTGCTGGGCGAGCAGCGCGCCGGGCCAGCCGCCCAACAGCTCCAGCACATGCAGATGCTGTTCGGAGATGCGCCATTCGTCCCGCTCGGCGCGGCGCTTGTCGCGCCAGTAGGCGAAAAACGCCAGCACGCTGAACAGCGGATAGAGCAGCAGGAACCAGACGAAGTAGCCATCCTTCAGCCAGACCAGCGCGCCGCTGACAGGCAGCACCAGCAGCACCGCCAACAGCAGCAGGGCTCGGCCGATGGAGCGCCGGGGCGGCCCCGGGAAGGCCACCTCACGCCCGCTGCGGACCCGCTCACGGGTCGCCGCTGCGCCCGGCTTGCGGCGAATGTCGGGCATGTCGATGGCAAGGCCCGCCAGGCGCGCATGCTCCGCGCGCGGCCGGCCCTGCTTGTCGTTTCCCGGGACGTAGCACACCTGATCACCGCTCTGCGGGCGACGATCGCCGCGAAAAGCCGAAATGTGCAGGAAGAGTTCTTCGCCGCCGGACTGCGGACGGATGAAGCCGAAGCCTTTGTCATCGTCCCAGCGGCTGATGATGCCGTTCTTTTCCATCGCCTTTTAGTCTCAGGGTTTGACGCTGCTCCAGTCGATCAGGTCGAACTGCCAGGTCGCCAGAATCAGCAGGCCGAAGGCGATACGGTACCAGGCAAACGCCGCGTAGCTGTGATTGGCAATGAATTTCAGCAGCCCGCGCACGGCGATCATGGCGAAGATGAAGGAGGTCACGAAGCCCACGGCGAATACCGGCAGGTCATCGGGCTGGAACAGATCGCGGTACTTGTACCCCGAGTAGACCGCCGCGCCGACCATTGTCGGCATCGCCAGGAAGAAGGAAAACTCGGTGGCCGCCTTGCGCGACAGGCCGAACAGCAGGCCGCCGATGATGGTGGCGCCCGACCGCGAGGTGCCGGGTACCAGCGCCAGGCACTGGGCGCAGCCGACCTTGAGGGCGTCCTTCCAGGTCATGTCGTCCACCGTTTCGGCGCGGATGCGGTGCTCGCGGGTCTCGGCCCAGAGCATCACCACGCCACCGATGACCAGCGCCACGGCAACGGTGATGGGGTTGAACAGGTAATGGTGGATCAGGTCGGCGAAGGCCACGCCCAGCACCACGGCCGGCGCGAAGGCGACCAGCAGGTTGGCGGTGAAGCGTTGGGCCCGCGCCTGGGTAGGCAGGCCGACGACCACGTCGAGAATCTTGCGGCGAAACTCCCAGACCACCGCCAGGATGGCCGCCAACTGAATGATGATGTTGAAAGCCTGGGCGCGTTCCCCGCCAAAGCCGATGATATCCGCCACGATGATCTGGTGGCCGGTACTGGAGATCGGCAGGAACTCCGTCAGCCCTTCGACCACCCCGAGAACGAATGCCTGGAAGGCACTCCACAAATCCATACTGCTTCCCCCGCGCGGCTCGATGGCACGCCCTTTCTAATGATGTACTCCGGCTGGGCCGACCGACGAGGCCGGGACACAGGGTCCGGAACCCCGACAAGGCGTTGGCATGCTAATGCATTGGCCGTGGCTTCCGCCGGATTTAACGAAAAATTCTCTCACCGCCAGCGGTACCGATTACCCCGGTGCCGACCGGCCCCACGAGCCCCGGACTCCTGGAAATCCACTTGCCCACCTCGGGATGCCGGGACTCTGGCTCGCGTGAAGCAGACAACCCGAGGGGGGTTGCGTTCGCCGACCCGCGAAAAATGGTCGGTTCCTGGAGATCCGATGACCCGCCCGCGCTACAACGCCGATGCCCGCAGCCGACTGTCACGCCGGTGAAACAGGTCACCCCGCCGCAACGCCCGACGTACCGGGAAATGCCCGCCCCTGTCCAGCGCAGTGTCTCAAGCGTGATACAGGGACTGCCCCCTCCCTGATCCAGCCCCGGTTCCAGAGGCCTCGCCGGGAATTTCCCGTCCCGGACCGGTGTAACGGGCACGAAACACCTTCACCACAACGATGACGTCGATATTTTCCAAGCCATTGATTCTAAAAGGCAACTTAATTCCGGCACGGCAACTGCCTCGATTCTGTATCGCCGATCACGGATCAGCGCACCACAAAAGGAGCCACCGTCATGCCGGGGAGCATTGCCAAGGTCGTTGCATCCCGCTCGTTATTGGCAGAGGGTTTCTGTGCCACCGCCGACACGGCGAACGTGGGCAATCCGCTGCCAGGCCATGCGGGCAACCTCCGGGCTCCGGCGACCAGCGACAATCACCCCCCACCCAAGAACGACAAGGCGGCTGCCGTCCCCAACGCTCAGCACGCCCACGCCGCTGGCAGCGCAACGCCGTCCAGCACTTGCACCCTCACCGTCAACGACGCCTCCACCAAGACCGGACCTCTCCCAGCCGGCATGACCTTCGCAGTTGACGGCGACGACTCGGGCATCGCCCAGCGAAATGACGATGCCTATCTCGACACCTGGAGCGCCTCGCTCCGCACCGAGGGCAGCGACACCGGCCATGCGGACAGCCAGACCCGGACACCCCGCGTCATCCCGGCGGCTCCGCCATCAACCACGCAAGCGTCCACAGGGTAGTCAGTGGCGGCCCCCGCACACCCACTCGCAACCCACGACGCTGGCTGCCCAGCCTGCGTTCACGCCGGCAAGCCACTGAGTTGAACACGAAGGCCCCGCTTCCGGGGCCTTCGTTCTGTTCTCGCGAGCGACATTGCTCGCCGTAGCGCGAGAGCGCTGTGCCTCATTCCCCCATGAACAGCATCGCGGACAAAGTCCTACGAGATACATCTGCGCTCGGGGCGGCCCCACCCCAGCCCTCGGCTTTGGCATCCTGCGTCGCTCTACCTCCTACATCCATGCAGTCGTCTCCCCGGGGGAAAGGGGACCGTTCGGTGCAGGAGGAAATCCCGGTCTCAGCCGGCACGGTCTGCCCCCTCTCCCTGAGGGAGAGGGTTGGGGTGAGGGGGAAGCGCTGGCACAGATCGTCCAGAAGTAGACAGTTGCTCCTACGCGGCGGCACGGTTTTCATCCGTAGAAACAACGGCCCTGGGGTGACCGCGGGATGCCCCGTCACCACAACTCCCCGACGTTCTTTTTGTAGGAGCGGGCTTGCTCGCGAACAGACCCGCGACAGCTTCAGTGAGAGGCGGACTTTCCTCAGGGCCGTACACGCGGCTCCGCCTCAAAGGCGCTGCGCAGCAACTCGACGAACGCCGGCGCCGGCGGGATTTCCACCTCTGCGATGCGGTTCACCGGCACCGCCGGCGTCCAGGAGTTCATCACCACGGCGCCGGCCAGGCGCGGCAGGTCCTGGCGGTCGATACTCAGCACCGACTGGCGCACGCCGAGCGCGGCCAACTGACGCTGCAGGATACCCTGGGTGGTCCCGGCGAGCATCTTCGCCCGCGGCCAGATCACCGATTCGCCATCCCAGAACGCCAGGTTCCAGATGGTCGCTTCGCTGAGGCGGCCACGCTGGTCGGCGAAGATCGCATCATCGAAACCAGCGGCCACCGCTTCGCGCAGATACCAGGTCTTGGCGATCTCGCCCACGTGCTTGATCTCCGGCAGCACCCGCTCGTGCCCGGCGATGGCCAGCGACAGCGGCCCCTGTGGCCCGTCCGATGGCGGCGCGGTGCGCACCAGCAGCTCGGGCCGGTGCTCGGGGCCGGCGACGGTGAACTCCCCGGCGGGCGAGTACACCGTCGCCATCAGCGACGTATCCGCCGGCGCCTGCTCCAGCGCGGCGCGCAAGGCAGCGCGGATTTCCTCGTCTGCATGGCTCTGGCCGAACAGCCGCTGCGAGGCATTGCGCAGGCGTTCCAGATGCAGGTCCAGGCCACGAATACCGCCGTCGCGTACCTGCATGGCGGTGAAGTGGGCATAGCCGGCGAAGGCCAGAGGCGCGAGGTCGGCAGCACTGGCGGGCTGGGCGTTGCGTTGCGTGATGTAGGGATGAGTGGCGGCTGACATGGCGTTGGCTTCCTCTGCGCTGTGATCTTCAAGGTGAGCCAACTATCGGGCTTTGACGATGCCAGGAGAAACGAGTATTTCTCGAAGGATCATCAAGGATAATTTGAAGATCAATGAGCCGCTCCTTTCCCGGAATCCGTTCCCTGCGCACCTTCGAGGCCGCCGGCCGCCACCTCAACTTCACCCGTGCCGCGGAAGAGCTCGGGCTGACCCCGGCGGCGGTCAGTCATCAGATCAAGGAGCTGGAAGACCAGCTCGACCTCAGCCTGTTCTCGCGCACCAGCCGCAGCATCCAGCTGACCCCGGCGGGCGCGCTACTGCTGGAAGCGGCGGCGGAATCCCTCGACCTGCTGCGCCGTGCGACCGCGCGCGCCCGGCGTTTGTCGCGCAGCGCCGAGCAACTGCGCGTATCGCTGACCGCCCGCTTCGCCACCCACTGGCTGCTGCCGCGCCTGCCGACGTTTCGCACACTGCATCCTGAGTTGAAGCTCAGCTTCGACGTCAGCGACGAGCTGCGGGATTTCGCCGTCGATGACCTCGACCTGGCCATCCGCTTCGGCAGCGGGCGCTATCCGGGACTGCAGGCGGAGCGGCTGTTCGACACCCTGATCGTGCCGGTCTGCTGTCCGAGCCTGCTGGAACAAGGCCCTCCCCTGCGCGAACCTCGCGACCTGCTGGCCCATACCCTGTGCTTCGTCGATTGCGAAACCGAAGGCGCGGTGTGGCCGGACTGGGCACGCTGGATGGCGGCGGCGGGCGTTGAGGACTTCGACCCCGGCAACTGCGTCGCCTTCGACGACACCAGCCATGTGGTGCAGGCGGTGCTGGAAGGTGGCGCGGTCGGCCTGGCCGATCGCGCAATGGTCGCCCGCGAACTGGAACAGGGCCTGCTGGTACAGCCCTTCGAACTGGGCGTACCGGTGGCCGAGGACTATGCCTACAGCCTGGTCTACCCACTGGCCAACGGCGACGATCCGCGAGTCAAGGCCTTCCGCGAATGGATCCTCGGGGAAATGGCCAACGGCTGATCGACGCGGGCGACTTGCAAACACCGGGCTTTCCTGCGAAAACCCACGCCCTTGCGGCCGTCGTGCCGCCAGCGCGTCACGGGAGAACGCCATGAGCAACGAACTGCAGATCGAAGATATCGTCGTCGGCGACGGCAAGGCCGTGGTCAGAGGCGCCCTGATCACCACCCAGTACACCGGCACCCTGGAAGACGGCACCGTCTTCGACTCGTCCTACGGCAAGGGCCGTCCCTTCCAGTGCGTGATCGGCACCGGTCGCGTGATCAAGGGGTGGGACCAGGGCCTGATGGGCATGAAGGTGGGAGGCAAGCGCAAGCTGTTCGTACCGGCGCACCTGGCCTACGGCGAGCACCAGATCGGCGCGCACATCCAGCCCAATTCCAACCTGCTGTTCGAGATCGAGCTGCTGGAAGTCCTCACCCGCGACGACTGATCCTCACGCCGACGCTCAAGCCGGCGCGGCTTCCACGCTGCGCCGCAGCGCCAGGATCGCAGTCGGCCCCTGGGCCTTGCGGGTGAACCAGAGTACCCGGCTCACGCCCCGGGTGATCGCCACGTAGGCCAGGCGCAACTGTTCGTCCTGCTGGGCCTGGTCGTAGCTGCTGGCGAAGAACCCGCAAGCCGCGTATAGCGCACTGCGCAGCGGGTGTTTCTCCGGCGGCGCGCAGTCGTCGACGATGATCGCCACTTCCGCCTGCAACCCCTTGGCGCGGTGAATGGTCATGCCCTTCACCGGCAACGTGCGGTCCAGCTCGCCGAGGATCGTCTGCAGGGTTTCGTTGCGCCGACCGAGCAGCAGCACGGCGGTCTTCTCCCGCGATCCACGCGCGGCAACGTGCTCGCACTGCTTGCGGATCTCTTCCAGCAGAACCGGCAGGTTGTTGCGCGCGTCGAAGCGCTGTACCAGCTTCACCCCGTGATCGCCCGCCTCTGCCGACTTGAAGGCGCGGCAGGTCTTGGCCTGTTTGCTGGCCACGCCCACCAGCACCCGCTCGCCGTCGCGGATCACCGGGTCGATGCTGCGGTAGTTGGTTTCCAGCAGCAGCACGCGACTCTTGCGCCGGCCCTTGCTGGGGAAGTGCCGGTCGAAGTCCATGAACAGCTCCGGCGAGCTGCCGCGCCAGGCGTAGATGGATTGCCAATCGTCACCGATGGCCATCAGGCTGACCGCTTCGCCGCGCTTGGCGAGGTCGCGGTGCAGCGCCTGCAGCCATTGCACGATCTGCGGCGAGACGTCCTGGAACTCGTCGATCAGCAGGTGCTGGAACGGCGCCAGGGCCTCGGCCGGCAGCTTGCCATCGCCGAGCTGATCGGTCAGGCGCTGGAAGGCCAGGTTGAAGGTCAGCAATCCCTGCGCCTGCAACGCGGCGTCGAAGGCGGTCCAGAACCGCTGCAGCGCCTCGATGAAACGTCGCTCGCGAGGCGGACAGTCCAGTTTCTTCGGCTGCAACTGGTCGATGCGCAGCCCGATGCTCTCGATGAACCCGGCCTGGGCGTAGAAGGCTTCGAACAGGGGCGGCGCGGTGAACTCGCCGGCCAGCTTGAAGGCATCCAGCGGCGCCTTGCCAATGCGCGGCGGCTTGCCGTCTTCGCCGGCTTCGGGCGGCGGCGGCAGGTCGAGCAGTTGATGTACCAGCATGCGGAACTCAGCCTGTTCGGCATAGCACTGCTGATAGACCTGCTTGAGCAGGCGCTGTTGCGCCGGACGCAGGCGGCCGGCGAGCAAGGGGTTGTCCAGTTCGCTGGCGGGGTCGCGCTCGTCCAGTTGCTCGAACCAGCGGGGGTTCTTCAGCGCCACCTTGGCCAGGGTGCCCATCGCCGAGTGGAAGGTACGCACGCACTGGCGTGCCTGAGCCGCGTCGAACGAATGCCCCCAGTAGCCGAGCACCTTCAGCAACTGTTCGCGCAGTTGCGCGCAGGAGGCGTTGGTGAAGGAAATCACCGTCACTCGCTCGGCCTCGATACCCAGGTGGCACAGCAGGTAGACCACGCGCAGGACCAGGGTCGTGGACTTGCCGGAGCCGGCGCCGGCGAAGATGCGGAGCAACGGATCGGGCGCGAGGATCATCGCCCACTGCTCGTCCGACGGCAGGCTGATCACCCCGGCGGCCGCCGCCTGGGCGACGCGTTCGCGCATGGCGGTGGCCTGCTGCTCGTCGGGCGCCCCGGCCGTGCCATAGATGCCGGCAGCGGCAGTGCGCGGGCGCGCGGGCGCAGGCCCCTCGGCATCTTTCTTCTTCGTGCGTGGGCCGCGCTTGGCCGGGGCCTTGCCCTTGCCTTTGGCCTTGCCGCGCCCACGGGGCTGCGGCTGCGCCGCTTCGCGTTCGGCGCGCAGGTATTCGGTGGTGCGGGGGAAATACCGCGCAAGAGCTTCGGCGACCAGCCGTTTATAGCGTTCGACAGCAGACTCCATTGGCCCTACCAGATCAGTTACAGCGTTGAATCATAAGTGCTTTTCGACAGGGACAGGCAATCGTTGCGAGCGTTCCGCGATGAACTCCAAAATTGATAAGCATTAGCGATTGCATTAGAGTCGGTCTCCCCGCTTTTCCCGGCCCCGCCGGTCTACGGATGACCCCATGTTCGAACTGGAAAATGTCAGTTTCAGCGTCCCCGGCCGCACGCTCCTGCAACCGCTGAGCCTGCAACTCGCCCACGGCAGCATGATCGGCCTGATCGGCCACAACGGCTCGGGCAAATCGACCCTGCTCAAGCTGCTGGCCCGCCAGCAGCAGGCCAGCGGCGGCAGCATCCGCCTGGACGGCAAGCCGCTGCAGGACTGGGGCAACCGCGACTTCGCGCGCCAGGTGGCCTACCTGCCGCAGCAGTTGCCGCAAACCGACGGCCTGACCGTGCGCGAGCTGGTCGCCTTCGGCCGCTATCCGTGGCACGGCGCGCTGGGCCGCATCACCGGCGAGGACCGCAAGCAGATCGACCGCGCCCTGGAGCTGACCGACACCCAGGTCTTCGCCGACCGCCCGGTGGACCTGCTCTCCGGCGGCGAGCGCCAACGCGTCTGGCTGGCCATGCTGCTGGCGCAGAACAGCCGCTTCCTGCTGCTGGACGAGCCGACGTCCGCACTGGACATCGCCCACCAGGTGGAAGTGCTCTCCCGCGTCCACGAACTCAGCCGCGAGCTGGACCTGGGCGTGCTGGTGGTGCTGCACGACATCAACATGGCGGCGCGCTACTGCGACCACCTGATCGCGCTGCACGGCGGCCGCCTGCTGGCCCAGGGCAGCCCGGCGCAACTGATGCACGGCGAGACGCTGGAAGGTATCTACGGCATTCCTATGGGCGTGCTGGCCAATCCGGTGGACGGCTCGCCGATCAGTTACCTGCGTTAAGTTCGATTGCGCCCCCGGCGCGCGATGCCGGGCGATTCGCGACCATGACACCGGTACAGGACACAGGGCCAGTACCGACGCAATGCCTGGAGGAACGATCGATTCGTGACTCCAGATCAACTATCCTTTGTCGTTTGCCGCGTTTTTCTCAAGGACCCGCGTCGGGACAATGCCGCCCATCGCATTCCATGACCCGGAGTCCCACCCCATGCCCCTCGCACTCCTGGCGCTGACCCTGAGCGCCTTCGCCATCGGCACGACGGAGTTCGTCATCGTCGGCCTGATTCCGACCATCGCCACCGACCTGGGCGTCACCCTGCCCTCCGCCGGCCTGCTGGTCAGCCTCTACGCCCTCAGCGTGGCCATCGGCGCGCCGTTGCTCACCGCCATGACCGGGCGGATTCCGCGCAAGGCGCTGCTGGTCGGCCTGATGGCGCTGTTCACCGTCGGCAACCTGGTGGCCTGGCAGGCTCCCGGCTACGAATCGCTGATCATCGCGCGCATCCTCACCGGCCTGGCCCACGGCGTGTTCTTCTCGGTCGGTTCGATCATCGCCACCAGCCTGGTGAGCAAGGACAAGGCCGCCAGCGCCATCGCCACCATGTTCAGCGGCATGACCGTGGCCTTCGTCACCGGCATCCCGCTGGGCACCTTCATCGGCCAGCACCTGGGCTGGCGCGTGACCTTCCTGGTGGTGGCCGCCTTTGGCGTGGTCGCCCTGCTCGGCAGCCTGCTGCTCGTGCCCAAGAGCATCCAGCACACCCCGCCAGCGCCGCTGCTGCGCCAGGCCCGCGTGCTGCTGCAACCGCGCCTGCTGCTGGTCTACGCGATGACGGCGGTGGGCTACGGCGGCTCGCTGATCGCTTTCACCTTCCTCGCGCCGATCCTCCAGGACCTGGCCGGTTTCAGCCCGAACATGGTCGGCGTGGTCCTCCTGGCCTACGGTATCTCGGTGGCCATCGGCAATATCTGGGGCGGTCGCCTGGCTGATAAACGCGGTCCGGTAAGCGCGCTGAAGATCATCTTCGGCCTGCTGGCGGCGGTGCTGCTGGTGCTGACCGTCACCGTCGGCAACCCGTGGCTGGTGGTGCTCACCGTGCTGGCCTGGGGCGCCGTGGCCTTCGGCAACGTGCCCGGCCTGCAGGTGTATGTCGTGCAACAGGCCGAGCGCGTGGCGCCGGATGCGGTGGACGTGGCCTCGGGCTTCAACATCGCCGCCTTCAACCTCGGCGTGGCCGGCGGCTCCTGGGCCGGCGGCCTGGTGGTGAGCCACCTGGGCCTGGGCCATACGCCCTGGATCGCCGCCGTGGTGACGCTCGCCGCCTTCGGCCTGACCGCCCTGAGCGGCCGCCTGGACCGTCGCACGGCCACGGAACCGACCGCCGCCGGCGCGCTTCCCACTCACTGATCGACCAAGGAGATTCCCATGAGCGTACCCGCCTTCGGCCTCGGCACCTTCCGCCTCAAGGGCCAGACCGTCATCGACTCGATCCGCAGCGCCATCGACCTGGGCTACCGCGCCATCGACACCGCGCAGATCTACGGCAACGAGGCGGATGTCGGCGAAGCCATCGCCGCTGCCGGCGTACCGCGTGACGTGCTGTACCTGACCACCAAGATCTGGACCGAGAACTATGCCGCCGACAAGCTGATCCCCAGCCTCAAGGACAGCCTGCACAAGCTGCGCACCGACCGCGTCGAGCTGACCCTGATCCACTGGCCCTCGCCCAAGGGCGCGGTGCCGGTCGCCGAGTTCATGGGCGCCCTGGCCGAGGCCAAGGCCCAGGGCCTGACCGGCGAGATCGGCGTGTCCAACTTCACCGTCGCGCTGATGCGCGAAGCCATCGCCGCCGTCGGCGCCGGGCAGATCGCCACCAACCAGGTGGAGCTGCACCCCTACCTGCAGAACCGCAAGGTGGCCGACTTCGCCAGGAGCCAGGGCATTCACCTCACCTCCTACATGACCCTGGGCTATGGCAAGGTGCTGCACGACCCGCTGATCGCTGAAATCGCCAAGCGCCACAACGCCACCCCGGCACAGGTCACGCTGGCCTGGGCGATGCAACTGGGCTACTCGGTGATCCCGTCCTCCACCAAGCGCGAGAACCTGGAAGGCAACCTGCGCGCGGTCGACCTGCGCCTGAGCGACGCCGACATGGCCGCCATCGCCACGCTGGATCGCAACCAACGCATCACCAGCCCGGAAAGCCTGGCGCCCGCCTGGGACTGACCCAACCGGCCGTCCGACCTGGGCGGCCTTGCCCTTTGCCAAGGAGTCTTCATGAGTGCTAACGATTACGCCGTCTGGACCTGAACGCCCGGCGCCGGTCTCGATGGCCTGAACCTCGCCCGCCTGCCGCTGCCCGTCCCGGACGAGGTGCTGGTGGCCAACACCGCCATCGCCCTCAACCCGGTGGACTGGAAGATGATCGACCCTGTGCAGTGCGCATGCGGGGTATCTGACCGGGCAGAACCTGTTGCTCGATGGCGGGGCGTATCCGGGGACGTTCTGAGCGCTGCCGCCCCGAGCGCGAATACATCGATGCGCAACGGCTCCTTGCTCTTTGTAGGAGCGAGCTTGCTCGCGAACCGATTCAACCAGCAGCTCCAGTGCCGTGCCGTTCGCGAGCAAGCTCGCTCCTACAGAGCAGCAGCCGCTCCGCCCAGCCAACCCTCTACAATTACCCCGCCGCTCCCGAACAGGCCCGCCGATGAAAGCCCATTCCGACGAACTCAAGACCTTCGCCACGGTGATCGACTGCGGCTCCATCACCGCCGCCGCCGAGCAGTTGGGCCTGACCCCCTCGGCGGTCAGCCGCGCGCTGTCGAAGCTGGAGGAAAAGCTCGGCACCACCCTGCTCAACCGCACCACGCGGCGGATGAAGCTGACCGAGGAAGGCGAGTTCTTCCTCGAACACGCGCGGCACATCCTCGAGCAGATGGACGCCCTCGAAGAACGCCTCGCCCTGCGCCAGCAATCCCCCGCCGGGCGCCTGCGGATCAACGCCGCCTCGCCGTTCATGCTGCACGCGGTGGTGCCACACATCGGTGCCTTCCGCGAGCGCTACCCGGACATCGAACTGCAGCTCAACACCAACGACCTGAACATCGACCTGCTGGAACAGAGCACCGACGTCGCCATCCGCATCGGCCAGCTCGCCGACTCCAGCCTGCACGCCCGGCCCCTGGGCAGCAGCCGGCTGAACCTGCTGGCGGCGCCCCAATACCTGGAACGCCACGGCATGCCAGGCGATCTGGACGAGTTGCTGGGCCGCACGCTGCTCGGTTTCACCCAGCCCGAGGCGCTGAACATCTGGCCGCTGCGCCATGCCGGCGGCGACACCCTGGCGATCACTCCGCGGCTCTCCGCTTCCAGCGGCGAGACCCTGCGCCAGCTGGCCCTGAGCGGCCAGGGCATCGCCTGCCTGGCGAGCTTCATGACCTGCACCGACATCCAGGCCGGGCGCCTGGTACGGGTACTGCCGGAACTGACCAGCGAGCGCCGCCAGCCGATCCACGCGGTGTACTACCGCAACTCGCAGCTGGCCCTGCGCATCCAGTGCTTCCTCGACTTCATCCAGCAACGCCTGGCGCAATCGCTGGACAGCGCCGGCTGACGCGCGAAGAAATTCCGCAACTTCGTCATTCCTCGACCACACTGGATAGGACTCGCCGACACGCCGCTGCAACGCCGTGTCGGCCCGCCGAGATCGAGGGGCTTGGCATGTCGCCACTGCTGCTGTACCTGCGCGCCGTCATCCATCCGGGCCGCGACACCCTGCTATTCGCCCTGCGCACCGTGCTGGCCGGGCTGCTGACGCTGTACCTGGCGTTCCTGCTGGACCTCGACCAACCCAAGTGGGCGACCATGACGGTGGTGATCATCAGCACCCCGCTGGCCGGCATGACCCTGCAGAAGAGCTTCGCCCAGGTGATCGGCACCACCGTCGGCGCGATGGTGGCGGTGGCGATCATGGCGCTGTTCCCCCAGGCGCCGATGCCCTTCATCGTCACCCTGGCGCTGTGGCTGGCGATCTGCACCGCCGGCGGCACCCTGATGCGCTTCACCCATTCGCACGCCTTCGTCCTCAGCGGCTTCACCGCGGTGATCGTTGCGCTGCTCGCCCAGCCCGACCCGGAATCCACCTATACCCTGGCCATCACCCGCGTCACCGAGACGCTGCTGGGCGTGGCCTGCGTGACCCTGGTCAGTCTGTTCTTCGCCCGGCCGCAGAGCGTGGCGCGGGGTTACTTCGCCAAGGTCGACCAGTTGATCCGCCTGATCGCCGTGCACGCGGCGGCGGTGATCCGCGGCGAGGAGCTGGAAGAGGATTTCCAGCAGCGGCAGAAGCAACTGCTGGGCGAGATCGCCTCCCTGGAGATGCTGCGCCGCCACCTCTACTTCGACGCCCCGCGCCTGCGTGGCGCCGACGAGCTGGTGCAGCAGTTGGCCAACCAGTTGGTGCTGATGACCTCCCGCCTGGCCATCCTGCGGCGCCAGCGCAAGCTGATCGAGGCTCGCCTGGACGGTCCGCTGCCCGAGTCCGTGCGTCGCCTGCGCGAGGACGAGCTGGCCTGCCTGGCCGAACTGGCCGAGTACGGCCGCGCCCTGCCAAGCGGCACGCGCAAGCGCATCACCCAGTTGCGCCAGCGCTTCGACGCCGCCGCGCAGCAGGCCGAGGAACTGGCCGACGGCCTGCCCACGTCGCTGCGCTCCCTGGCCTGGGCCCTGCGCTTCGAACAGGCGCGGCTGATGCAACAGCTGGACGAGATGATCGAGCTGAGCGAAGCGATCCAGGAAGGCCGCCCCGGCAGCAGTTCCTATCCGCAGAGCCAGGCCCATGCGCTGCACCTGGACTTTCACCTCGCCGCGATGAACGCCACGCGGGCCTTCATCGCCCTCTGCTGCGCCGGCTGGATCTGGGTGGAAACCGCCTGGGACGGCGCCCGCGCCGGGATGATCCTGATCGGCATCCTCTGCTCCCTGCTCGCCACCTTCCCCCGCCCGCTGCTCGCAAGCCAGGCCTACCTGCGCGGGCTGGGGCTGGCGCTGGTGGCGGCAGCGCTGTTGCAGTTCCTGCTGCTACCCAGCGTCGGCGACTTCGAAATGCTCGCGCTATTCCTCACCCCGCTGCTCTACGTGATCGCCGTCGGCCTGGCCAGCCCGCAGACCGCCGGGATCGGCATTGGCCTGGGGCTCTCCACCTTCCTGCTGGTGGGACCGCAGAACCAGGGCGCCTGGATCAACACGGCGGTGCAGTGGTTCGAGTTCGCCGGCGGCTACGTCAGCGCCGGCGTGCTGGCGCTGCTGGTGTATGCCTGGGTGTTCCCCTTCGACGCCGACGCGCGCCTGCGCCGCCAGTCCCGCCGCACCCGCGCCGAGGTGCGCGCGGTGCTGCTGTCCACGCCCAGCGAAGCGCGCCGTTTCCTCTTCGAGAGCCGCATGGTCGACCGCCTGGCGATCATGCTCGGGCTGTTGCCGGCGACCCGCGACAGCCAATCCGGCGAGCGCTTCCAGTGCAGCCTGGCGAGCATGACCCTGGGCGTGGTGCTGCATCAGCTGCGCCGCGAAAGCCTCAACCCCAGCGGCCTGCCGGAGCCGCTGCGCGAGCGCCTGTCGCTGGTGCTCGACGAACTCGCCGCCTGCCTCGATCAGCCGCCCGCGGCGCCGTTGCAACGGGTGCTGCCGGCCATGCGCGAGCTGGGCGCCGAGCTGGACGAGTTGCACGGACACGGCGCGAGCGCCGGCGGCGAGCCCCTGCGTCCGGTGTTCGTCAGCGGCGTGGCGCTGCTGGTCGCCGCCGCCCTGCTGGAACGCTTCCGCGACCTCTACAGCGAAGCGGCCCCCTTCCACGACGACCACGGGGAACAGCCGCTGCATGCCCGTTGATATCGAAGTCGGCGGCGTCTACCTGCCGCCGCTGGCCCAGGCCCTGTTGCTGGCCCTGCCGATCTTCCTGCTGCTGGACTGGACGCTGCGCCGCCTGGGCGTGCTGCACCGGGTCTGGCACGAAGCACTCTTCGAAGGCGCGCTCTACGCCTGCATCTGCGCTAGCCTGATCCTGCTCATGGGGACACTGCACTGACATGTTTGACATTCGCAAGGCGCTTGCGCCACTGACCACTCTCGCCGTCGTGGCGCTCGCCCTGGTGCTGGGCAGCTACGCCTGGGTCTATTACACCCGCGCGCCCTGGACCCGCGACGCCCGCGTGCGGGCCGAGGTGGTGTCGCTGTCGGCGGACGTCACCGGGCGCATCGTCGACCTGCGCGTGCAGGACAACCAGCACGTGAACAAGGGCGACCTGCTGCTGCAGATCGACCCCGCCCGCTACGAGCTGGCGGTGCAGCACGCCGAGCGCGCGGTGGAAGTGGCGCGGGCGGCGCTGGGCCAGTCGCGGGCGGCCATCGTCGCCAACCAGGCGCTGCTGCACCAGCGGCGGAGCGAGGAAATCCGCCGGCGGGAGCTGAAGGCGCGCTCGGCGATCTCCAACGAGGAATGGGAAAAAGCCAGCACCGACGTGGCCGTGGCCGAGGCCCAGTTGCTCCGCGAACAGGCCAACCTGGACCTGGCGCAGGCCAACGTCAGCCTGGCCGAAGCGGCGCTGCGCCAGGCGCGCCTGGACCTTGAGCGCACCCGCGTACTGGCGCCGGTGAACGGCTACGTGACCAACCTGCTGACCCGCGCCGGCGACTACGCCACCGCCGGCAACGCGCTGGTCGCGGTGGTCGACAGCGACTCCTTCCACGTCAGCGGCTACTTCGAGGAAACCAAGCTGCCGCGCATCCACGAAGGCGACCGGGTCCATGTCGAACTGATGAGCGGAGAACGCTTCGACGGCACCGTGGAAAGCATCGCCTTCGCCATCACCGACCGCGAAAACCTGCCCGGCAGTCGCCTGCTGGCCAACATCAACCCGACCTACACCTGGGTCAAGCTGGCCCAGCGCATCCCCGTGCGCATCGCCATCGACCCCGCCTACGCCGGGCGCGACCGCCTGCGCGCCGGCACCACGGCCACGGTCAGCGTGGAGGAGTCCAAGCCTTAGGAAGCCAAGGCAGCACCGACTCGTAGCACGTTTGTCACTCATCCCGGTCAACATGAGTCCATTCACACTCTGACCAGGGATCGCTGTGAACCCCACACACGCCGTACGATCCATCGCCAGAAGCCCGTACCTGGCCCTCCTCCTGCTGATCGGCATCGTCCTGGCGCTCGATCCTCCCCGAATCACTGGACAACCCCGACCGTAGCGCCTTCCAGCACCGCTGGATGCAGGGCCGGGTGATCCTGCTGATCCGCCACCTGGAGCGCTGCGACCGTTCCAGCGCACCCTGCCTGGGTGCGGCCGACGGCATCACCGTCCGTGCCGCCCAGTTGGCCAAGGGCCTGGGCCAGGCCATCAGCCGCTACGGCCTCGCCGCCACGGACATCTACAGCAGCCCGCTGACCCGCACCGCGCAGACGGCGGACCTGATGTTCGACTACAGCGTGACGCGCCAGGACTGGCTCTTCACCTGCAAGGACAACGACCTGCTGGGCCATATCCGCCGGCACAAGACCACCCACCGCAACCTGGTGCTGGTGACCCACAGCGAGTGCTTCGACCGCCTGATGGAAAACCTCGACAAGCCCGAAGGCGAAACGCCCGAGTACGGCGAAACGCTGGTGCTGTTCGACAATCACAGTCGCTCGCCGTGGATCGCCGGCGAAATCGAAGTCCCGGACTGGACCGAGCTGCGGCGTCACCCCAACGCAGGCTGAGCCGGCTGCCAGAAGCGCATTTCTGTGCCATCTTTTGCGCATCGTCCCACGGAGAGGCGCGATGCCCGCCCTGCTCATCCAGCACCCCCTGTTCGCCGCCCCGACGCTGTTGCTGCTCGACCTGCTGCTCTGGCGCCTGGCCGGCACGGCTCATTCGCACTGGCGCCTGGCGCTGCGCGTGCTCTGTTTCCTGCTGTTCAGCCTGCTGCTGTTCAACGCCGGGATGAACCCGCTGCGCGCCGCGCCCTGGGCCGACGACCTGCCCAGCCACATGGTCGCCACCGGCGTGCAGATCCTCTGGTGGATGTTCGCCGCGCGCTGCCTGACCGTGGTGCTCGGCTTCCTCCTGGTGCAGCGCGTCGGCCACGCCGGGCGGCTGCTACAGGACGTGGTCGGCGCGCTGATCTTCCTCATCGCCAGCATCGCCGCCGCCGGCTACGTGCTGGAGCTGCCGGTGAAGGGCCTGCTGGCCACCTCCGGGGTGGTCGCCATCGTCCTTGGCCTGGCGCTGCAAAGCACCTTGAGCGACGTGTTCTCCGGCATCGTGCTCAACACCACCAAGCCGTACCAGCTGGACGACTGGATCTCCATCGATGGCATCGAAGGCAAGGTGGTGGAGATCGACTGGCGTTCCACCTACCTGCAAACCGGCCAGGGCAGCCTGGCGGTGGTGCCCAACTCCCTGGCGGCCAAGGCCAAGCTGCTCAACCTCAGCCGGCCGGCGAACCTCTATGGCTTGAGCCTGAGCCTCACCCTCAGCCCGCGGGTGCGTCCGCGCAAGGCCATCGACGCGCTGGAGCGCGCCCTGGGCGGCTGCCGCATGCTGCTGACCAGCCCGGCGCCGACGGTGAGCGTGCGCAAGTCCGCCCCCGAGGGCGTGGAGTACGAAATGAGCGGATTCGTCGCCGCCATGAGCGAGAAGCGCGAGGCGCGCAACCAGCTCTACGACCTGGCCTTCCGCCACCTGCAGGCCGCCGGCATCGAACCGCTCAGCGATGCCGACGTACCTGCCCGCGAACACGCCTCCCGCGCCCGCGCGCTGCTGGTGCGCTCCGGCCTGTTCGACGCCCTGGCCGACGCCGAACGCGACGAACTGGCGGCGTCCATGCAGCGCCGGCCCTTCAAGGCCGGCGACGTACTGCTGGCGGTCGGCGATGTCAGCGAGCAGTTGCTGATCATCGACACCGGCGTGATCAGCGTCACCCTGCCTCGCGACGGACAGACCCTCGAAGCCGGCCGCATGGGCCCCGGCGAGGTGATCGGCGAAGCCGGCGTGCTGACCGGCTCCGCCTGGCACGCGCAGTTCACCGCCCTCAGCGACGGCGCGGTCTATCGCCTGGACAAGGCCGTGCTCGCCCCCTGCCTGGAAGCCCGCCAGGAGATCGCCGAAGCCATGACCCGGCTGCTCGACTTCCGCCAGAAGGCCAGCGCCGCGCTGCTGGTGGAGCAACCGGTGGCGGTGCCGCAACGCGGAATCATGGCCTGGCTGAAGCAGTATGCCGGGCGCCGCTACAAGACCTGAATCGAACAGGTCCGGAGCGGCGCGCCCATCAGGCTCGATCGGGCGAAGCGCGCAGGCACGCCAGCGGCACCCAGCCGGACTCGCCGCCAGTCCGACTGCACCAGCACCAGCCCCCCAGCACCCTGGCGCCCTCCAGCCGCTCGCCGACCTCGACATCGAGTTCGCGGGCGCTGTAGTCCTCCAGGGCCATTGCGACACCCGGAGCCGTCAGCCGGAAGACCTGCGCCGGCACCCAGCCATCCTCCTGCCCAGGCGTCGAACAGAAATACCAGTCCTGCCAGCCTGCCTCGCCCTCATAGCGCTCCCCCACCCTCAGCATCGTGCCCCGGGTGAAAGCGATCGGCTCGGGAAACTCACCGCGATGGGGCTGGATGACGTCGTACCGCATGCCGTTCTCCTTGTGCCAGGCAGTGCGGAGGATAACGCTCAGAGCGCGACGTGGAAGACCACCCCGTCCCAGGACCCACTTTCCAGCGCCCCCTTGCTCGCGAACCGCCCGGCACCCGCGCAGACCGCCTGACGCCGGCCTTGCCGGCGGACCGCGGACAAAGTCCACTCCTGCGGGGCGACAGTTTTCTGTCCGTGGAAACAACGGCCCTGGGGGAGCCGTAGGACGATCCCTCCACCCCCGACAGCCCCAAGCGAGCCTGCTCCCCCTACATGGGGCGCAGTTGCAGGGGGTCGACCAGTCCGGCGGCAATGGCCATGCCTACCAGGTCGGACAGGGTCCCGGCCTGCATGCGCCTCATCACCCGCGCGCGGTACAGGTCCACGGTCTTCACGCTGATCTCCAGTTGCTCGGCCACTTCGCGGCTGGTGTAGCCGCGCACCAGCGGCAGGAATACATCGCGCTCGCGGGGCGTCAGGGCGGCGAGGCGCTCCTCCAGCTCCCCCAGTCCGGAGCGCGAGGCATGCTGGCGTTCGCGGGAGCTGAGCGCCTGCTGCACGCTGTCGAGCAACAGTTGCTCGTTGTAGGGCTTCTCGATGAAATCCACCGCGCCGGCCTTGAAAGCGCGGATCACGATGGGCACGTCGGCGTGGCCGCTGACGAAGATCACCGGCAGCTCGACACCGCGCTGGCGCATCTCCTCCTGCACCGCCAGGCCGCCCAGACCGGGCATGCGCACGTCGAGCAGTACGCAGGCGTGGGCGTCGGCCGGGCAAGCGTCGAGGAACTCGCGGCCGCTGGTGAACGGCAGCGCCTTCAGGCCGACCGACTCCAGCAGCCAGACCGTCGAGTCGAGCATGCCCCGGTCATCGTCCACCACGTACACCACTGCCCGTTCCATCGTTGTCTCCGTCATTGCCCTCTTCCTCCCGCCGGTAGCCGGCACGCCAGGCGCAGACCGCCGGTGGCCACCGCACGGGCATCCAGCGTGCCGCCAAAACCTTCGACGATGCCACGGCTCATCGACAGCCCCAACCCCAGCCCGTCCGGCTTGCTGGTGAAGAACGGCGTGAACATCTGCTCCAGTGCTTCGCCGCTGGCCCCCGGCCCTTCGTCCTCCACCCAGACGCAGAGCCGCCCGTCTTCTTCGCGATGGCTGCCGAGGCGGATGTGCGACGGTTCGCCGGCATGGCGCTCGCGATTCGCCTCGATGGCGTTGCGCAGCAGGTTGAGGAACACCTGCTCCAGCAGCACGCGGTCGGCGTAGATGGGGGGCAGATTCTCCGTCAACGCTTCGCTGACCGCCACCTCCGCGCCGGCGGCTTCCCAGGCGCACAGGCCCAGCGAAGCGCGCGCCACTTCGTTGATGTCCAGCGCCTGCATGCGCCGCTGGCCCTTGCGCAGGAAGGCGCGCAGACGGCGGATCACTTCGGAGGCGTGGGCGGTGTGCTCGACGATCTGCGCCAGCCCCTGGGCCACGCGATGCGCGGCTTCCGGCTGGCTGTCGAGAGTCTTCAGGTAGCGTTGGCTGGCGCTGGCGTAGTTCATCACGGCGGCCAGCGGCTGGTTCATCTCGTGGGCGATGCCCGAGGCCAGCTCGCCCAGGGTCACCAGGCGCGCGGTGTGGGCCAGTTCTTCCTGATGCCGGCGCTGCTGGTTTTCGCGCAGTTCGCGCTCGGTCATGTCGCGGGCCACCAGCGAGTAGTAGCGCTCGCCACCAGCCGCCTGGTGCGCCAGCAGGACCAGCGACAGCGGCGCAGCGCTCCGCCCGGCCCCGGCGCGCAGCCGGCCTTCGGCGCTCCACACGCCGCTGTGCCGGGCGGTGTCCCAGCCTTCGCCTTCAAGTTTTTCCGCAAGGCCGTCGTCGAGCACGTCGGCGACGGACGCCGGCAACGCCTCATCCTCCAGCCCGAGGGCACGGCGCGCCGATGGGTTGAGATAGGTAACGCGACCGGCCGGGTCGACGAACAGCACCAGGTCGGTATTGGCCTCGACCACTTCGGCCAGCCGCCGCAGGCCCTCCTCGGCCTGTACCCGCGCGGTGATGTCGCGGGACACGCTGACCACCTCCATCACCTGGCCGGTGTAGGTCTCGCGGATCGCGCGACTGGCGGTTTCGAACCACAGGTAATGGCCGTCACGGTGGCGCAGGCGGTAAGTCAGGGTCACGTAGCCGTCCTGCACCAGCGCGTCACGGGTGCGCTCGGCGACGCGCTGGCGGTCCTGCTCGTGGAGCATCGGCAGCAGCGCCTTGCCGCGCAGCTCTTCGGGCCAGTAGCCGAGCAGCGTCCAGGAGGCCGGCGAAACATCGAGCAACTGGCCGTCGAGGGTGCGGCGGGAAATCAGGTCGGTGGTGTTCTCGATGATCTGCCGGTACAGCCGGCTGGCCGTGGCCGCTTCGCGCTGTTCGCGCTGTTGCATGGTGACCTCGCGGCCGTGGACCAGCACCTGCCGCTCCGCGAGCATCGGCACGAAGGTCCAGAGGAACTGCCGGTCTTCGCGCTCACCGACCACCTCGTGCACCGCCCGCCCCTGTTCCAGGCAAGTGCGCAGCAGTTGCGCATGGTTGCTGGGCAGCAGGTCGCGCGGTTCGGCGCCGGCGAACTCCGTAAGCCACTGGCGCAGGGCCCGGTTGCAGTCGACCAGCGTCGCCGACTCGTCCAGCACCAGCGCCGGCTGCGGATCGGCGCTGAGCAGCGGCGCGGTGCGATGCGCGTGGCGGGCCAGGACGAGCACTTCCCCGAGCAGCTCGCCAATCCAGTCCAGCCAACTCCCGGCCTGGTCGGCGGGACTTTGCACCAACAGCAATCCAGGACGCTGCGCATCCAGCGACAGCACCAGCGCCAGCCCCTGTCCCCAGCCAGCGCGGCGCAACCGGCCGGCGAGCCAGCACGGCACGCTCATCAGTTCGTCCAGCGGCAGGCGCTGCCGGCCTTCCAGGTGCGCCGCCAGGGCCAGGTCATTGGCCTGCAGCGGATCGCCGCTACCCGGCGGCAGACGCGAGGCGCCGGCAACCGCTTCGAAGCTGTGGCTGCGCGGCTGCCATTCGACGTAGAGCGCACGCGCCACGCCGTCGCGTTCGAGGCACAGCCGCTGCAGCACCTCAGCCTGCGCCGCGACGGGGGCCTGCTCGCGCACCAGGCGCACCAGGGTATTCAGGTGGGGCATGGGAAAGACTCGATGGGGCCTTTGATGAGTATAGTATTTATACCATACACCTTAGGTTTAACTTCCATATCAGATACGACATTGCTATAAAACGCCCCAATGACTGGGCGACAGCCTGCCGCACCGGTCACGACCCGCCTGCCGCCAAGTGCTCCACGGGTCACCACAGAACAATGAGCTAACAATCAGCCACAGGGTGTCCACATGTCGATCTTCGAACAGGGCTTGCCGCGCGCGGCCGTCAACCACATCGCGCTGTCGCCGCTGAGCTTCATCGAACGCACCGCCCACGTTTACCCCGAACGTACCGCCATCATTCACGGCAGTCTGCGCCGCACCTGGAAGGAAACCTACCAGCGCTGCCGCCGCCTGGCCTCCGCCCTCGCCGCCCGCGGCATCGGCCGTGGCGACACGGTGGCGGTGATGCTGCCCAACACCCCGCAGATGGTCGAGGCGCACTTCGGCGTGCCGATGATCGGCGCGGTGCTCAATACCCTCAACGTGCGCCTGGACGCCGAGGCCATCGCCTTCATGCTGCAGCACGGCGAAGCCAAGGTGCTGATCACCGACCGCGAATTCCACGACGTGATCCACGCCGCCCTGGGCATGCTCGACCACCCGCCGCTGGTGGTGGACGTGGACGACCCCGAGTACGGCGAAGGCCAGGCGGTCAGCCCGCTGGACTACGAGGCGCTGCTCGCCGAGGGCGACCCGGAGTTCGCCTGGCAGTGGCCGCAGGACGAGTGGGACGCCATCTCCCTCAACTACACCTCCGGCACCACCGGCAATCCCAAGGGCGTGGTCTACCACCACCGCGGTGCCTACCTGAACTCGCTGGGCAACCAGATGACCTGGTCGATGGGCCAGCACCCGGTCTACCTCTGGACCCTGCCGATGTTCCACTGCAACGGCTGGTGCTACCCCTGGACTGTCACCGCGCTGGCCGGCACCCACGTGTGCCTGCGCCGGGTCGATCCGCAGAAGATCCTCACCCTGATCCGCGAGCACCAGGTCACCCACATGTGCGGCGCGCCCATCGTGCTCAACGCGCTGATCAACATGCCCGAATCGGCCAAGGCTGCCATCGACCACCCGGTGCACGCGATGGTCGCCGGTGCGGCGCCGCCGGCCAAGGTGATCGGCGCAGTGGAGGAAATGGGCATCAAGGTCACCCACGTCTACGGCCTGACCGAGGTCTACGGCCCTGTGACGGTCTGCGCCTGGCACGAGGAATGGGACGCGTTGCCGCTGGACGAGCGCGCCCGCATCAAGTCGCGCCAGGGGGTGCGCTACCCGACCCTGGAAGGCGTGATGGTCGCCGACCCGAAGACCCTGGAGCCGGTGCCGTGCGACGGTCTGACCATCGGCGAGATCTTCATGCGCGGCAACACCGTGATGAAGGGCTACCTGAAGAACCCCACGGCCACCGAGGAGTCCTTCGCCGGCGGCTGGTTCCACACCGGCGACCTGGCGGTCTGGCACCCGGACGGCTACGTGGAAATCCGCGACCGCCTGAAAGACATCATCATCTCCGGGGGCGAGAACATCTCCACCATCGAGGTCGAGGGCGTGCTCTATCGCCACCCGGCCGTGATGGAGGCCGCCGTGGTGGCTCGCGCCGACGAGCGTTGGGGCGAGACGCCCTGCGCCTTCATCACCCTCAAGGGCGAACACGCGGCGGTCGAGCCACAGGACATCATGAACTTCTGCCGCGAGCACCTGGCCGGCTTCAAGGTGCCGCGCACCGTGGTATTCACCGACCTGCCCAAGACTTCCACCGGGAAGATCCAGAAGTTCGTCCTGCGCGACTGGGCCAACGCCCTCTGACCCCACCCTCCGCCAGCCATCGTGCGCTCCCCGCAGCGGGGAGCGCCGGAGTTCGCCATGCCCGACTACAACGCTCCCCTGCGCGACATGCGCTTCCTGCTCGACGAAGTGTTCGACGCCCCCGCCCTCTGGGCGCGCCTGCCGGCGCTGGCCGAGCGCATCGACGCCGACACCGCCGACGCCATCCTCGAAGAGGCGGCGAAGATCACCGGCGGCCTGCTCGCCCCGCTCAACCGCAGCGGCGATGAGGAAGGCGTGCGGTTCGCCAACGGCGCCGTGCACACGCCCGTCGGCTTCCGCGAGGCCTACGCGACCTATGCCGAGGGCGGCTGGGTCGGCCTGGCGGGCAACCCCGCGTACGGCGGCATGGGCATGCCGAAGATGCTCTCGGTGCAGTTCGAGGAAATGATGTACGGCGCCAACGCCAGCTTCAGCCTGTACTCCACCCTCTCGGCCGGCGCCTGCCTGGCGCTGGACGCCCACGCCGACGAAGCGCTCAAGACCTCCTACCTGCCGAAGATGTATGCCGGCAAATGGGCCGGCTCCATGTGCCTGACCGAGCCGCAGGCCGGCACCGACCTGGGACTGATCCGCACCCGCGCCGAGCCGCAGGCCGATGGCAGTTATCGCGTCACCGGCACCAAGATCTTCATCACCGGCGGCGAGCAGGACCTCACCGACAACATCGTCCACCTGGTGCTGGCCAAGCTGCCCGACGCCCCCGCCGGCTCGCGCGGCATCTCTCTGTTCCTCGTGCCGAAATTCCTGGTACAGGCCGACGGCTCGCTCGGCGCACGCAACGCCGTGTCCTGCGGCTCGGTCGAGCACAAGATGGGCATCAAGGCCTCCGCCACCTGCGTCATGAACTTCGACGGCGCGACCGGCTGGCTGGTGGGCGAACTGAACAAGGGGCTGGCGGCGATGTTCACCATGATGAACTACGAGCGCCTGTCCATCGGCATCCAGGGCATCGGTTGCGCCGAGATGTCCTACCAGAGCGCCGTCAGCTACGCCCGCGAGCGCCTGCAGAGCCGTGCCGCCACAGGCCCGGTGGCCAAGGACAAGGTCGCCGACCCGATCATCGTGCACCCCGACGTGCGCCGCATGCTGCTGACCATGAAGGCCCTGACCGAAGGCGGCCGGGCCTTCTCCACCTACGTCGGCCAGCAGCTGGACGTGGCCAAGTACGCCGAAGACGCCGCCGAACGCGACGCCGCCCAGGCGCTGGTGGCGCTGCTGACGCCGGTCGCCAAGGCCTTCTTCACCGACACCGGGCTGGAAAGCTGCATCCACGGCCAGCAGGTGTTCGGCGGCCACGGTTTCATCCGCGAATGGGGCCAGGAACAGCTGGTGCGCGACGTGCGCATCGCGCAGATCTACGAAGGCACCAATGGCATCCAGGCGCTGGACCTGCTGGGCCGCAAGGTGATCGCCGACGGCGGCCAGGCGCTCGCCCTGTTCGCCGGGGAAATCCGCGCCTTCGCCGATGCCGCCGACGGGGTGGCCATGAGCGCCTTCACCGCGCCGCTGCTGGATGCGCTGGACCTGCTCGAATCCGTCACCCGCCACGTGCGCGAACGCGCCGCCAGTGCGCCGCAGGAGATCGGCGCCGCCTCGGTGGAGTACCTGCACCTGTTCGGCTACACCGCCTATGCCTACCTCTGGGCACGCATGGCGCAGGCCAGCCTGGGTCGGGACGATGACTTCCACGGCGGCAAACTGGCCACCGCGCGCTTCTACTTCGCCCGCCTGCTGCCGCGCACCGAGTCCCTGGCGAGTTCGATCCGCGCCGGCAGCGACAGCCTGTTCGAGCTGCGCGCCGAGCAATTCTGACGGCCGGCGGACCCACCATTCTGTTGAGTGTGATTGCGTGGCCAGCCCTGAGGGGCTGTGCCGCGCTTTTTTCGCCTCGGCGGATGGGGGGAGCCCACGTAGAATGAAGGCATCCACTTGCCACCGGTCTGCGTCATGAGCACCTCCGATCCGACCCTGCGCGACATCTCCCGCGTCACCCTGCAGCACTATCAGGACAGCGCCCAGTCCTTCCGCGAAGGCACCTGGGACCACGACGTCACCCAGAACATCACTGCGTTGCTGCGGCATATCCAGGGCGAGGCGCCTTTCGCGCTGCTCGACTTCGGCTGCGGTCCGGGTCGCGACCTGTGTGTGTTCAAGGGCATGGGCCACGCGCCGGTGGGCCTGGACGGCTGTGCCAGTTTCGTCGACATGGCTCGCGAGGCCAGCGGCTGCGAGGTCTGGCAGCAGGACTTCCTCGCCCTCGACCTGCCCGCCGGGCGTTTCGATGGCATTTATGCCAACGCCAGCCTGTTCCATGTCCCGCGCAGCGAACTGCCGCGCGTGCTGGGCCAGTTGCATGCGGCGCTGAAGCCGGGGGGCGTGCTGTTCAGCTCCAACCCGCGCGGGGAAAACCAGGAAGGCTGGAATGGCGGGCGCTACGGGTCCTACCACGACCTGGAGAACTGGATGCGACTGTTGGAGGACGCGGGGTTCCGCGAGCTGGAACACTATTACCGCCCCGCCGGGCTGCCACGGGAGCAACAGCCGTGGCTGGCGAGTGTCTGGCGCAAGGTCTGATCGTGGTGCGGGGGTGGTTCGCGAGCAAGCTCGCTCCTACGAAAAACGCAGCGGCACATACCTGCAGGAACGAGCTTGCTCGCGAACCCGCCTGACGCCGGCCCTGCCCGCAAATTGCACGACAGATGAGGCGATCGCGGACAAAGTCCACTCCTACGGTTTTGCAGGAGCGGACTTTGTCCGCAGTAGGTCCAGCAAGGCATGGCACGGGCGTCCCGCCCGCGCCACCCTCCAGGATCAGCCCTTCGCCGCCCAGGCGTTGAAGCGCTGCTCCAGGTCCTCACCGTGATCGACCCAGAAGGCGAAGTTCACCGGCACCGCCTGTTCCAGGTTCGCCGGCGCGGTGTTCAGGCGCTCCACCAGCTTCGGATCCAATAGCTGGGTAGTGCCCAGGTTGACCGAACCGTACCCCAGCTTCACGGTATGAATCTTCTGCTGCTCGGGCTTGAGCGAGAAGGCGATGAAGTCCTCGGCGGCCTTCTTGTTCGGGCTGCCCCTGGGAATGGCCCAGGAGTCGATGGCGTACAGGCTGCCGTTCCACACCACCTTCATCGGCGCGCCTTCTTCCTGGGCGGCGAACGCGCGGCCATTGTAGGCGGTGCTCATCACCACGTCGCCGCTGGCGAGGAACTGCATCGGCTGCGCGCCGGACTCCCACCACTGGATCGACGGCTTGATCTGGTCGAGCTTCTTGAAAGCGCGGTCCACGCCCTCCTTCGTCGCCAGCACCTTGTACAGGTCATCCTTCTTCACCCCATCGGCCAGCAGGGCGATTTCCAGGGTGTACTTGGCGCCCTTGCGCAGCGAGCGCTTGCCGGGGAATTTCCGCGTATCCCAGAAATCCGCCCAGCCGGTCGGGCCATTGGGCAGGCGCTTGGCGTCGTAGGCCATCGCCATCGACCACACCAGCAGGCCGGCGCCGCAATCGGAAACGGTGCCCGGCACGTAGTCCTCGACCTTGCCCAGCGTCGCCGGGTCCAGCTGTTCGAACAGGCCGTCCTCGCAGCCGCGCAGCAGTTCCGGGCCCTCGACCTGAACCACGTCCCAATTGACGCTGCCGGTGTCGACCATCGCCTTGATCTTGCCCATCTCGCCGTTGTACTCACCGGCGATCACTTTCATCCCCTCGGCTTTCTCGAAGGGTTTATAGAAGGCTTCGGTCTGTACGTTCTTGCTGGTACCGCCGAAGGAGATCACGGTCAGGTCGGCGGCCACGGCGCCGGATGCCACGCCCATGAGCAGGGCTCCCAGAATCGGGTTCTTCATTTCCACCTCTTGGCTTTGTTGTTGGCAGATGGTTAACGCACGCAGGCGCCCGGCCTCTGCGGGCCGGAGCACGATGACCGGGGCAGTTGCGCCCCGTTGCACTTAACTTCGATAGTCGGCCTCGCCCTCCGCGATGAGGCGCAGGGCCGACTCCCAGGCCAGCAGGTGCAGGCCGTCGGCCAGGGCTTCCTCTTCCTGCACGGCGACGCGCTCGCACACGGCCTGCGGCGGATAGCGCAACTGGCGGCCGCCGGCCAGGGCCTGGACCTGTGCCTGGCAGGCGCGTTCGAGGAAGTAGATCTGGTTGAAGGCTTCGGCGATGCAGCGGCCGGTGGCCAGCAGACCGTGGTTGCGCAGGATCATCACCATGTGGCCCCCCAGGTCGCGCACCAGGCGGGAGCGCTCGTCCGGGTCCAGGGCGATGCCTTCGTAGTCGTGGTAGCCCAGGCGGTCGTGGAACTTCAGCGCGTGCTGGCTGATCGGCAGCAGGCCCTCTTCCTGGGCAGATACCGCGATGCCGGCGGCGGTGTGGGTGTGAATCACGCAGGCCACGTCCTCGCGGGCGGCGTGTACCGCGGAATGGATGTTGAAGCCGGCACGATTGACGCTTTTCGGGCCAAAGCGCGGGTCGATGACGTCGCCGGCGTGGTCGACCTTCACCAGGTCGGAGGCGCGCATTTCGTGGAACAGCACGCCGTAGCGGTTGATCAGGTAATGGCCCGGCTCGCCCGGCACCCGCGCGGAGATGTGGGTGTCGATGTGGTCGGTCCAGCGGAAGTGCGCGATCAGCCGGTACAGAGCGGCGAGGTCGCAGCGGGCCTGCCACTCTTCGGCGGAAATGCTCGATGGATCGATGTTGTAAGCTGTGTCACGCATGACGGCTGTCCCTTGTTCTTGTTCAGGCTGTGCGGCGTTTTGCCGCCGTCTGGGACCAAGTGTGCTGGGCACGCCCGGCCCGCACCATGCACAGGGACAACGCAGAAATTGCAGTGCTGTTATGGTCCGCGGACCTGTACAGATCCTTCCCCACGAGAATCGGACCTTCGGATGCTGTTGCTCGACCCCACCTCGGACATTCCCCTGGTCACCCAGATCGTCGAAGGCATCGCCCAGGCCATCGACGAGCAACGCCTGCGCCCCGGCGCCAAGCTGCCTTCGATCCGCAAATTCGCAGAGGCCAACGGTGTCAGCCACTTCACCGTGGTCGAGGCCTATGACCGGTTGGTGGCGCGCGGCTGCCTGAACGCCGTACCCAACGCCGGCTTCTACGTACGCGGCCCGCTGGTCGAGGACAGCACCGGCAGCGAGGCGCCGCCGGAGTTCGACTTCGACGCCCACCTGCTGCTGCACAAGGTCTTCCAGCCACTGGGCATGGAGCTGCGCCCCGGCGTCGGCCTGCTGCCCGAGCACTGGCTGGACGGCGAAGGCCTGCTGCGCGGGTTGCGCAGCCTGGCGCGGGAGGAGCCGACACAGTTCGGCAACTACGGCCACAGCAAGGGCAACCCCAGGCTGCGTGGCAAGCTCGCCGACCGCCTGGGCGATGCGGGTGTGGCGGCCAGCCCCGAACAGATCCTGCTGACCGCCGGCGCCAGCCAGGCGCTGGACCTGGCCGTGCGCTACCTGGTGCAGCGCGGCGACCCCGTGCTGGTGGACGAGCCCGGCTACCACAACCTGTTCCTCAACCTGCGCCTGCAGGGCGCGCAGCTGCTCGGCGTACCGCGCAGCGCCGACGGCCTGGACCTCGACCGCCTGGAACAACTGGCCCGCGAACATCGCCCCAAGGTCTACTTCACCCAGGCGCGGCTGCAGAGCCCCACCGGCGGCAGCCTGTCGCTGGCCGCCGCGCACCGCCTGCTGCAACTGGCGGAGAAGTATGATTTCCTCATCGTCGAGAACGACATCTATGCCGACCTCGACCCCGCCGGCCAACTGCTGCTGGCCAACCTCGACCAGTTGGCGCGGGTGATCTACATCGGCAGCCTGTCCAAGGTCATCGCCCCGGCGTTGCGCACCGGCTTCATCGCCGCCCACCCGGAGCTGATCGAGGAACTGGTGCCATTGAAGATGGTCAGCGGCCTGACCAGCTCGGAGCTCACCGAAACCCTGGCCCTGGACATCCTCCTGCAGGGTCGCCATCGCAAGCACGTGAAGCAGTTGCGCGACCAGCTCAGCGAGGCCCACGACAGCGTGGCGCGGCGCCTGGAGTCCGCCGGCCTGGAAATCTTCCACGAGCCCCGCGCCGGTCTGTTCCTCTGGGCCCGGCACCGCGCGGTGGACGACGCCACCCTGCTCGCCGGCCGCGCCAAGGAAGCGAAGATCCTGCTGTTCCCCGGCCAGTTGTTCATGCCCGATGGCCGCAGCGTGCCGTGGATGCGTTTCAACGTTGCACATTCGCTGGATGAACGGCTGTACGCATTCCTCTCCGCCCAGGGAGAAGGCTACCTGTAGGAGCGAGCTTGCTCGCGAACAGCCCAACAGCGGAGCCGCCTGAAACCCTGTTCGCGAGCAAGCTCGCTCCTACCAAAAGCCTCGCCGGTCTGTCAGATATCGCCAGCGGGCGCGCCAGCCCTTAGACTTGCCGCCCATCAGTCACCGCCAGCTAGAGATCACTATGGGCGCCCAGTGGAAAGCCAAACACAAAGAAGCCGCAGCCAACGCCAAGGGCCGCATCTTCGGCAAACTGTCCAAGGAAATCATGATCGCCGCGCGTAACGGCGCCGATCCGGACATGAACCCGAAACTGCGCCTGGTCGTCGAGCAGGCCAAGAAGGCCTCGATGCCCCGCGACACCCTGGAGCGCGCCATCAAGAAAGGCGCCGGCCTGCTGGACGGTGGCGCCAGCTTCGAGCGCGTGGTCTACGAAGGCTTCGCCCCGCACCGCGTGCCGGTGATCGTCGAGTGCCTGACCGACAACGTGAACCGCACCGTCGCGGAAATCCGCGTGCTGTTCCGCAAGGGCCAGTTGGGCGCCTCCGGCTCGGTCGCCTGGGACTTCGACTACCTGGGTCTGGTCGAGGCCACCCCGGCCAGCGCCGACGCCGACCCGGAACTGGCCGCCATCGAAGCCGGCGCCCAGGACTTCGAGCCGGGCGAGGAAGACGGCGACACCCTGTTCCTCACCGACTCCACCGACCTGGACGCCGTCTGCCGCGCCCTGCCGGAGCACGGCTTCACCGTCGCTTCGGCGAAGCTGGGCTACAAGGCGAAGAACCCGGTCAGCCTGTCCGGCGCGGAGCTGGAAGAGGTCGAAGCCTTCCTCGATGCCCTGGACGGCAACGACGACGTGCAGAACCTCTACGTCGGCCTGGCGTAAGACGAAACGAAACGGGCGGCCAATGGGCTGCCCGTTTTCATTCAGCGTGTGCATGAACTGTAGGAGCGAGCTCGCTCGCGAACCAAGGTCACCCGTAATGGCGGGCGTGAGGCGGGTTCGCGAGCGAGCTCGCTCCCACAAGAGCACCCGGCGGATATCTGGCAGCCACACCCGATCACTTGGTGGCCCCGTAGGGCGCATAACGCCCCAGGCGTTATCCGCCGTCCCGGCACGCAGTCGTAACATTTCCCCTCTACCAGCAGCCTTTCGACGGATAAATCGTTCCGATTTATGCGCCCTACATTCCCCGCCCCATCAACGCCTCCTGGCTCCCCTCCGCCTTCTCCCGCAGGAAATCCCAGGTGGTGCGCATCCGCGCGATGTCCTTGAGCTCGGTCGGCATCAGCATCCAGAAGGTCCGCACGAACTCGATCTCCCCCGCCAGCACCGGCTGCAACGAGGAGTCCTCGGCTGCGGCGAATGCCGGCAGGATCGCCAGCCCCGCACCCTCCGCCACCGCGCGTTGCTGGGCGAGGATGCTGGTGCAGCGCAGCGCCATGTGCAACGGCCGGCCGATCTCGTCGAGGTATTGCAGCTCCTTGCTGTACAGCAGGTCATCGACGTATCCGACCAGCGCATGCTCGCGCAGATCGTCGCGATTGCGGATCGGTCCGCGCTCGGCCAGATAGTCCTTCGAGGCATACAGGCGCAGCACGTAATCGGTCAGCCGGGTGATGATGTAAGGCCCGCGGCCAGGGCGCTCCAGCGTAATCACGATGTCCGCCTCATGGCGCGACAGCTGCAACGCGCGCGGCACCGCCAGCAGATCCACGCCCAGGTGCGGGTGGCGCCGGTTCAGCTCCACCAGTTGCGAGGTCAGCAGGGTCGAGCCATAGCCTTCGGTGGCGCCGATGCGCACCTTGCCGGAGAGATTGTCCTCGGTTCCCGCCAGGCGCTTCTCGATCACCTTGCAGGCACTCTCCATCGCCTCGGCCTGGGGCAGCAGGCCGTGGCCGGCTTCGGTCAACCGGTAGCCGCCCGGCTCGCGCACCAGCAGTTGCGCGCCAATACTCTTCTCCAGCGCCTGCAGACGACGGGCGACCGTGGTGTGGTCCACGCCCAGTCGACGGGCGGCAACGGTGAGCTTGCCGGCGCGGGAAAGCTCGAGGAAAAACCGCAGGTTGTCCCAGTCCATGTCAGCCTCAGCGCACCTCGAATGTGCAAAAACGCAGACCATACTTGCACATCACCGCATTGAGTACATCAAAAATGCACTGTTAGGATCGATCCAGACAACAAAAAGCCACAGGCTGGGAGAATCCCGATGACCGCAACTGCCCCGACCGTCAAACTGTTCCTCGACGGCAAGCCCGTCGAGTCCACCACCTCCGAATGGCGCGATGTGATCAACCCCGCCACCCAGGAAGTCCTCGCCCGCGTGCCCTTCGCCACCGCCGAGGAAGTCGACCGCGCCGTGACCAGCGCCAAGGCCGCGTTCAAGACCTGGAAGAAGACCCCCATCGGCGCCCGCGCGCGCATCTTCCTCAAGTACCAGCAACTGATTCGCGAGAACATGAAGGAGCTGGCGGCGATCCTCACCGCCGAACAGGGCAAGACCCTGCCGGACGCCGAGGGCGACGTGTTCCGCGGCCTGGAAGTGGTCGAGCACGCGGCCGGCATCGGCAACCTGCAGCTGGGCGAGCTGGCCAACAACGTGGCCGGCGGTGTGGATACCTTCACCCTGCTGCAACCCATCGGCGTCTGCGCCGGCATTACCCCCTTCAACTTCCCGGCGATGATCCCGCTGTGGATGTTCCCGATGGCGATCGCTACCGGCAACACCTTCGTCCTCAAGCCGTCCGAACAGGACCCGATGGTGACCATGCGTCTGGTCGAGCTGGCCCATGAAGCCGGCGTGCCGCCGGGCGTGCTCAACGTCATCCACGGCGGCCCGGACGTGGTGAACGCGATCTGCGATCACCCGGACATCAAGGCCGTCTCCTTCGTCGGCTCGACCCGCGTCGGCACCCACGTCTACAACCGCGCCTCCCAGGCCGGCAAGCGCGTGCAGTGCATGATGGGCGCGAAGAACCATGCCATCGTGCTACCCGACGCCAACAAGGCACAGACCCTCAACGCCATTGCCGGCGCCGCCTTCGGCGCAGCCGGACAACGCTGCATGGCGCTGTCGGTGGCAATCCTGGTGGGCGAGGCCAACGAGTGGATTCCCGACCTGGTAGCCAAGGCCAAGACCCTCAAGGTCAGCGGCGGCACCGAAGCCAACACCGACGTCGGCCCGCTGGTTTCCTGCGCGGCCCTGGACCGCGTCAGCGGCCTGATCGAGCGTGGTGCCCAGGAAGGCGCCAAGCTGGAACTGGATGGCCGCAACCCGCAGGTGGATGGCTACGCCAAGGGCAACTTCGTCGGCCCGACCGTGTTCTCCGGCGTCACCCCGCAGATGACTATCTACCGCGAGGAAATTTTCGGCCCGGTGCTCTGCGTGGTGTCGGTAAAGACCTTCGACGAGGCCATCGAGCTGATCAACGCCAACCCCAACGGTAACGGCACTGCCCTGTTCACCCGTTCCGGCGCCGCCGCACGGCACTTCAAGGAAGAAATCGACGTCGGCCAGGTCGGTATCAACGTGCCGATCCCGGTGCCGGTGCCGATGTTCTCCTTCACCGGTTCGCGCGGCTCCAAGCTGGGCGACCTCGGGCCGTACGGCAAGCAGGTGGTGCAGTTCTACACCCAGACCAAGACCGTCACCGAGCGCTGGTTCGACGAGAACGAAGTCGGCGGTGCGGTGAACACCACCATCCACCTCAAGTAAGCCCCCGCCTACCCGCCCCAGCCACCCCGGACTCAGCAAGGATGCTGGCCCGGGCCTGGGCGGATACGTCTTTCGCGCCCGACCATCAGAACAAGAGGACAACCCCATGCGCATCGGTTTCATCGGACTCGGCAACATGGGCGGCCCCATGGCCGCCAACCTGCTCAAGGCCGGCTTCGACCTGAGCGTCTTCGACCTCTCCGCCAAGGCCGTGGCAGCGGCCGTCGCCCTCGGCGCCCGCGCCCTCGCCTCGCCCGCCGAAGTGGCCCGCGATGACGTCGAGGTGATCATCACCATGCTGCCTGCCGCCGCCCACGTGAAACAGGTCTTCCTCGGCGAAGACGGCCTGCTGGCCAACGTGCAGCCGGGCGTGCTGCTGATCGACTCGTCCACCATCGACCCGCTGAATGCTCGCGAGGTATCCGCCGCCGCCCTGGCTCATGGCAACCCGATGCTCGACGCACCGGTTTCCGGCGGTACCGCCGGCGCGGCAGCCGGCACCCTGACCTTCATGGTCGGCGGCGAGCCGGCCGACTTCGAGCGCGCCCGCCCGGCACTGGCTGCGATGGGCAAGAACATCGTGCACTGCGGCGGCGCCGGCAACGGCCAGGTGGCCAAGGTAGCGAACAACCTGCTGCTGGGCATCTCCATGATCGGCGTGGCGGAAGCCATGTCCCTGGGCGTGAAGCTGGGCATGGACGCGGACGTGCTGGCCGGCATCATCAACACCTCCAGCGGCCGCTGCTGGAGCTCGGAGGTGAACAACCCGCTCACCGGCGCCCCGGCGGCGCGGGGCTACAGCGGCGGCTTCGGCACCGACCTGATGCTCAAGGATCTGGGCCTGGCCAGCGAGGCCGCGCGCCAGGTGCGCCAGCCAGTGCTGCTAGGCGCACTGGCCCAGCAGCTGTTCCAGACCTTCAGCAACCAGGGCAACGGCCAGCTGGATTTCTCAGCCATCGTGAAGCTCTACGAGCAGGGCTGAGCCGCTCCTCAACGGGCACTTTTCGTAGGAGCGAGCTTGCTCGCGAACAGCCCCGCAGCGAGGAGGTTCGCGAGCAAGCTCGCTCCTACAAGGGGCCCCAGCCCCCTGCCTATCTCCGTTATCATGCGCGCTCCGCCCGACCGGAAACCGCCGCATGATCCTCCGCCCGCAAACCCCGACGCTCTGGGTCCTGCTGTTCTCGCTCAAGGGCTCGATCATCCCGGCCATCTGGCGCAAGGTACTCTACACCGTGCTGCTCAGCTCGCTGGTGGTAGCCACCCACGGCACGCTGTACCACTACAAGGTGGTCATCACCTCCACGCCCTTCACGCTCTGGGGTCTGACGCTGGCCATCTTCCTGGGCTTTCGCAACAACGTGGCCTACCAGCGGTTCTGGGAAGCACGCACCCTGTGGGGCGAGTTGCTGATCGTGACCCGCAACCTGGCCCGGCAGACCCGTTCGTTGCTGCCCGACCTCGATCCGGCGGCCCGCCGCCACCTGTGCAACCCGCTGATCGCCTTTGCCTATGTGCTGCGCGACCATCTGCGCGGCAACCCGCAGAGCGAGGACGTGCGCCGCCTGCTCGGCGCCGACGAAGCCGCCACCCTGGACGCCACTCCCACCCCGACCAACGCGCTGCTGGCCAGCATCGGCCAGCGCTTCGCCGAACACGCCCGCGAGACTGGCGCCGGCGACATCACCCTGGCCGCCATCGACCAGCAGATGACCCGACTCTCCTACGTGCTCGGCGGCTGCGAGCGGATCCACAACACACCGATTCCCTACCCCTACATCCTGATGCTGCACCGCATCGTCCACGTCTACTGCTTCCTGCTGCCGTTCTGCCTGGTCGACAGCATTGGCTGGTTCACCCCGCTGGCGGTGTGCGTGCTGGCCTACACCTTCTTCGGCCTGGACGCCCTGGGCGACCAGATCGCCAATCCGTTCGACACCCAACCCAACGACCTGCCGCTGGACGCCATGAGCCGCAACCTGGAAATCGCCGTGCTGGAAATCCTCGGCGAGACACCCCTGCCCGAACCGCTGCAACCGGTGAACGGCCTGCTGCTCTGATCCCGGCCCCGAGGAACAACCGATGAGTCACCTGAAAGACGTGCCGCTGGCCAAGGCCTACCTGTTGCTCAACCACGGCCCGAGCACACTCGTCACCAGCGAGCACGACGGTGTCGCCAACGTGATGGCCGCGGCCTGGGTCATGCCGCTGGACTTCGACCCGCCCAAGCTGCTGCTGGTACTCGATCGCAACACCTGGTCGCGCCACTTGGTGGAAGGCTCCGGGGCCTTCGCCATCCAGCTGCCGTCGCGCCGGCAGGCGGAGCTGACCCTGGCGGTCGGCTCCAGCAATGGCGGTGAGATGAACAAGTTCGAACAACTGGATATCCGCACCTCGCGGGCGCAGCAGATCGAGGCGCCAATCGTCGATGGCTGCGTGGCCTATCTGGAATGCAAGGTGATCAGCGAACCGAACAACCAGGAGAAGTACGACCTGTTCATCGCCGAAGTCATCGCCGCCTATGCTGACGAACGCGCCTTCTCCAACGGTCGCTGGCACTTCCCGAACGACGACCTGCGCACCATTCACTACCAGGCTGGCGGCGCCTTCTTCGCCACTGGCGAAGCCTTCCAGGTTGCGCGGGACTGATCCATCGCCGCGACAGCCGGCGGTGATGCCGGGCCGAATGACAGGCATAAAAAAGCCCGCTCGTATGCGCGGGCTTTTTCATTGGGGAGCTAATCCTTTAGCTGAGAACCATACTCCCCTCGCACTTGTGAAAAAAACGTGAAGACCTCGGCCCCAATTGCAACAAATTCCGTCGCCCGACGAAGCGTCGTCAGCTCGAGTAATCCAGCGCCGTCCAGACCCGGCTGAGGCCACCGCTGATCCGGCAGGCGGACAGATCCTGCTCATCGGCACCGGGGGTCAGGCGCACCATCGAATCACCTTCCGCCTCGGTCAGCCACTGCAGCCGGCCGCAGTTGGGCGTATCGATCACGTAGCTGGCCGCGATGCTGGAACGCGCCTTCGGCAGGCGAATGGCGTCATGTACCGTGCCGCGCTCCTCGATGCGCTTGCCGTCGGCGATCAGCACCGCCCAGGCCTCGCGGCCTTCGATGATCAGATAGGCGCCATTGGCCCTGGGCACGTCCATCGGTGGTTCCGCGCAGCCAGCCAGTACCGCCAGCATCGAGCACGCCATCAGTTTTCCCAGCATCGCTACACCCTCCTCATTCGTCGACGGGCCCTTGCCAGCGCTCCGGCAGCACAGGGCTTCCTTGGATTCAGTCAGACAGCGAGGTAATAGTAATCACAAGATACTGTTCATGCATACAGTATTTTGAGAATATTCACTCAACGACGACGAAAGGCGCGACACGCCGAAACTGCGGAACGCCGTATAACGAGGGCCGGGCCCTCTGAGGAGCAGAGCGATGGTGAGTATCCATCAGCTGAAGTACACCGTGAACCACATGGCCATCGATGACGTGCGCGAAGCCGTCGAGGAATTGCTCCTCGAAGGTTTGGTCACCGAAGGGAAGACCCCTTTCAGCCGCACGCACTTCAACACCTGCTTCGCCGAGATCGAGGCGCTGCTGCAACGCGCCGGCTATCACCGTCCGCTGGATGTGGTCGGGTACCAGGGGCAGGCGTACGCGATGTTCGACCCCAGCCGCTGGGAGGCCGTGGACGTGCTGCGCTGGCTCAAGGAGTATGTCGAGGAGGTTGCGGCCAGCTGAGCCTGCCGCTGGGCTGTGCGCGGGAGCGGAAACTTGCGCAGCCCCGTCCCGCGCACTAATGTCCCCTGCATTCCCGCTTCCCGAATCAAGGACGATTCAATGGGCAACTCATCGAATGCCGACAGCTGGCACTGGGCCTACCGCAAACTGCGCAGTTGGGACGTCGGCCGCATCAGTTCCGCTTTTCTGGCCACACTGTTCCACTGGCGCGGCGACACCGGGCTGTTCTACAGCCACGGTGGCCTGCGCAAATCCCGCCTGACCCGCGACGACCGGACCGACTGACCCATCAGGGCCGCGTGGGCGGGTATACCGCGCCATTGGGGTATTCGACGCTCTGCCGGATGCCCCCTCCGGATTGATCGATGATCACCGTGCCCGAATGCGACTCACCATAGCCGCGCGGCACCTGCACGCCACCGTATCCGTCATAGCGCTGCCAGCTCGACGAACTGTTCACGCTGCCACTGGCCCCCGGACTGACATAGATCCGTTGAATCGTCGGCGGCGATGGCTGCCATTGCGTTTGAGACGAGGACTGTGGCGGGTAGCGGGGCTGCTCGCCAGGGAATTGCTGCTGGGCCAGCACCGGTGCCGCCAAGGCGCAGCAGGCAATGAGCGCCACGCTTGCGGGACCATTCATGGGATGCTCCGGGATGACTGGAAAGGTTTCAGCATATCAATCCCTCCGGGGACCGCGTAGATCAATTTTCAGTCTACACCTAGAAAGTAATATGTTTTATTTCATATAGTTATGACAAATAGTTAATCCTTAAAATTAAAAAACATTGCTGATCGCAACCCTCCCGGCGCCGCAAACCCACACCACTCGTCCAATACCTCCGCCCGGCAAGCCCAACGCAGCCTTGCCATTCGATTGCCACGATTGGCAACTCGTTCTTAATCAGTAAGATGCAGCTAATTTCGTAAGGAATACCTAATGTTCCGACGCTGCCTGTCCCTGCTGCTGATTCTCACCATTCCCGCCGTTGCCTTTGCCGCCGCCCCGCGCACCTTCGAGGAAGCCAAGAAGGTCGGTCGCAAGCTCTACGCCCGGCAGTCGGTGGAGTTCTATTGCGGCTGCCGCTACAGCGGCACCAAGGTCGACCTCAAGAGCTGCGGCTATACCCCGCGCAAGAATGCCAATCGCGCATCACGCATCGAATGGGAGCACATCGTCCCGGCCTGGGCGATCGGCCATCAGCGCCAATGCTGGCAGAGTGGCGGTCGCAAGAACTGTTCGCGTAACGACCGCGTATACCAGAAGGCCGAAGCGGACCTGCACAACCTGGTGCCCAGCATCGGCGAGGTGAACGGCGACCGCGCCAACTACAGCTTCGGCTGGCTGTCGCAGAAACCCTCGCAGTACGGCGCCTGTCCGATGGTGGTGGATTTCAAGGCGCGCAAGGCGATGCCCCGTCCGCAGATTCGCGGGATGATCGCCCGCACCTACTTCTACATGAGCGACCGCTACGGCCTGAGGCTGTCCAAGCAGGACCGCCAGCTGTACACCGCATGGAGCAAGCAGTACCCGGTGGAAACCTGGGAGCGCCAGCGCAACCAGATGGTTGGCTGCGTGATGGGCTGGGGCAATCCCTACGTCGGCGAGATCGACATCAGTCGCTGCCCCTCGCCCCGAGTCGCCGAGCGCTGAAGCCAGGCGACAGCACGCGGGCCCGGCACTAGACTCCGACAGCCGTCCCGCGTGGCGAGCGCCCTATTTCCTGTCTGGAGTACGCAGCATGTCCTTCTCGATCTACCAGGCCTCCGTTCCCGTCTTCATCCGCATGCTTGGCAATCTCTCGGCTATCCTCGCCAAGGCTGCCGCCCATGCCGAAGCCAAGTCCATCGACCCCTCCGTCCTGATCAACGCCCGTCTGGCGCCGGACATGTTCGCCCTGGCGCGCCAGGTGCAGATCGCCAGCGATGCCGCCAAGGGCTGCGGTGCGCGCCTGGCCGGCGTCGACGTGCCGAACTTTGCCGACGAGGAAACCACCTTCGAAGAGTTGCAGGCACGAATCACCAGGACCATCGACTTCCTCAAGACCCTCAAGCCCGAGCAATTCGAAGGCGCCGAGAACCGCACCATCGAACTGAAGCTGCGCACCCGCGAGATCAGCTTCAAGGGCGCCGATTTCCTGCTCGGTTTCGCCAACCCGAACTTCTACTTCCACGTCACGACCGCCTACGACATCCTGCGTCACAACGGCGTGGAAGTCGGCAAGATGGATTACCTCGGCGGCGTGTGATCGTCCGGGCGCCGGTCCTCCCGGCGCCCGTCAGCCGCGCGGCAGCGGCAGGCTGGTGGTGGACTTGATTTCCGAGAGTGCCACGATGGAGTTGATTTCCTGGACGCCCGGCACCTGGGACAGCCGCTCGAAGAAGAAGCGCTCGTAGGCATCCACGTCCTCGGTGACGATGCGCAGCATGAAGTCCACCGCACCCATCAGCACATGGCACTCGAGCACCTCGGGGAACTCGCCGATGGCCCGGGCGAAGTCCGTCAGGTGATTGCGCCCGTGGGCGTTGAGCTTCACCTGGGCGAATATCTGAGTGTTCAGGCCGATTTTCTTGCGATCCAGCAGGGTCACCTGCTTGCGGATCACGCCTTCATCCTTCAGCCGTTGAATCCGGCGCCAGCACGGCGACTGCGACAGCCCGATGCGCTCGGCAATCTCGGCGGTGGAAAGCGTCGCCTCCTCCTGCAACAGGGCGAGGATCTTCTTGTCTTGGGCATCCAGGGAAACCAGCATTAATGATTCTCCAAAAATCAATACAAAGAATCATTAATGCATAAATCTCATCAGGCAAGCAGAAAACAGGCAAATAAATCCCTCGGGCGCCCTGCACAATCTTCCACACTTCCTACCCGAGCGACCGGCTGCCATGACTCTTCCCGCACTCACCCTTCCCGACTTTTCCCTGGTTTCCCAGGATCGCCCGGTTCCGACCGAAGCCGCTGCCGATGTCCGCTATCTGATCCGCGCCGAGATCGACGCCGACATCCTTTGCCGACTGCTCAACCAGTTCGCCCTGCAAGGCCATGTACCGGTGGAGGTCGGGGCCTCGCGGCGGGAGGAGTGGCTGGATATCGCGCTACGAGTGAACAGCCTGCCCCGGTATCGCGCCGAGGTGATCGCCCAACGCATGCGCGGGATGGTCAGCGTGTGTTCGGTCGACCTTCATGTCGATGAACCGCGAACTGTCCGCTCGGCGACATAATCTGGCCATCTGGCGTTAGCCGGCACCTCCCTCCCTGGCTAGAGTGCGAGCCTGACCCTGGTGGTCTGTCACACAACAACATGAGAGATGTGCCTATGGCTCGCCCACGCCTGCTTCCCGACAACTTCACCCTGGCGCTGATCGCCACCGTGACGGCCGCCAGCCTGCTGCCCTGCGAAGGCACGGTGGCGGTGATTTTCGGCTGGGTCACCAACCTGGGCATCGCACTGCTGTTCTTCCTGCACGGCGCCAAGCTGTCGCGCCAGGCGATCATCGCCGGCGCCACCCACTGGCGCCTGCACCTGCTGGTGTTCGCCTGCACCTTCATCCTCTTCCCGATCCTCGGCATGGCCCTCAAGCCCGTGCTGTCGCCGCTGGTCACGCCCGACCTGTACCTGGGCATGCTCTACCTGTGCGCCCTGCCCGCCACCGTGCAATCGTCGATCGCCTTTACCTCGCTGGCGCGCGGCAACGTGCCGGCGGCGATCTGCAGCGCCTCGGCGTCCAGCCTGCTGGGCGTGTTCCTCACTCCGCTGCTGGTGCAGTTGCTGCTCGGCACCCAGGGCGAAACCGGCATGTCGACCCTCGACGCCATCGGCAAGATCACCCTGCAACTGCTGGTGCCCTTCATCGCCGGCCAACTGCTGCGCCCCTGGATTGGCGCCTGGGTCGAGCGCAACAAGCCGGTACTACGCTACGTCGACCAGGGCTCGATCCTGCTGGTGGTCTACACCGCCTTCAGCGCTGCCGTGATCCAAGGCCTCTGGCACCAGATCCCGCTGCCCGCGCTGGCCGGCCTGACGGTCGCCTGCTGCGTGCTGCTGGCCTTGGCGCTGATCTCCACCAATCTGCTCGGTCGCTACCTCGGCTTCTCCCTGGAAGACCGCATCACCATCGTTTTCTGCGGCTCGAAGAAGAGCCTGGCGACCGGCGTACCGATGGCCTCGGTACTCTTCGCCAGCAGCACCGTCGGGGTGATCCTGCTGCCGCTGATGCTGTTCCACCAGATCCAGCTGATGGTCTGCGCGGTACTCGCCCAGCGCTATGCCCAGCGCCAGGAAAGCACTCACACCCAACTGGAGCGCGCCAACTGACGGCGCCTGTCCGGGGCGAGACGCCACCCACGAAAAAGCCGGTGCAGTGCACCGGCTTTTTCGTTCCTGCTGTGGCGATCAGGTCCCGACCGGCGTACGCAGAGTGACGAACTCCTCCGCCGCCGTCGGATGGATACCGATGGTTTCATCGAAGACCCGCTTGGTCGCCCCGGCCTTCAGCGCAATGGCGATCCCCTGGAGGATTTCTCCGGCCTCCGGACCAACCATGTGGCAACCCAGCACCTTGTCGCTGTCGGCATCGACGATCAGCTTCATCAGGGTTCTTTCCTGGCTCTCGGTCAGCGTCGACTTCATCGGGCGGAAGCGGCTCTCGAACAGCTTCACCTTGTGGCCGGCGCTGCGCGCCTCATCCTCGGTCAGGCCGACAGTGCCGATATTAGGCAGACTGAACACGGCGGTCGGAATCAGCTTGTAGTCCACCGGACGGTATTCCGCCGGGCGGAACAGATGCCGCGCCACTGCCATGCCCTCTGCCAGCGCGACCGGCGTCAACTGCACCTTGCCGATGACATCGCCGATGGCATGGATGGAAGGCTCGCTGGTGCGATATGCCTCGTCCACCTTGATGAAGCCGCGATCATCCAGCTCGACCGCGACGTTCTCCAGGCCGAGATTGTCCAGCATAGGTCGGCGACCGGTGGCGTAGAACACGCAGTCGGCTTCCAGTACCCGACCATCCTTGAGAGTGGCCAGCAGCGTACCGTCGGGCTGCTTGTCGATCCGGGCGATATCGGCATTGAACTGCAGATCCAGCCCCTTCCTGACCAGTTCATCGCGCAGGTGCTCGCGCACGCTGCGGTCGAAACCGCGCAGGAACAGGTCACGGCGATACAGCAAGGTCGTCTGGGCGCCCAGGCCGTGGAAGATCGAGGCGAACTCCACGGAGATGTAACCGCCACCCACCACCAGCACGCGACGCGGCAGCTGTTCGAGGAAGAATGCCTCGTTGGAGGTGATCGCATGTTCCTTGCCGGGAATGTCCGGCAGCTGTGGCCAACCGCCGGTGGCAAGCAGGATATGCTTGGCCGTGAAGCGCTGCCCGTCGACTTCAACCGTGTGCGCATCGCGCAGCTGGGCATGGCCTTCCAGCAGCGTTACGCCGCTGTTGACCAGAAGGTTGCGGTAAATGCCATTGAGGCGATGGATTTCGCGGTTCTTGTTGGCGATCAGGGTCGGCCAGTCGAATTTCGCGCCCCCGGCCGTCCAGCCAAAACCCGCCGCCTGCTCGAAGTCTTCCTGGTAGTGAGCGCCATAGACCAGCAGCTTCTTGGGCACACAGCCGACGTTGACGCAGGTGCCGCCCAGGTAGCGGCTCTCCGCGACACCGACCCGCGCACCGAAGCCCGCGGCGAAACGCGCAGCGCGCACACCGCCGGAACCGGCGCCGATGACGAACAGGTCAAAATCGAAAGACATCATGCTTCTCCGCGTGAATATGCGAGGCAGCATACCCTATACAGCCTGACCTATCCTGCCAGGAACCGAAGGAGGCATCCCATGCGACCGAACCTGACTCACCTGGCCCTGCACGTTCCCGACCTGGACGCCTGTGTCGCGTTCTACGAACACTTCTGCGGCATGCGCATCATCCACCAGCGCGAAGGCAAGGGCTCGCGGATCGTCTGGATGGCCGAGCCGGGCAAGGAGCACAGCTTCATCTTCGTCATCATGCCAGGCGGCGTGGCGCGTCACCTGGCCAGCGATGACTACAGTCACTTCGGCTTCGCCGTCGACAGCCACGCGGAAGTGGACCGGATCGCCAAGGAAGCACAGGATGCGGGCTGCCTGATCTGGGCCCCGCGGGAAGAGCCTTATCCGGTGGGCTACTACTGTGGCCTGCGCGACCCAGCCGGCAACTACGTCGAGTTCAGCTACGGCCAACCGCTGGGCCCGGGCTCAGAAGCCATGCCGATTCCGCAGTCGATGTAACGGACACCCGGAAACGAAAAAGCCACCCGCAGGTGGCTTTTCGACGAACCGGAAAGGGCCCTGGACTTACCAGGCCTTGCCCGTCTTGTAGAGGTGCTCGTAGCAGAAGTTGGTCGCCTCGATGTAACCCTCGGCGCTACCGCAGTCGAAACGCTTGCCCTTGAACTTGTACGCCAGCACGCAACCATCCTGGGCCTGCTTCATCAGGGCGTCGGTGATCTGGATCTCACCGCCCTTGCCCGGCTCGGTCTGCTCGATCAGGTCGAAGATGTCCGGCGTCAGGATGTAGCGACCGATGATCGCCAGGTTCGACGGAGCCTCTTCGGGCTTCGGCTTCTCGACCATGTTGTTCACGCGATAGATATCGTCGCGAATCATCTCGCCAGCGATCACACCGTACTTGTTGGTTTCTTCCGGCGGCACTTCCTGGATCGCCACGATGGAGCAGCGGAACTGGTTGTACAGCTTGACCATCTGCTTGAGGACGCTGTCGCCCTCCAGGTTCAGACACAGGTCATCCGCCAGCACGACGGCGAAGGGTTCGTCACCGATCAGAGGACGGCCAGTCAGGATGGCGTGGCCCAGGCCCTTCATCTCGATCTGACGGGTGTAGGAGAAGGTGCATTCGTCAATCAGGCGGCGAATACCGACCAGGTACTTTTCCTTGTCGGTGTTGCGAATCTGGTGTTCCAGCTCATAGCTGATATCGAAGTGGTCTTCGAGGGAGCGTTTGCCACGGCCAGTCACGATGCCGATTTCACCGAGGCCGGCTTCCAGGGCCTCCTCCACTGCATACTGGATCAGCGGCTTGTTCACCACCGGCAGCATTTCCTTGGGCATGGCCTTGGTGGCCGGGAGGAAGCGGGTACCGTAGCCAGCGGCCGGGAACAGACATTTCTTGATCATGGGAGTCCTTCGAGGGGGACAGGGGTGCGAATTGCGCGCAGTCTAATCAGGCTGCAGCCACCTTACAATGCCCCGGCAAGCGGCGATGCGTGCTCCTACGAGCATTTGCGAACCCGCTTCGAAGGCCGGCGGCAGCGGATCTGACAATAGCCCCGGCCCCGAGTTCGCCGCTAATGGCAAAAAGTCAGTATCGCACCCAGCTCCCGGACAGGCATGCCTGTCACCAGCCGGCGCTCTCTACTGGCAGGCGCCGCCGTACCACACCCCAGATCGTCAACTCGTCCCCCTCACGAACCTTGATGGACGGAAAGCAATCACTGGCTGGCAACAGGACAAAAGCACCTTCGATGATTGCCAATCGGCGAATCAACGCTTCTCCATTGAGCTCCGCAACAACGATATCTCCTGCCGTTGCCAACTCCGATCGATCGACCAGCAGCAGGTCGTTGTGATGAATCCCCGCCCCCGTCATGCCATCGCCATGCGCACGCACTATGTATGTGTGGGATGGCATCCGCTGCGGGTGCGTGGGTACGGTGTTGTGGACGGATTCCGATACCTGGTGCATGGCTCACCTCAATACTGTATATACATACAGATATCAGATAGAAACCTGACGTTCAAGCCATTTACCGGAACCTCGAGCCCCACAGGCACTCAATCGAAAGGGCGCGACGTAATCCGTGGTGGTCTACCCTTAGCAAGGGGCGAGGACATTCGATATGAATCCGGGCACGTTCGTGACTCTCATGATCCTGGGTTGGCTGTTGCTGGCAGTGGTGACGCTGTGGGCGATTCTGCGAGTTCCCATGCGACGGGCTCGATTGCAGAAACCCAAGGCAAAACCGGCCACCACAACGCGGCAGAACCCGATTCCTCATTGATCTCGATGATCGTGCAAATTGCCCGGCGATTCACTGTTGTTCCTGCAAGCTGCACGACGCATTTTTCAATCAGCCCCTTCAGGCCCATGATCTGAAAGGCTTTTCTCGACCATCACCCTTGGTACGCCACCTGCAACGATCTCCTGCAAAGAGTACGGATGGATTCCATCACTCATTGCCGAGGACGCTGCCATGAAGATCGAACGACTTCCCGCCACACGCTATCTCTGTCGTCAGTTTCCGGAGTTCGAGGTGGCGTTCAGCTCACGGCCGGATGGCAACCTCATCATGACACTCAACGATTCTGCAGGCGGGCAAGTGGCCTGCCGTGTCGTTCAGATCGATGAGCAGCACGATGCGCAATTGCTGGACAGCCTGGTCAGCCGTATTCGCCGGGATCTTGCGACCGAAGAAGGCCCGCTGCAGGCGGCCGATGCAGATCACTTCAAGGATCCGGTCCAACTGCAGAACTTCCGCGAGTCATCCGAGCCGCTACGCAAGCGTTACATCGTGAACGCCGGGGAAAAACTGCGAGCCTTGGCGCACCTCAGCGCATGAGCCAAGTGACCGCGCGCATCGAGCGGTGGTCGACAGGAGCGAACGGAGAGTTCAAAGAAGAGAGGGAAATGGTGCCCGGAGCCGGGATCGAACCGGCACGCCCTTACGGACGAGGGATTTTAAGTCCCTTGCGTCTACCGATTTCGCCATCCGGGCGGTAGCGCTGTTCAGCGGTGAGAGGCTCTGACGAGCCGGAAGCGGGCCGGACTGTACGCTGGCTCCTTCGATAATTGCAACCTGCGGATCTTATCGCAGGCGCAATTGTCTGCTAAAGAAAAAGCCCTGTAAATCGTGGATTTACAGGGCTTTTCTATTGGAGGCTGAGGTCGGAATCGAACCGGCGTTCACGGATTTGCAATCCGGTGCATAACCACTCTGCTACTCAGCCGCAAAACAAACGGCTCGCATCGCGAACCGTCAAAATCTGGAGCGGGAAACGAGACTCGAACTCGCGACCCCGACCTTGGCAAGGTCGTGCTCTACCAACTGAGCTATTCCCGCGTCGTGTTGACGGGCGCCATTCTATCGTTTCGAAAAGCCCTGTCAACTCCTTGATTCAAAAAAACTTATTTCTCTTTCGGGGTGGTGTTGAGATGGGGCCACGCCGCGAGCAGATAGTGCAGCATCGACCACAGGGTCAGTACGGCGGCAATGATCAGCAGTACATAACCCACAATCACCCAGAAGGTCATCAGTGGCGGATTGGCCAGCAAGATGACCAGCGCCACCATCTGGGCTGCCGTCTTCCATTTGCCGAGATTGGAAACAGCGACATGCGCCCTCGCCCCCAGTTCGGCCATCCACTCACGCAGCGCCGACACCACGATTTCGCGACCGATAATGATCGCCGCCGGCAGTGTCAGCCACAGGTTCGCATGCTCCTCCACCAGCAGCACCAGCGCGGTGGCTACCATCAGCTTGTCCGCCACCGGATCGAGGAAGGCACCAAACGGCGTGCTCTGCCCGAGCTTGCGCGCCAGGTAGCCATCCAGCCAATCGGTGGCAGCCGCCAGGGCGAACACGGCACTGGCGGCCAGATGGCTGGCAGGGAACGGGAAGTAGAACAGCAGGATGAAGATCGGGATAAGTAGAACGCGGAGCAGTGTGAGCAGGTTCGGGATATTCATCGGGTCAGGAAGTCTTCGAGTTGAGCCGGCATTCTACTCGCTGTGAAGAACCGCATAAATCTGCTCAGCCAGCTTTTTACTAATACCGGGTGCCTTGGCAATCTCATCAATACTGGCACGCGACAGTTCCTGCAACCCACCAAAGTGTTTGAGCAGGTCGCGACGACGCTTGGGACCCACACCCGGCACGTCCTCGAGCGTGGAGGTACGGCGCGCTTTTCCTCGTCGAGCACGATGGCCCGTGATTGCGAAGCGGTGCGCTTCATCACGGATCTGCTGGATAAGATGTAGCGCCGGGGAATCCGCCGGCAGCGTGAACTCATGTTCGGCGTCGTTCAGGTAGAGCGTTTCCAACCCCGGCTTGCGTGTCACACCCTTGGCCACACCGAGGAGCGTCAGGCCGGCCACTGCCAGTTCCTGGAGCACCTCCTGCGCCATCGCCAACTGCCCCTTGCCGCCGTCGACCAGAAGGATGTCAGGCATCTTGCCCTCGCCCTCCTTCAGGCGGCTGAAACGCCGCGTCAATGCCTGATGCATGGCGGCATAGTCATCGCCAGCCGTTACACCTTCGATATTGAAGCGACGGTAGTCCGACTTCAACGCCCCCTCCGGGCCGAACACCACGCAGGAAGCAACGGTGGCCTCGCCACTGGAGTGACTGATATCGAAGCACTCCAGTCGCTGCGGCGGCTCCGCAAGGTCCAGCGCATCGCCCAGCGCCTCGAAGCGCGCAGCCATGTGCTGACGATTGGCAAGACGCGCCGCCAAGGCCTGCTCGGCGTTGGTCACGGCCAGTTGCTGCCAGCGCGCGCGGGTACTGCGCACGCGATGGCTGATTTCCAGCGACTTTCCACGAGACGTCTCGATAGCCGACACCAGCACCGGAAAATCCTCGTGCAGGGCGTTGACGATAAGTTCGGTCGGCAGATCGCGCTCGCGATGGCTGAGGTAGTACTGTCCGAGGAAGGCCAGCAGCACGTCGCCCACCTCCTCCTCGATCGCCACCTGCGGGAAGAAATTCTTGCTGCCCAGCACCCGGCCGCCTCGCACGCTGATCAGGTGCACACAGGCGCCACCCGGCGTGACGATAGCGGCAATCACATCGACATCGCCGCTGCCACCCTCCATGCTCTGCTGGTCCTGCACACGCCGCAGAATGGCCACCTGGTCACGTAGCTCAGCGGCTTTCTCGAAGTCCAGGCGCATGGCCGCCTGCTCCATGCTGGTGGACAGTTCATCCGCCAGCACGTTGCTGCGTCCTTCGAGGAACATGATCGAGTGGCGCACGTCTTCGGCGTATTCCTCTTCGCTGACCAACCCGACACAGGGCGCCTTGCAGCGCTTGATCTGGTATTGCAGGCAGGGGCGCGTGCGATTGCGGAAGTAGCTGTCCTCACACTGCCGAACGAAGAAAGCCTTCTGCAGCAGCGCCAGGCTCTCACGGATGGCCCCTGCGCTGGGGTACGGACCGAAGTAGCGCCCCTTCTGCTTCTTCGCGCCGCGATGGATCGTCAGCCGGGGAAACGCGTCCTCGCTGGAGAGAAAGACATAGGGATAGGACTTATCGTCCCGCAGCAGGATGTTGTATGGCGGCCGCCACTCCTTGATCAGCGTCTGCTCCAGCAGCAGCGCCTCGGTCTCGTTGGCCGTGATGGTGGTTTCGACCTGAGCGATCCGCGCCACCAGTGCAGCGGTCTTCGGTGCCAGGCCAGACTTGCGGAAATAACTGGAAAGCCGCTTCTTGAGATCCTTCGCCTTGCCGACATAAAGCAGCTTGGCGTCCGCATCGAACATGCGATAGACGCCCGGCCGCCCGCTGCAGGTGGCCAGGAACGCCGCCGAATCGAATACTGCGGCCATCGTCAGTTGTTGGTATCGACCATGCCGTGCCGAACGGCCAGCAGCGCCAGTTCCACGTCGCTGGTGATCGAGAGCTTCTCGAAGATACGGTAACGGTAGGTGTTGACGGTTTTGGGCGACAGGCAGAGCTTGTCCGAGATGCTTTGTACCTTGTGGCAATTAGCAATCATCAGGGCAATCTGGATTTCCCGCTCGGACAGCGTGTCGAAGGGAGACGCGTTTTTCTCGGGTTCGAAGGATTTCAGCGCCAGGTTCTGGGCGATCTGCGGGCTGATGTAGCGTTGGCCGGCAAATACCTGGCGAATGGCCTGGACCATTTCCTCGAGCGCCGCACCCTTGGTGAGGTATCCGGCAGCGCCGGCCTGCATCAGCCGTGTCGGGAACGGATCTTCCTCGCACACGGTCACCACCACCACGCGCACATCGGGCTGGCTGCGCAGCAACTTGCGAGTCGCCTCCAGCCCACCGATACCGGGCATCTTCACATCCATCAGCACGACATCGGGCTTGAGCTCTCGAGCCAGTTGCAGCCCACGCTCGCCAGAGTCAGCCTGACCGACGACCTGCAGGCCGTCGATATCGGCCAGCATGCGGGTAATTCCGGTGCGCACCAGATCGTGGTCATCGACCACCAGCACCTTGATCACACAGCACCCCTTTGCACAGAAATGGAATTGTGAAGATCCAGCGAAAGCTTCTTGAAACTCGCGAACCTTAACAGAAAGCCCCCTCTCGACCTAGCTTGGTGCAGGCTCGTCAAAATGCAAGCGCCAGAGAACTGCATCCAACGCGCCGACAAATGCTGACAGACATGCGCCAGAACGTCTATGACGGGCTCTTCGCGAAAGAAGGCACAGCCATGCAGATATATCCCAACGTAGAGTCTGAACCTTCCTGGGCAAAATACTCGCCCCGCCCGCTCAGCCCCGAGAGGACGAACAGTACGGATAGCAGCATTGGCAGAATGCCAGGTCACCTCCTCAGACAACGAGCAACCGCAACATCCGAATCAGCCAGAGCAGTGCCAGCAGCGCCGGATAGTAGAGCAGCATCCCTGCGAGGCAAATCAAGGCCAGAGAGAGGCGAGGCCAGGTGACCGCATAGGAGTCCTGAATCCGGAAATCGGTCGCGAGGTACAACGGGAAAATAACGGGAAACACCACCAGCCCCAGCGACCAGTATGTCCCGGATGCCGACGTGATGTAGTGAGTGACAACCCAGCTACTGGCATACCAGAAGCAGATCCACGCCGCAGCAAATATCAACGCCCTGAAAAACAAGGGGCAGCCTCCTCATCCATGCGATGAGACTGAGCAGTATGGCAGCGAATAAGGACCTGACCCCACTCATAGCCGCAAGCTCATGAGGCCCGTGTTACACCCAAAATAAAAAGAGCCCGTCGAAACGGGCTCTTTGGGGTTGCGTGGCGATCAGTCGTCGCTACCCATGATGCCGAATATCTGCAACAAGCTGAGGAACAGGTTGTAGATCGACACATACAGGCTGATGGTAGCCATGATGTAGTTGCGCTCGCCACCGTGGATGATTGCGCTGGTCTGGAACAGAATCATCGCCGAGGAGAACAGCACGAAACCGGCGCTGATCGCCAGTTGCAGGCCGCTGATCTGGAAGAACAGCGAGACCAGTACGGCACCCATCAGTACAAAGAAGCCCGCGGTGATGAAGCCGGACAGGAAGCTCATGTCCTTGCGAGTGGTCAGTACATAGGCGGACAGACCGAAGAACACCAGTGCCGTCATGAAGAAGGCCGACGAAATCACACTCGCGCCATTGGCCATGCCCAGGTACAGATTGAGGATCGGGCCGAGGGTGTAGCCCATGAATCCGGTGAGGGCGAAGGTGCTGAGCAGGCCCCAGGCGCTGTTGCGCAGCTTCACGGTGAGGAAGAACAGGCCGTAGAAGCCCAGCAGCACCACGAAGATGCTCGGATACGGCAGACGCATCTGCTGCGAGGCGAAAGCCACCAGTCCACTGAAGGCCAGCGTCAGCGCGAGCAGGCCGTAGGTATTGCGCAGGACGCCGCTGACCTCTTTCTGCTCCACGGCTGTGGAGTCGAGATATTGCCGTTCTTGCATGTCGAGACACTCCTGTTTAAGCGGGATACGGGTCCATAACCGTAGTGCCACTCATCATAACAGAGGCAAATGGACCTCGAATCACCAGAGTTTGACAGTGTGTTGCGATCCGGTACTATGGCGCCCCGCTCATGCGGAAGTGTGGCCGAGTGGTTTAAGGCAACGGTCTTGAAAACCGTCGACGGGAAACTGTCCCAGAGTTCGAATCTCTGCGCTTCCGCCATTATTCAAGGCCCTGATTTTCAGGGCCTTTTTCATTCCTGGGCAACGCTATTCGGCCTTCTCCAGAAGGCTGATTTCTTGATGAATCCCAGAATAAAACGGCACGGGTCCCACAACTTTTAGCCAGATCCTCTCCCCCCCTCGCCCGCCCTGGGCACCCTACTATCCTCCTCACCGGTCTGCCCCGGAACTGGTGGACAGGTAGTTAAGAGCTACTGCTCGCATTTCGTCGCTCGAACTCCATCGGGCTGAGATAGCCCAGCGTCGAGTGACGGTGACGGTGACGGTGACGGTGACGGTGACGGTGATTGTAAAAGGCTATGTCTGAGTTAACTGTTGCGGAAAATCCTTCAGAAGAACGCAGCGCCTGTGGCAGCGGGATTGCCGGCGATGCTTTTGCGTTGCCGGCTTTCGCGAGCAAGCTCGCTCCTACAAAGGGCTGCAGCCCGACACAACACATAACTAAGACATAGCCTTTGCGTTTCTGCTGCGCGGCAAAAAACGACGCAGTGCCGTATCATCCTGCGAAATCCGCCGCCAAGGCCTGCTCCATGAAGTTCGTCATCGCCCTCTTCTCCCCGCCGCATTCACCGGCAGCCCGACGCGCCCTGCGCTTCGCCGAGGCTGCGCTGGCCGGCGGGCATGAAATCACCCGGCTGTTCTTCTACCAGGACGGCGTGTACAGCGCTTCGGCCAATGCTGTCGCCGGCCAGGACGAACTGGACGTAGCCGCTGCCTGGTCCCGTTTCGTCGCCGACAATCAACTGGATGGCGTAGTTTGCATCGCCGCCGCCCTGCGCCGTGGCGTGCTGAACAACGAGGAAGCCAACCGTTATTCCCGCCCCGCCGCCAACCTGCAGGCGCCCTGGGACCTTTCCGGTCTCGGCCAGTTGCATGAAGCGGCGCAACTGGCGGACCGCCTGGTCTGCTTCGGAGGCGACTGATGGCCAAGTCCCTGCTGATCATCAGCCGCCAGGCTCCCTGGGCCGGCCCCGCCGCCCGCGAAGCACTGGACATCGCCCTGGCCGGCGGCGCCTTCGATCTGCCAATCTCGATGCTGTTCCTCGACGACGGCGTCTTCCAGCTCGCCCCCGGCCAACGCCCTAGCAATCTTGAACAGAAGGACCTGCAGGCCAACCTGCAAGCCCTGCCGCTGTTCGGCGTGGAAGCCCTCTATGTCAGCCAGCTCAGCCTCGGTGAGCGCGGCCTGGACGCCGCCAGCCTGACACTCCCCGCGCAAGCGCTGGACGCCGCCGCCCTGCGCGATCTGCTGCAAACCCACGACCAGGTGATCACGATCTGATGGCTACTCTCCACCTGCTCTCGCACTCCCCCTTCAATGACGGCCGGCTCGCCAGTTGCCTGCACCTGCTCGGCCCGGACGACGGCCTGCTGCTGAGCGGCGAGGCCGTCTACGCCCTGCGCGACGGCACCGCGCCCTGCCAGGTGCTGGAGCTGATGCCCGCAACCAACGGACTCTTCGCCCTGCTGGAAGACCTGCAGGCGCGCGGCATGGATGATGTTCCCGCCCGCGTCATCGCGGTCGACTATCCCGGTTTCGTCGAACTCTGCACCCGCTTCGACAAGGTGAACGCCTGGCTATGAGCACCCTATTGGTCAACGGACAATCCCTGCCGCTGGACAAGGACGGCTACCTGGCGCAGCTGGACGACTGGAGCGACGCCGCCGCCGAGGCCCTGGCGCACAACGAAGGCATCCACCTGACACCCGAGCATTGGGAAATCCTCCTACTGCTGCGTGAGTTCTACGGCGAGTTCCAGCTCTCCCCGGCCAATCGGCCACTGATCAAGTACGTCGCCCAGCGCCTGGGCACGGAAAAAGGCAGCAGCCTGCACCTCAACCTCCTGTTCAAGGGCACCCCGGCCAAGCTTGCCGCCAAGCTCGCCGGCCTGCCGAAGCCGACCAACTGCCTATGACCGCCTCCCCGCTCGTCCTGCAGACACCTGAAGAACATCCGTTCGCCCAGTTCGTTCGCATCCTCGGCAAGGGCAAGCGCGGCGCGCGCAGCCTGACCCGCGAGGAAGCCCGCGAAGCGCTGGGCATGATCCTCGACGACAAGGTCGAGGAAGCCCAGCTGGGCGCCTTCCTGATGCTGCTGCGGCATAAGGAGGAAAGCGCCGAGGAACTGGCCGGCTTCACCGAAGCCGTACGCAGTCGCCTGCAGACACCGAAGATCGCCGTGGACCTGGACTGGCCTAGCTACGCCGGCAAGAAGCGCCACCTGCCCTGGTTCCTGCTGGCCGCCAAATGCCTCGGCGGCAGCGGCACTCGCATCCTGTTGCACGGTGGCGGCGCCCATACCGCCGGCCGGCTCTACACCGAGCAATTGCTGGAACAGCTCGGCCTGCCGCTGTGCCGCGACTGGAGCTCGGTCAGCGAAGCGCTGGACGCCAAGGGCATCGCCTTCGCTCCACTGGTCGACTGGATGCCGCGCCTGCAGCACATGATCGACCTGCGCAACACCCTCGGCCTGCGCTCGCCAATGCATTCGGCCGTGCGCCTGCTCAACCCGCTGGGTGCGACTTGCGTGCTGCAGAGCATCTTCCACCCCGGCTATCAGGAGGTGCACCGCGAGGGCAGCCGCCTGCTCGGCGACTACACCATCGTCATCAAGGGCGAAGGCGGCGAGATCGAGATGAATCCCGACGCCACTTCGCATCTGTACGGCTGCCGCGAGGGCGAGGCCTGGGACGAGGAGTGGCCGGCCCTTTCGCCGCTTCGCCACGTCAAGCCCGAAACCCTCGCCCCTGCCCATCTGGTCGCCTTCTGGCGCAATGAAGTAGAGGACGCCTACGGCGAACTGGCGGTACGCGCAACGATGGCACTCGCCCTGCGCACGATGGGACTCTCGCGAGATGAAGCCTTCGCGGAAGCTGATAAACGCTGGGCCGCGCGCGATAGATCGATTTAATCGATACCTGGAATCCTGTTTTTGCGCCAATCAATCGACTCTTAGCCGATAGACTGATCCCATCTCCCCCGCTTTCAGGAGCACGCAGATGGGACAGTTGATCGATGGCCGCTGGCATGACCAGTGGTATGACACCAGCAAGGACGGTCGTTTCCAGCGCGAAAACGCGCAGCGCCGCAACTGGATCACCGCCGATGGCCAGCCCGGCCCCAGCGGCGAAGGCGGCTTCCGCGCCGAGGCCGGCCGCTATCATCTCTACGTGTCCCTGGCCTGCCCCTGGGCGCACCGCACGCTGATCTACCGTCAACTCAAGGGCCTCGAGTCGCTGATCGACGTATCGGTGGTCAGTTGGCTGATGCTGGAAAATGGCTGGACGTTCGACAAGACCCTCGGCTCCACCGGCGACAAGCTGGACGGCCTGGACTTCCTGCATCAGCGCTACACCAGGGACGATGCGCACTACACCGGCCGCGTCACCGTGCCGGTACTGTGGGACAAGCACGAGCAGCGCATCGTCAGCAACGAATCGGCGGAGATCATCCGCATGTTCAACTCAGCGTTCGACGGGATCACCGGCAACCGCCTGGATCTCTACCCCGAGCCGCTGCGCACGCAGATCGACGAATTGAACGAGCGCATCTACCCGGCGGTGAACAACGGCGTGTACCGCGCCGGCTTCGCCACGACGCAGGACGCCTACGAAGAGGCCTTCAAGACGCTGTTCAGCGAACTGGACTGGCTGGACGAGCGCCTTGGCAAGCAGCGTTACCTGACCGGCGAGTACCTGACCGAAGCCGACGTGCGCCTGTTCACCACGCTGATCCGCTTCGATGCGGTCTACCACGGCCACTTCAAGTGCAACCTGCGGCGCCTGGCGGACTACCCGAACCTGTCCGGCTGGCTGCACGAGCTGTATCAGTTGGAGGGCGTTGCCGGAACCGTGGACTTCCAGCACATCAAGAACCACTACTACGCCAGCCACCGCACCATCAACCCCACCGGCGTCGTACCGCTGGGGCCGCAGCAGGACTTCACCGGGCCGCACGGGCGGGAGCATCTGCCGGGCAAGGGCATCGCGCGCAAACGCTGATCACTGCGTGTGGGATGAACGCAATCGTAGGAGCGGAGTCCATCCGCGATGCTCGTGTCGAAATCGCGGGCAAATCCGCTCCTGCAAAAGCCAGCTAGGGCGGCGCCAGGCATCAGATCGGCTTGTCGATGCCGTCGTAGACCTTCTGCAGCGCGTCGAGGCGCTCCTGGTAGCGTTGTTTCAGGCAGGCCTTGTTCGTACCACAGGCGCGACGCTGCTCCAGCCACGCGAGTTGCGAATCGCCCAGATTGCCGCGCATGCCCATCGCGAACAGCCCTCTGAGCAGGCGATAGGTCGTGGCCATCTGCACATCCAGCTCGGACAGCTGGCGGTCGGCGCAGATGGCCTTCTCATCAGCCTGTTTCGCCTTGCGGCAGTCGAAGCTGGCGGCGGAGGCCGGCAACACGACGAAACCCAGGGCGCAAGCGACGCCCAGTGCCACCCCATGCACCGTCCTCATTGCTGCCCTTCGAACCAGGCGAGCTTGTCGCGCAGTTGCACCACTTCCCCGACTATCACCAGGGTCGGCGCATGCACTTCGTGCTCGGCCACCAGCTGCGGCAGGTTCGCCAGGGTGCCAGTGAACACGCGCTGGTGCACCGTGGTGCCCTGCTGGATGAGCGCCGCCGGCGTATCGGCGGAACGACCGTGACGCACCAATTGCTCGCAGATGACCGGCAAGCCGACCAGGCCCATGTAGAACACCAGGGTCTGCCCGGGGGCGACCAGATCGTTCCACGGCAGGTCGGTGCTGCCGTCTTTCAGATGGCCCGTCACGAAGCGCACGGACTGCGCGTAGTCACGATGAGTCAGCGGAATACCGGCGTAGGCCGCGCAACCGCTGGCCGCCGTAATACCCGGCACGACCTGGAACGGGATGCCATTGGCCGCCAGTTCGTCGATCTCCTCGCCACCACGGCCGAAGATGAACGGATCGCCGCCCTTCAGGCGCAGCACGCGCTTGCCCTGCTGGGCCAGCTCGACCAGCTTGCGATTGATCTCGTCCTGCGGCACGGCGTGGTCCGCGCGGCGCTTGCCGACGTAGAGTCGGTCGGCATCGCGACGGCACAGCTCGAGAATAGCCGACGCAACCAGTCGGTCGTAGAGCACCACGTCGGCCTGCTGCATCAAGCGCAGGGCGCGGAAGGTCAGCAGATCGGGATCGCCCGGACCGGCGCCGACCAGATAGACCTCACCGCGAGACTCGGCCTGCGGTGCTTCCAGCTTGTCCGCTAGCAGGCATTCGGCTTCGCTCGGCTGGCCGGCGAGCATGCGCTCGGCGACCGGGCCCTGGAACACCTCTTCCCAGAACTTGCGGCGCTGCTGCAGGTCCGGCAGGCGTTGTTTCACGCGCTCGCGGAAGCGGCTGGCGAGGCCGGCCAACTGGCCATAGGTCGCGGGAATCCAGGTTTCCAGCTTGGCGCGCAGCAGGCGAGCCAGCACCGGCGCATCGCCGCCACTGGAAACCGCCACCACCAGTGGCGATCGGTCGACAATGGCCGGGAAGATCACACTGCACAGGGCCGGCGCATCGACGACATTGACCGGAACGCCACGCTCGTTGGCGTCGCGGGAAACCTGGGCATTGAGCGGCTCGTCGTCGGTGGCGGCGATGACCAGAACGCAATCCTGAAGATCACCCTGAGCGTAGGGGCGCAGGAGCAATTCGCCCGCGCCCTCCTCGATCAGCTCACGCAGCTCCGAATGCACTTCCGGAGCCACGACTCGCAGCACTGCGCCGGCGTCGCTCAGCAGACGCGCCTTGCGCAGTGCGACATCACCGCCGCCGACCAGTAGCGCGCGACGTCCGCGCAGGATGTGGAACAGCGGCAGGAAGTCCATCTCAGCCGATGACCTCGATGCCCGCCATGTACGGCTTGAGCGCCTCCGGTACGCGGATCGAACCGTCGGCCTGCTGGTAGTTCTCCAGCACGGCGACCAGCGTGCGGCCCACGGCCAGACCCGAGCCGTTGAGGGTGTGCACCAGCTCCGGCTTGCCGGTTTCCGGGTTGCGGTAGCGCGCCTGCATGCGGCGGGCCTGGAAGTCGCCGCAGTTGGAGCAGGAGGAAATCTCGCGGTACTTGTCCTGGCTCGGCACCCAGACTTCGAGGTCGTAGGTCTTGGCGGCGCCGAAGCCCATGTCGCCGGTGCACAGTGCCAAGGCACGGTATGGCAGCTCCAGGGCCTGGAGGACCTTCTCGGCGTTGCCGACCAGGCTCTCCAGCGCCTCCCAGGACTTGGACGGCTCGACGATCTGCACCATCTCGACCTTGTCGAACTGGTGCTGGCGGATCATGCCGCGGGTGTCGCGGCCCGATGCACCGGCTTCGCTGCGGAAGCAGGGCGTGTGGGCGACGAACTTCAGCGGCAGCTCCTTCGCGTCGAGGATCTGCCCGGCAACGATGTTGGTCAGCGAGACTTCGGCGGTGGGGATCAGGTACAGGTCGGCTTCGTCTTCGCGCTGGATCTTGAACAGGTCTTCCTCGAACTTCGGCAGCTGGCCGGTGCCCTGCAGCGCCGGAGCCTGCACCAGGTAGGGGGTGTAGGCCTCCTCGTAGCCATGCTCGCGGGTGTGCAGGTCGATCATGAACTGCGCCAGGGCGCGGTGCAGGCGGGCGATCGGGCCGCGCATCAGGGCGAAGCGGGCGCCGGACAGGCGGGCGGCGGTCTCGAAGTCCAGCCAGCCGTGCTGCTCGCCCAGGGCGACGTGGTCCTTGATGTCGAAATCGAAGGTGCGCGGGGTGCCCCAGCGACGGACTTCGACGTTCTCTTCCTCGTCGGCGCCCACCGGCACGGATTCGTGCGGCAGGTTCGGGATGTTCAGCAGCAGGCTGTCCAGCTCGGCCTGGATGGCGTCCAGTTCGCGCTTGCCGGATTCCAGCTCCTCGGCCATGCGATTGACCTCGGCCTTCAGCGGCGCGACGTCTTCGCCATTCTTCATGGCCAGGCCGATGGCCTTGGAACGCGAGTTGCGCTCGGCCTGCAGGGTCTCGGTGCGGGTCTGCACGGACTTGCGCTGGCTCTCCAGCGCTTCGATGCGCGCCACGTCCAGGGTGAAGCCACGGGTGGCCAGGCGTTCGGCCACTTCCTGCGGCTGGGTACGAACCAGTTTGGAATCGAGCATGCTGTCTTCTCGTGTCTAGTGTCAGGCGGCGCTCGCGGGCGCCACTTCAGGATTTTCTGCGCTTGCGCGGACTGCTCTGGTCGAGATTCGCCAGGTGGCGCAACTTCTCGCCGATCTTCAGCTCCAGCCCGCGCGGCACGGGTTGGTAATACTGGCGCGGCTCCATGGACTCGGGGAAGTAGTCTTCTCCGGCCGCATAGGCATCCGGCTCATCATGGGCGTAACGATACTCGTCGCCATAGCCCAGGTTCTTCATCAATTTGGTCGGTGCGTTGCGCAAGTGCAGCGGCACTTCCAGCGAGCCACTCTCCGCCACGTCCCGGCGCGCCGTGTTATAGGCGTTGTAGACGGCATTGCTCTTCGGCGCACAGGCCAGGTAGACGATAGCCTGCGCAATGGCCAGTTCGCCTTCCGGACTGCCCAGGCGCTCCTGCACATCCCAGGCGTGAAGGCACAGGGTCAGGGCACGCGGATCGGCGTTACCGATGTCTTCGCTGGCCATGCGCACCACGCGACGGGCGATGTACAGCGGATCGCAGCCGCCATCGAGCATGCGCGAATACCAGTACAGCGCGCCATCAGGGCTGGAGCCGCGCACCGACTTGTGCAGCGCGCTGATCTGGTCGTAGAAGGCCTCGCCACCCTTGTCGAAGCGCCGGCGCGAGTCGCCCAGCAGGTTCTGCAGCAGCTCGGCGCTGATCTCGCCATTGTCCTCGGCGAGGTCGGAGGCGTTCTCCAGCAGGTTGAGCAGGCGCCGGCCATCGCCGTCGGCGGCGGCCATGAGGATGGCGAAGCTGTCGTCGGGCAGGCTCAGGTTGCGCTTGCCCAGGCCCTTCTCTTCGGTCAGCGCACGCTCGACCAACCGGCGCAGGGCCGCTTCGTCCAGGCTTTTCAGCACATAGACGCGGGCGCGGGAGAGCAGCGCGTTGTTCAGCTCGAAGGACGGGTTCTCGGTGGTCGCTCCGATGAAGATCAGGGTGCCGTCTTCCACATAGGGCAGGAAGGCATCCTGCTGACTCTTGTTGAAGCGGTGCACTTCGTCGACGAAGAGGATGGTGCGGCGGCCGTACTGCGCAGCGTGCTGCTTGGCCACTTCCACCGACTGGCGGATTTCCTTCACCCCGGACAGGACCGCCGAGATGGTCTCGAAGTGCGCATCGGTGACCTGGGCCAGCAACTTCGCCAGGGTGGTCTTGCCCACCCCGGGCGGGCCCCAGAAGATCATCGAGTGCAGCGCGCCCTGCTCCAGCGCCTCACGCAGCGGCTTGCCGCGGGCGAGCAGGTGCTCCTGGCCGACGTACTCGTCCAGGCTGGTCGCGCGCAGGCGCGCGGCCAGGGGCTGGGAAACGGGGGCGGAGCTGAACAGATCCACGAATCTTACCTATCGATCAATCCGGCGCGAAGCCGGTCACTCCTGGATGACGTCGACGCCCTTGGGCACGTCGAAGACGAACTGCTTGGCGTCCATCGCCTCGTTCATCTTCACGTCGAAGAACAGGATGTTGGTACGCTGACCGACGCTGTCGACCAGTTGCATGTCATTCACCACGCCGCTGCGGAAGGAAATCCGCAGGCTGTCGAACAGGGTGTCCTTGGCCTTGGGCTTGAGGATGAAGTCCACCACGTTACCACCGTCCTTCGCGGTGATGTCGAAGCTCTGGCCGATCTTCGAGACATCGCCGGAGAGCAACAGCGCCGGGGTCTGGGTCAGGCGCAGGTCGAGCTTCTGGATAGTCACCTGCTCCAGGTCCGGGTCATAGAGCCAGATCTTCTCGCCATTGGAGATGAGCAGTTGCTCGTTCGGTGCATCGGTGTGCCAGCGGAACAGGCCCGGACGCTTGAGGCCCAGGGTACCGGCGGTTTCCTGCAGGCGGGTGCCGCTGCCGTCCAGGGTCAGCTGGGAGAAACGTGCGGTCAGGGTCTGGGCCTTGCTGAGCATCCCGCTCAGACGCTGGGCGGCGGCATCGTCGGCATGGGCCTGGACGCCAGCACAAGCCAGCGCAGCAACGAACAACAGGCGGATCAGACGCATCGAAATCCTCGAAGTCGAATCAATCACGGATCGGGGCCGGCGCGATGACTTCGCGCGAGCCATTGGTATTCATCGGGGTGACCACGCCGGCCATCTCCATCGCCTCGATCATCCGTGCGGCGCGGTTGTAGCCGATCTTCAGCTTGCGCTGCACGGCGGAAATGGACGCACGACGGCTTTCGGTGACGAAACGCACGGCCTCGTCGTAAAGCGGATCGTCCTCGCTGCCCTCGCCGCCTTCGCCACCACCACCCTCGAAGGAACCGCCGCCACCGCCTTCTTCGGCGCCGGCGAGGATGTCCTCGATGTAGTTCGGCGCGCCACGCAGCTTCCACGCTTCGACCACGCGATGCACTTCCTCATCGGAGACGAAAGCGCCGTGGACGCGGATCGGCAGGCCGGTGCCCGGCGGCAGGTAGAGCATGTCGCCGTGGCCCAGCAGTTGCTCGGCGCCACCCTGGTCGAGAATGGTGCGCGAGTCGATCTTGCTGGAGACCTGGAAGGCGATACGGGTCGGGATGTTCGCCTTGATCAGGCCGGTGATCACATCCACCGATGGACGCTGGGTCGCCAGGATCAGGTGGATGCCCGCCGCGCGCGCCTTCTGGGCGATACGGGCGATCAGTTCTTCCACCTTCTTGCCGACGATCATCATCATGTCGGCGAATTCGTCGACCACCACTACGATGGTCGGCAGGGTCTGCAACAACGGTGCCTCGTCTTCCATGCTCTCGCGGCGGTACAGCGGGTCGGTCAGCGGCGTGCCAGCCTCCTCCGCGTCCTTCACCTTGCGGTTGAAGCCAGCGAGGTTACGCACGCCCATCGCCGCCATCAGCTTGTAGCGGCGCTCCATCTCGGCGACGCTCCAGCGCAGGGCGTTGGCAGCCTCCTTCATGTCGGTGACCACCGGGCAGAGCAGGTGCGGGATGCCTTCGTAGATCGACAATTCCAGCATCTTCGGGTCGATCATGATCAGGCGCGCCTCGTCGGGCGTGGACTTGAACAGGATCGACAGCAGCATGGCGTTCACGCCCACCGACTTACCGGAACCGGTGGTACCGGCCACCAGCAAGTGCGGCATCTTCGCCAGATCGGTGATGATCGGGTTGCCGCCGATGTCGTGGCCCAGGGCCAGCGGCACGGTGGACTTGTGTTCGTCGTATTCCGGCGTCATCAGCACTTCGGAGAAGCGCACCATCTGCCGGTCTTCGTTGGGAATCTCGATGCCGACGGTGGTCTTGCCGGGGATAACTTCCACCACGCGCACGCTGATCACCGCCAGCGAACGCGCCAGGTCCTTGGCCAGGTTGGAGATGCGGCTGACCTTCACGCCTGCGGCCGGCTGGATTTCGAAACGGGTGATCACCGGGCCCGGATGGACCGATTCCACCACGACCTCGACACCGAACTCCTTGAGCTTGATCTCCAGCAGGCGCGACATGGCCTCCAGGGATTCCGGGGAGTAGCTTTGCTTCTTCTCGGCGGCCGGATCGAGGATCGACAGCGGCGGCAGCGTGCCTTCCACGGCGGTATCGACGAACAGCGGCGCCTGTTTCTCCTTCAGCACACGCTTGCTCGGCTCGGCGGACTTGACGGCAGGCGGTGGCACGTCGATCTTCGGCGCCACACGCTTCTCGCGCTCCTGCACGCTCTTGACCAGGGCTTCCTCGCGCTCGATCAGGCGCTCCTTGACCTTGGCCTGCTCGCGCCGGTCGGCAACGATGGGCGCGGCGACTTCGGCCACGCGCTCATCCACTTCGCGCAGCTGGGCGACCAGTTGCTTGTGCTCGCTGCGAGCGCTCCACCAGCGATTGGCGGCGTTGTGGATCAGTTCGAAGAGATCGAGGGTGATCTTGCCGGTCACGTCCATGACCTTGAACCAGGACAGGTCGGCAAAGACGGTCATGCCGAACAGGAACAAGGCCAGGAACAACAGGGTGCTGCCCTGCACGTTCAGCGCATTGACCCCCAGTTGCCCCAGGCTCTCGCCCAGGGCGCCGCCGGCGCTGGCCGGCATGTGGCTGCCACTGGCATGGAAATGGATGTAGGCCAGCGCGGAACCGGCCAGCACCAGGAATACCAGGCCGATCAGGCGCCAGGAGAACAGCCAGCCGCTCCATTCCCAGGACATGTGCCGCTTGCGGAAGACCTGATACGTCTTCACCGCCAGCAGCAGCGGGAACAGGTAGGCGAAATAGCCCAGCACCATGAACAGGATGTCGGCGCTCAGTGCGCCCAGGCGACCGGCGGCGTTCTGCACCTGTTCGACGTGGCTGGAATGGCTCCAGCCCGGATCGGACGGATCATAGGTGAGCAGCGCCATCCACAGGTAAAGGCAGAGCGCGCCCAGCGCGATCAACGCCCCTTCCTTCAGGCGATAGTGCAGTTGCTGACGCCAGGCGGCGGCATGGCTTGCTGTGGTGGTGTCCTTCAAAACGCGTCTATTCCTGCGCTCTACGCGCGTCCGAGAGTCGTTGAGCCTCAAAACAGGCCTATTGTACGGCTTTGGCCAGCCGATGCCAGCGAGCCCGGAAGCGTCCGACGGCGCTTTTGCCGGCTTTCCGAGGTTCGGTGTAGCATAGCCCATCACCGATTTTCGGCTGCTCAATTGGAGCATGCATTCTCTTACGTGACAAAGGCTTATGGAGTCTTTTTATGAGTGAAGTCAAGCATTCGCGCCTGATCATCCTGGGCTCCGGCCCCGCGGGCTATACCGCTGCCGTGTACGCCGCGCGCGCCAACCTCAAGCCTGTTGTCATCACCGGCATCCAGCCCGGCGGCCAGCTCACCACCACCACCGAAGTCGACAACTGGCCCGGCGATGTCGAGGGCCTGACCGGTCCCGCCCTGATGCAGCGCATGGAGCAGCACGCCCAGCGTTTCGATACCGAGATCGTTTACGACCACATCCACACCGCCGAGTTGCAGCAAAAGCCCTTCACCCTCAAGGGCGACAGCGGCACCTACACCTGCGACGCGCTGATCATTGCCACCGGCGCCTCCGCGCAGTACCTGGGCATGTCCTCCGAGCAGGCCTTCATGGGCAAGGGCGTTTCCGCCTGCGCCACCTGTGACGGCTTCTTCTACCGCAACCAGGTGGTCTGCGTGGTCGGCGGCGGCAACACCGCCGTGGAAGAAGCACTCTACCTGTCCAACATTGCCAAGGAAGTGCACCTGATCCACCGCCGCGACAAGCTGCGCTCGGAGAAGATCCTCCAGGACAAGCTGTTCGAGAAAGCCCAGAACGGCAACGTGCGCCTGCACTGGAACACCACCCTGGACGAAGTCCTGGGCGATGACATGGGCGTGATCGGCGTACGCCTGAAGAACACCGAAAGTGGCGCAACCCGCCAACTGGACCTGTCCGGCGTATTCATCGCCATCGGCCACAAGCCCAACACCGACCTGTTCACCGGCCAACTGGAAATGCATGACGGCTACCTGAAGATCAAGGGTGGCGCCGAAGGCAACGCCACCCAGACCAGCATCGAAGGCGTGTTCGCCGCAGGCGACGTGGCCGACCACGTCTACCGCCAGGCAATCACCTCCGCCGGCGCCGGCTGCATGGCCGCGCTGGACGCCGAAAAGTTCCTCGACGACAACTGATCGGTCAAAGGGGGAGGCCCGCCCTCCCCTCCTCCACCCATGCTCAATTGGCTTTCTCGCGACAACTTCGACTTCCCACCCCTGGACAAGGCCCTGCACGAGCCCAACGGCCTGCTCGCGGCCGGCGGCGATCTCGACCCGCGCCGACTGGTCCAGGCGTATCGCCACGGCTGCTTCCCCTGGTACCAGGACGGCCAGCCGATCCTCTGGTGGTCGCCCGATCCGCGCACCGTGCTGTTCCCCGACGAACTGCACGTTTCCCGCAGCCTGGCAAAGCTCATCCGCCAGCAGCGCTATCAGGTCACCATCGACCAGGCCTTCGAGCAGGTCATCCACGGCTGCGCCGGCCCGCGCGACTACGCCGACGACACCTGGATCACCACGCCAATGCAGCAGGCCTACTGCGAGCTGCATCGCATGGGCATCGCACATTCGGTGGAAGCCTGGGACGGCAACGCGTTGGTCGGCGGCCTTTACGGGCTGGCCATTGGCCGGCTGTTCTTCGGCGAATCCATGTTCAGCCGCGCGGACAATGCCTCCAAGGTAGCGTTCGTCGGCCTGGTGCAGCGCCTGAAGACTGCCGGCTTCGAACTGATCGACTGCCAGATGCCGACCCAGCACCTGCACAGCTTTGGTGCGCGAGCCATCTCCCGACGGGAATTTTCCGCCTATCTGCGCCGCCATCTCGACCAATCGCCATTACTGGACTGGACTTCCCAAGCGGACCAGCCCAGCCTGACATAAACTTGCCAGAGGGTCCTCGCAGGGGTTGAAGATGACCGAGCTCGCCCGCCTGAAGTTTTACGCCACACAGCCGCATCCATGCAGCTATCTGCCCGAGGAGCAGGCCACCACCCTGTTCCTCGACCCCAGTCAGCCTATGGACACGCAGCTGTATGCCTCGCTTTCGGAGGTCGGCTTCCGGCGCAGCGGTGAGCACCTGTACCGCCCCCACTGCCAGCACTGCACCGCCTGTATCCCGGCGCGCATCCCGGCCACCAGCTTCCAGCCCAGCCGCCAGCAGAAACGCATCCTCAAGCGCAACACCGACCTCGAGATCCTCCGCAAGCGGCCGACCTTCACCGAGGAGTACTACGCGCTGTACATGCGCTACATCGAGCAACGCCACGCTGACGGAGACATGTACCCGCCCAGCCGCGACCAGTTCGCCACCTTCCTGGTGCGCGACCTGCCGTTCAGCTGCTTCTTCGAGTTCCGCCTGCAGGGCCGCCTGCTGGCCGTGGCCGTCACCGACGTGCTGCCCAATGGACTCTCGGCGGTCTACACCTTCTACGACCCCGACGAAGAGCGCCGCAGCCTGGGCCGCTTCGCCATCCTTTGGCAGATCGCCGAGACCCACCGCCTTGGCCTGCATGCGGTCTATCTCGGCTACTGGATCAAGAACTGCCGGAAGATGAACTACAAGACCCAGTACCGGCCAATCGAGCTGTTCGTGAACCAGCGCTGGGTGGTGCTGAACTGATCCATTACGCGCCACTTGGCGTGATGAGGCAATTTCAGGCACAATGTGTGCCTTTTTTAATGACCTGAAACTTCAGGCAACCATAGATACCGAGGGTTCTACTGCATGTCGAAAGAAGACAGCTTCGAAATGGAAGGCACTGTCGTCGACACCCTGCCCAACACCATGTTCCGCGTGGAGTTGGAGAACGGGCACGTCGTTACCGCGCACATCTCCGGCAAGATGCGCAAGAACTACATCCGCATCCTGACCGGCGACAAGGTTCGCGTAGAACTGACGCCCTACGACCTGTCCAAGGGTCGTATCACCTACCGCGCCCGCTGACGGACGGTAGCGCCGGCAGTAGAAGCCGGCATATATAAAAACGCCCGGCATTGCCGGGCGTTTTCGTTTGAGCCTGATGCTCGTCAGGCCGGCTCCGCGGCGATCACCTCGAACTCGAAGGCCAGCTCGCCATCCTTCAGATCCACATGGGCCACCCCCCCATGCTCGGCCAGTTCGCCGAACAGGATCTCCTCAGCCAGCGGCCGCTTGATCTTGTCCTGGATCAGCCGCGCCATCGGGCGCGCGCCCATCTGCGGATCGTAGCCCTTGTCCGCCAACCAGCCACGCGCCGCATCGCTGACCTCGATCTGCACGTGCTTGTCCTCCAACTGCGCCTGCAGCTCGGTGAGGAACTTGTCGACAATGCTCTTGATGGTCTCGTGACTGAGACGACCGAACTGGATGATGGTATCCAGGCGGTTGCGGAACTCCGGCGTGAAGCTCTTCTTGATCACTTCCATCGCGTCGGTCGAGTGATCCTGCAGCGTGAAGCCGATGGAGGCCCGCGCCGCGGTTTCCGCGCCCGCGTTGGTGGTCATGATCAGGATGACATTGCGGAAGTCCGCCTTGCGCCCGTTGTTGTCGGTCAGGGTGCCGTGATCCATTACCTGCAGCAGCAGGTTGAAGACTTCCGGATGCGCCTTCTCGATCTCGTCCAGCAGCAGCACGCAATGTGGAGTCTTGGTGATCGCCTCGGTGAGCAGGCCGCCCTGGTCGAAGCCGACGTAGCCCGGAGGCGCGCCGATCAGACGAGACACGGTATGCCGCTCCATGTACTCGGACATGTCGAAGCGCACCAGCTCCACGCCCAGCGCCTTGGCCAACTGGCGAGCCACCTCGGTCTTGCCCACCCCTGTCGGGCCGGAGAACAGGAACGAGCCGACGGGCTTGTCCGGCGACTTGAGACCGGCGCGCGACAACTTGATAGCCGTGGACAGCGATTCGATGGCCGCCGCCTGACCGAACACGGTCAGCTTCAAGTCACGCTCGAGGTTGCGCAGCAGCTCTTTATCGGAGCTGGACACGTGCTTGGGCGGAATCCGCGCGATCTTCGCGACGATGTCCTCGACCTGCGGCACCTCGATGCGCTTCACACGCTTCTCTTCGGGCTGCAGGCGCTGGTAGGCACCCGCTTCGTCGATCACGTCGATGGCCTTGTCCGGCATGTGCCGGTCATTGATGTAGCGGGCGGCCAGCTCGGCGGCGGCGCGCAGCGCTTCATCGCTGTACTCGATATGGTGGTGCTGCTCGAAGCGTGGCTTCAGCCCCTTGAGGATACCGACGGTGTCCTCGATGGACGGCTCGGTGACGTCGACCTTCTGGAAGCGGCGAGCCAGCGCGCGATCCTTCTCGAAGATGCCACGGAACTCCTGGAAGGTAGTCGAGCCGATGCAGCGGATCTCTCCGGAAGACAGCAGCGGCTTGAGCAGGTTGGAGGCATCCATCACCCCGCCCGACGCCGCGCCGGCACCGATGATGGTGTGGATTTCGTCGATGAACAGCACCGCATGCGGCCGCTTGCGCAGCTCATTGAGCAGTGCCTTGAAGCGCTTTTCGAAGTCGCCACGGTACTTGGTACCCGCCAGCAATGCCCCCAGATCCAGGGAGTAGACGACGCTGTCGGACAGCAAATCCGGCACCTGGCCATCGACGATGCGCTTGGCCAGACCTTCGGCGATAGCGGTCTTGCCGACGCCCGCCTCGCCGACCAGCAGCGGGTTGTTCTTGCGACGGCGCGCGAGGATCTGCGCGACGCGCTCGACTTCCGACTCGCGGCCAACCAGCGGATCGATGCGCCCCTGGCGCGCCAGATCGTTCAGGTTGCTGGCATAGGCATCCAGCGGATGGCTGGAGGTGGATGACTCGCCGCCCTCTTCGTCCTGCATGTCCTGTTCGCTGTCCTGCTGCTCGGCATGGCCCGGCACCTTGGAGATACCGTGGGCGATGTAGTTGACCACGTCGATCCGTGCAACGCTTTGCTGCTTGAGCAGGAACACCGCCTGGCTTTCCTGTTCGCTGAAGATGGCCACCAGCACGTTGGCGCCGGTCACTTCGCGCTTGCCGGAGCTCTGAACGTGAAACACCGCGCGCTGCAATACGCGCTGGAAGCCCAGGGTCGGCTGGGTCTCGCGATCCTCATCATGCTGGGGGATCAGCGGCGTGGTGGAGTCGATGAACTCCTGCAGGTCTCGCCGCAGCTTGTCCAGATTGGCTCCACACGCTCTCAGGACCGTTGCGGCAGCTTCATTGTCCAGAAGCGCCAACAGCAAGTGCTCAACGGTCATGAACTCATGCCGTTTCGCCCGCGCCTCCTTGAAGGCGAGATTGAGGGTGACTTCGAGCTCTCGATTCAACATGACTTCACCTCGCTCCCAAACATCCGCATCAACCTTCTTTCTCTATTTCGCACAACAGTGGATGTTGGCTCTCCCTCGCATATTGATTGACCTGCATGGCTTTGGTTTCCGCGACATCACGGGTAAAGGTCCCGCAGTGCGCCTTGCCTTGAGTATGCACGGTCAACATGACCTTGGTTGCCTGCTCACGGTTCATGTTGAAGTACAGCTCGAGCACCTCGACCACGAAATCCATCGGGGTGTAATCATCGTTGAACATGATGACCCGATACATGGACGGTGCTTTCAGCGCAGGCTTGGATTCCTCGACCGCGAGCCCCGTCCCTTCGTCTTCCAATGGATCCGGGCGGTCCTGATTGAATGTTAGTCGAATCTGGCTACTTGCATGCATGCTGGAATAAAAGCTTTGCGAGTGGGTGAATGAGGGGGCCGACTGGAGTTTGAATCGCCTCTCAGGCCCAGACGATGCCGCCTTGACTAACGGCAAAAGGGTGTTACAACCAAAGGATACCCCCGGAGGGTATCAGGAGTTCCGGACGCCAGTCTCGTTAAAGGCTGAAGCGGAATAGTAGTGGATGATACTCCAGCGATGGAGTCCTTTGCAGAGGGATATCAGCATGCTCAGCGGTAAGGTCAAGTGGTTCAACAACGCCAAGGGCTATGGATTCATCCTGGCTGAAGGCCGAGATGAGGACCTGTTCGCTCATTACTCGGCGATCCAGATGGATGGCTACAAGACACTCAAGGCCGGCCAGCCCGTCAGCTTCGAGATCCTGCAAGGTCCGAAGGGGTTGCATGCGGTCAACATCCAACCCATCAACGCCAACGCATCCATTCCCTCCGCCCAGACTGCCCCGAGCAGCGAGATCCAGAACATCACGGCAGAGGCCTGATCCCCCCGGATCAGCAGAATGAAAAGGCCGGCATCAGCCGGCCTTTTTTATGAGCGTGTCACCCGGATTACATCTTGGCGATGATCGCGTCACCGAACTCCGAGCAGGACAGCAGCTTGGCGCCTTCCATCAGGCGCTCGAAATCATAGGTTACAGTTCTGGCCGCGATGGCGCCGTTCACACCCTTGATGATCAGGTCGGCCGCTTCCGGCCAGCCCATGTGGCGCAGCATCATCTCGGCAGAGAGGATCACCGAACCCGGATTCACCTTGTCGAGCCCCGCATACTTGGGTGCGGTGCCGTGGGTCGCCTCGAACATGGCCACCGAGTCGGACAGGTTGGCGCCCGGCGCAATGCCGATGCCGCCCACCTCCGCCGCCAGGGCGTCGGACAGGTAGTCGCCGTTCAGGTTGAGGGTGGCGATCACGTCGTACTCGGCCGGACGCAGCAGGATCTGCTGCAGCATGGCGTCGGCGATCACGTCCTTCACCACGATGCTCTTGCCGGTGTTGGGATTCTTGAACTGCATCCACGGGCCGCCGTCGAGCAGCTCGGCGCCGAACTCGTCACGGGCCAGCTCGTAGCCCCAGTCCTTGAAGGCACCTTCGGTGAACTTCATGATGTTGCCCTTGTGAACGATGGTCACGGAGCTGCGATCATTGTCCACGGCATACTGCAGGGCCTTGCGCACCAGGCGTTTGGTACCTTCCAGGGAAACCGGCTTGATGCCGATACCGCAGTTGTCGGTGAAGCGGATCTTCTTGACGCCCATTTCCTCGGTGAGGAACTTGATGATCTTCTGAGCCTCGGGCGTGCCGGCCTTCCACTCGACGCCGGCATAGATGTCTTCGGAGTTCTCGCGGAAGATCACCATGTCCACGTCACCAGGCTTCTTCACCGGGCTCGGCACACCTTCGAACCAACGCACCGGGCGCAGGCAGACATAGAGGTCGAGCTGCTGGCGCAGTGCTACGTTCAGCGAGCGGATACCGCCACCCACCGGAGTGGTCAGCGGCCCTTTGATGGACACGACGTAGTCGCGAACGGCATCCAGGGTTTCCTGGGGCAGCCAGGTGTCCTGATCATAGACCTGGGTGGCCTTCTCGCCCGCATAGACTTCCATCCACGCGATCTTGCGCTCGCCTTTGTAGGCTTTCTCGACGGCAGCGTCGACGACCTTGATCATGACCGGGCTGATGTCGGCGCCAATGCCATCACCCTCGATGAACGGGATGATCGGGTTCTTCGGTACATTCAAGGACATATCGGCGTTGACGGTGATTTTGTCACCGGCCGGCACCTGGATCTTTTGGTATCCCATGCTGAACTCCGCGTTGTGGTTAAACCCTCTTGCAGCCCATTAGGGTAGCCCACAAGAAGGCAATCGAACTACATCTTCCTTAGTCTAAAAACGGCGCACGCGTAAACCCTGCCATTAGGGTGGTATACTGGTCGGCATGACTTAATGGTCATCGAGGTCCGAGCAGTCTGGGACCAGACTCTCTCCCCTCGCAACGGCGGAGTCCACACCAGGAACCCGTCGTACAACGCTCTACTGGCGCCCCAATATCCCCGCGGCAATTCTCGAAGGTCGATCAACCACTTCGTTGAACGCAAGCGTGTACCAACGCGATTCGAGACTCTGTGCGCGCCCAGCAAAGAAGAGAGTTAGAACGAGATGTCCATCCGCTCGAAGATCACCTACACCTTCACCGACGAAGCACCCGCCCTTGCCACCTATTCGCTTCTTCCCATCGTAAAAGCCTTCGCCGCCTCCGCCGGCATCGACGTAGAAACCCGCGACATCTCTCTTGCAGGCCGCATCCTGGCCTCCTTCGCCGACAAACTCGGCGACCAGGCCATCGAAGACGACCTGGCCTACCTGGCCCAACTGGCCACCGTCCCCGAAGCCAACATCATCAAGCTGCCGAACATCTCCGCTTCGGTACCGCAGCTCAAGGGCGCCATCGCCGAGCTGCAGAAGCTGGGCTACGCCGTTCCGGACCTCCCGGAAGACCCGCAGACCGACGAAGAAAACGACACCCGCGCGCGCTACGCCAAGGTCCTGGGCAGCGCCGTGAACCCGGTCCTGCGCGAAGGCAACTCCGACCGCCGCGCCCCCGCCGCCGTGAAAGCCTACGCCCGCAAGCACCCGCACAGCATGGGCAAGTGGAGCATGGCTTCGCGCTCCCACGCCGACTACATGCGCGGTGGCGACTTCTTCTCCAGCGAGCAGTCGGTGACCATTCCGAAGGCCGGTGACGTCCGTCTCGAGTTCGTCGGCAAGGACGGCAAGGTCGAGGTCAAGAAGACCCTGAAGATGCAGGAAGGCGAAGTCCTCGACAGCATGTTCATGAGCTGCGGCAAGCTGCGCGACTTCTTCGAGAAGACCCTGCAGGACTGCAAGGAAACCGGCGTCATGTGGTCCCTGCACGTCAAGGCGACCATGATGAAGATCTCCCACCCGATCGTCTTCGGCCACGCCGTGACCGTCTACTACAAGGACGTGTTCGACAAGTACGGCAAGCTGTTCGAAGAGCTGGGCGTGAACCCGAACAACGGCATTTCCAGCGTTTACGACAAGATCAAGTCGCTGCCCGCCTCGCAGCAGGAAGAAATCCTCCACGACATCCACGAGGTGTACAGCCACCGCCCGGAAATGGCGATGGTCGACTCGGTCAAGGGCATCACCAACCTGCACATCCCCAGCGACGTGATCGTCGACGCCTCCATGCCGGCGATGATCCGCAACTCCGGCCAGATGTGGGGCAAGGACGGCAAGCAGAAGGACACCAAGGCGGTAATGCCGGAAAGCACCTACGCCCGCATGTACCAGGAGATGATCAACTTCTGCAAGACCAACGGCGCCTTCGACCCGACCACCATGGGCAGCGTGCCGAACGTCGGCCTGATGGCACAGAAGGCCGAGGAGTATGGCTCCCACGACAAGACCTTCGAGATGGAAGCCGATGGCACCATGCGCGTGGTCGACGCCGACGGCAAGGTACTGATGCAGCACGAAGTACAGGCCGGCGACATCTGGCGCGCCTGCCAGACCAAGGACGCCCCGATCCGCGACTGGGTCAAGCTGGCCGTCACCCGCGCCCGCCAGTCCAACACCCCGGCCATCTTCTGGCTGGACCCGGAGCGCGCCCACGACAATGAGCTGCGCAAGAAGGTCGAGCTGTACCTGCAGGACTACGACCTGACCGGCCTGAACATCAGCATCAAGGACTACAACGAAGCCATCCGTACCAGCATGGAGCGCCAGATCCGCGGCCTGGACACCATCTCCGTGACCGGCAACATCCTGCGCGACTACCTGACCGACCTGTTCCCGATCATGGAGCTGGGCACCTCGGCCAAGATGCTGTCCATCGTTCCGCTGATGGCCGGCGGCGGCATGTACGAGACCGGCGCCGGCGGTTCGGCGCCCAAGCACGTACAGCAGCTGGTGGAAGAGAACTACCTGCGCTGGGACTCCCTGGGCGAGTTCCTGGCCCTGGCCGTCTCCTTCGAGGAAGAAGGCATCAAGACCGGCAACGCCAAGGCCAAGGTCCTGAGCAAGACCCTCGACGAAGCCACCGGCAAGCTGCTGGACAACAACAAGTCGCCGTCGCGCAAGGTTGGTGAAATCGACAACCGCGGCAGCCACTTCTACCTGGCGATGTACTGGGCCCAGGCCCTGGCCGCGCAGAACGACGACGCCGAACTGAAGGCCCACTTCAGCGCACTGGCCAAGACCCTGACCGAGCAGGAAGCGACCATCGTCGCCGAACTGAACGGCGTCCAGGGCAAGCCGGCCGACATCGGCGGTTACTACCGCTCCAACCCGGAGCTGACCTCGCAGGTCATGCGCCCGAGTGCGACCTTCAACGCCGCAATCGACGCACTGGCGTAAGCCGCTTCGCGTGACACCAGAACCCCGGGCCTGCCCGGGGTTCTGCTTTCCGCACCCCGCCACGTTAAACTCGCGCCTTCCGACCTAACGAGATCGCAACCATGCGCTGGCTAGCACACGTCACCGTCGCCACCATCGTCGAAGACCAGGGCCGCTTCCTGCTGGTGGAAGAAATGTCCGCTGACAAAAAGCAGGTCTTCAACCAGCCCGCCGGCCACCTGGAAGCCAACGAAACCCTCATCGAGGCCGCCGAACGCGAAACCCTCGAGGAAACCGGCTGGGCCGTGGAGCTGACCGCTGTCACCGGCATCTACCTCTACACTGCGCCGAGCAACGGCGTGACCTACCAGCGTGTATGCTTCGCCGCCCGCCCCTTGCGCCACCACCCCGAGCGCGCACTGGACGACGGCATCCTCGGCGCCCGCTGGATGACCCGCGACGAACTCGCCGCGCAACCCGAGCGCTGGCGCAGCCATCTGGTGCTGCGCTGCATCGACGACTATCTGCGGGGCGAGCGCTATCCGCTCAGTCTGATCAAGGCCTGATGCGCAAGCAGCGCCTCTGCCGCCCGGCTCTGGTAGAATCTCCGCCTTTACCTGCACCCGTGATGCGCCACCATGTCTGATTCCGCTCCTTCTTCGCTGAAAAGCCCCCAGAACACCCGCGTCATTGTCGGTATGTCTGGCGGCGTGGATTCCTCCGTCTCCGCCCTCCTCCTCAAGGAACAGGGGTACCAGGTGGAAGGCCTGTTCATGAAGAACTGGGAAGAGGACGACGGCACCGAATACTGCACCGCCATGACCGACCTGGCCGACGCCCAGGCCGTCTGCGACCGTATCGGCATCCAGCTGCACACCGCCAATTTCGCCGCGGAATACTGGGACAACGTCTTCGAACACTTCCTCGAAGAGTACAAGGCCGGCCGCACACCGAATCCGGACATCCTCTGCAACCGCGAGATCAAGTTCAAAGCTTTCCTCGACTACGCGCTGGCCCTGGGCGCCGACCTGATCGCCACCGGCCACTACGTGCGCCGCCGCGATATCGACGGGCGCAGCGAGCTGCTCAAGGGACTGGACCCGAACAAGGACCAGAGCTACTTCCTGCACGCTGTCGGCGGCGAGCAGATCGGCAAGACCCTGTTCCCGGTCGGCGAACTGGAGAAGCCCGAGGTCCGCGCCATCGCCGGGAAATACGGCCTGGCCACTGCGAAGAAGAAGGACTCCACCGGCATCTGCTTCATCGGCGAGCGCCGTTTCAGCGACTTCCTCAAGCAGTACCTGCCGGCCCAGCCGGGTGACATCGAGACCACCGACGGTACCGTCATCGGCAAGCATGTCGGCCTGATGTACCACACCATCGGCCAGCGCCAGGGCCTGGGCATCGGCGGCCTGAAGAACGCCGACGACAGCCCCTGGTACGTGCTGGAGAAGGATCTGGTGCGCAACGTCCTGGTCGTCGGCCAGGGCAACGACCACCCGTGGCTGTTCTCCCGCGCCCTGCACGCCTCGCACATCTACTGGGTCAACCCCATCGACCTGGACCAGCCCAAGGTCCTGCGCGCCAAGGTGCGCTACCGCCAGGCCGACCAGGACTGCACACTGGAACGCACCGAGAACGGCTACCGCGCCGTCTTCGACGAGCCGCAGCGCGCCGTGACCCCGGGCCAGTCCGTGGTCTTCTACGACGGCGAAATCTGCCTCGGCGGCGGCGTCATCGAATCCGCAGAACCCGCGTTCGCTAAGGACCGTAAATGAGCGATCTGCACGACCAGATCATTGCCCTCTCCGGCGTCTTCGAAGCCGCCTCTCTGGTAGACCGCCTCGCCCGCACCGGGCAGATCCCCGAGGCACCGCTGGGCTGCATGCTCGGCAGCCTGCTGGTGCGCGACCCGAAGACCACCCTCGACGTCTACGGCGGCGACACCGCCAACCTGCGCGAGGGCTTCCGCGCCCTGGTCAGTGCCCTGGAGCGTGACCCCAACAGCCTGCAGCGCGAGCCACTGCGCTACGCCCTGTCGCTGATCGGCCTGGAACGCCAGTTGAACAAGCGCGACGACATGCTCGACCTGATGGGTAGCCGCCTCGACCAGATCCAACAGCAGGTCCAGCACTTCGGCCTGGTCCACGAGAACGTCATCGCCTCCTGCGCCGGCCTCTACCAGGACACGCTGAGCACCTTCCGCCAGCGCATCCAGGTACACGGCGACATGCGCCATCTGCAGATCAACGCCAACGCCGCACGCATCCGCGCCCTGCTGCTGGCCGGCATCCGCTCCGCGCGCCTGTGGCGACAGCTCGGCGGCAACCGCTGGCAGATGCTGTTCAGCCGGAAGAAAATGCTCAACGAGCTGCGCCCCCTGCTGCGCGGCTGAAACACCTTCTACCGGTCGCCGCAAAGGCGACCGGAGCGCCACTTTCGTGTATGATGTGCGCCCTTTTCGTTGACCTCCAGCCACGAGAACGCCCCATGCAGCTTTCCTCCCTTACCGCGGTTTCCCCCGTTGACGGCCGTTACGGCAGCAAAACCAGCGCCCTGCGTCCGATCTTCAGTGAATACGGCCTGATCCGTTTCCGCGTCCTGGTGGAGGTTCGCTGGCTGCAGCGTCTCGCCGCCCATGCCGGCATCCCTGAAGTCGCCCCCTTCTCCGCCGAAGCCAACGCCCTGCTGAATCAGCTGGCCGATGACTTCCAGTTGGAGCACGCGCAGCGCATCAAGGACATCGAGCGCACCACCAACCACGACGTCAAGGCCGTGGAATACCTGCTCAAGGAACAAGCCGCCAAGCTGCCGGAACTGGCCGAGGTCAGCGAGTTCATCCACTTCGCCTGCACCTCCGAGGACATCAACAACCTGTCCCACGCCCTGATGCTGCGCGAAGGCCGTGATACCGTGCTGCTGCCGCTGATGCGCCAGATCGCCGACGCCATCCGCGAGCTGGCGGTGCAGTTCGCCGAAGTGCCGATGCTCTCCCGCACCCACGGCCAGCCGGCCTCCCCGACCACCCTGGGCAAGGAACTGGCCAACGTCGTCTACCGCCTGGAGCGCCAGATCAAGCAGGTCGCCTCGGTCGAACTGCTGGGCAAGATCAACGGCGCCGTGGGCAACTACAACGCCCACCTGTCCGCCTACCCGCAAGTGGATTGGGAAGCCAACGCCCGCGAATTCATCGAAGGTGACCTGGGCCTGAACTGGAACCCCTACACCACCCAGATCGAGCCGCACGACTACATCGCCGAGCTGTTCGACGCAGTGGCGCGCTTCAACACCATCCTCATCGACTTCGATCGCGACGTCTGGGGCTACATCTCCCTGGGCTACTTCAAGCAGAAGACCGTCGCCGGCGAGATCGGCTCCTCGACCATGCCGCACAAGGTCAACCCGATCGACTTCGAGAACTCCGAAGGCAACCTGGGTATTGCCAACGCCCTGCTCCAGCACCTGGCCAGCAAGCTGCCGATCTCCCGCTGGCAGCGCGACCTGACCGACTCCACCGTGCTGCGTAACCTGGGCGTCGGCTTCGCCCACAGCGTCATCGCCTACGAAGCCAGCCTCAAGGGCATCGGCAAGCTGGAGCTGAATGCCGCGCGCATCGCCGATGACCTGGACGCCTGCTGGGAAGTCCTGGCCGAGCCGGTACAGACCGTCATGCGCCGCTACGGCATCGAGAACCCCTACGAGAAACTCAAGGAGCTGACCCGCGGCAAAGGCATCAGCGCCGAAGCCCTGCAGGTGTTCATCGAAGGCCTCGACATGCCGGCAGAAGCCAAGGCCGAGCTGAAGAAACTGACCCCCGCGAACTACATCGGTAACGCCGCCGCCCAGGCCAAGCGCATCTGAGATTCGCCCTGACTTTGCACGCCCGGCTGTGCCGGGCGTTTTTGTTTCAAGGACTTAACCATGAATCCTGTTATTCCTCTTCAGCTTTTGGGCGGCATCAGCGCCGAAGAATTCCTCCGCGATTACTGGCAGAAAAAGCCTCTGCTGGTGCGCCAGGCCATCCCCGACTTCAAGAGCCCACTGGAGCCTGACGAACTGGCCGGCCTGGCCCTGGAAGAGATGATCGAATCGCGCATCGTCGTCGAGCACGGCGGCAGCCCGTGGGAACTGCGCCGCGGCCCGTTCAAGGAAGAAACCTTCAAGGACCTGCCCGAGCGCGACTGGACCCTGCTGGTGCAGGCCGTCGACCAGTTCATCCCGGAAGTCGCCGAACTGCTGGAACATTTCAAGTTCCTGCCCAGCTGGCGCATCGACGACGTGATGATCAGCTACGCAGCCCCCGGCGGCGGTGTCGGCCCGCACTTCGACAACTACGACGTGTTCCTCCTCCAGGGCCACGGCCATCGCCGCTGGAAGATCGGCCAGACCTGCGATGCCAGCAGCCCGATGCTGCCTCACGCCGACCTGCGCATCCTCGCCGAGTTCGAAGAGAGCGCAGAATGGGTGCTGGAGCCCGGCGACATGCTCTACCTGCCGCCGCGCGTGGCCCACTACGGCATCGCCGAAGACGACTGCATGACCTACTCGGTCGGTTTCCGCGCCCCCAGCGCCGCCGAAGTGCTGACCCACTTCACCGACTTCCTCGCCCAGTTCCTCTCCGACGAGGAGCGCTACAGCGACGCCGGCATGAGTGCGGTGAAGGGCGACGAAGACCAGCACAAGATCCAGAGCGACGCTCTCGACCGCCTGAAAAACCTGCTGCAGGAACACATGAGCGACGAGCGCCTGCTGCTCACCTGGTTCGGCCAGTTCATGACCGAGCCGCGCTACCCGGAACTGGTCGCCGGCGAGGAAATCGAGGAAGACGAACTGACCAGCGCGATTGCCGAGGGCGCCGTACTGATCCGCAACCCCAGCGCGCGCATGGCCTGGAGCGAAGTGGACGTCGGCCTGCTGCTGTTCGCCAGCGGCCAGACCGTGGTCCTGCCGGAAAAGCTCCGCGACCTGCTCAAGCTGGTGTGCTCGGCCCAATCGCTGCACGAAGAGAATCTCGGCCAATGGCTGGCCGATGAGGATGGGCGTAAGCTCGTTGGAGAACTGATCAAACAAGGCAGTCTGGAGTTCGCCGATGAGTAGCAAGATCAGGGTTCGCGTGGCGGACTGGCAAAAGGATAATGCCGACCTGCGGCGCATTCGCGAGGCAGTGTTCATCGCCGAGCAATCGGTTCCGCCGGAACTCGAATGGGACGCCGAGGACGTCGAAGCCGTGCACTTCCTGGCCTTCGAAGGTGACTACGCCATCGGTACCGCCCGCCTCCTGCCCGACGGGCATATCGGCCGGGTGTCGGTCCTCAAGGACTGGCGCGGCCTGAAGGTCGGCGACCAGCTCATGCGTGCCGCCATCGAGGAAGCCGAACGCAAGGGCTTGAAACGCCAATTGCTGACCGCCCAGGTCTACGCCATTCCCTTCTACGAACGGCTAGGCTTCAAGGTGGCCAGCGGCGAATTTCTCGACGCCGGCCTCCCCCACGTGGACATGGTGCGCGAAAGCGACTGAGGCAACATAATGGACAACGTCCCGGAGCAAGACGACCTCCCGGTGGAACTGCCGGACATCGAGTTCCAGTCTCCGGGACGTTTCGCCATCCACAACCCACCCAGCGAAGCGCTGCCACCCGAGACGCTGGAGCCTGCGCCGTTTCGCCTCGGCAAGAATGACCAGTTGCACCGCTTCAGCAAGCCCGAAGACGCCCGCGCCCACGCCCTGGCACTGATGCAGCAGGCGCAGCGCACACTCTACCTCTACACCCCCGACCTGGAGCCCTGGCTGTACCACCACAGCAGCATCCAGGAGGCCTGCACCCAACTGCTGCTGGGCAATCCGCGCAATCGCCTGATGATCCTGGTACGCGACAGCAGCCGCGCGGTGAAGGAAGGCCATCGCCTGCTCAACCTCAGCCGGCGCCTCTCCAGCTACTGCCAGATCCGCCGGATCAACCCCGACTATCCGAGCGAAGAACACGCCTTCCTGCTGGCTGACGAGTGCGGCCTGCTGCTGCGGCCAGCGCCTGGCGAGCATGCCGGCTACGTCTACTACAACAATCCCGGTCGCACCCGTCAGTTGCTGGCACAGTTCGAACAAACCTGGAACACCAGCCTGCTCGACCCGAACCTGCGGAGTTTCCTGATTTGAGCCGACGCCCTTTCGCCCTGCTTCTCGCCTGCGGCATCAGCCTCGCCGCCGTCGCGGCACCGCGCACCGAGATCATTCCGCTCAACTACCGCACCGCCGAAGACGTGCTGCCGGTAGCGCAGTCGGTGCTGGGCAACGAAGGACGCGTCAGCGCCTATGGCAACCAGCTCGTGGTGAACGCCGAACCCGCAAAGATCCGCGAACTGCAACAGGTGCTCAATCAACTGGACACCCGCCCCCATCAACTGCTCATCAGCCTCGACACCAGCGACAACAGCCAGGGCAACCAGAGCGGCTATTCCGTGAACGGCTCGGTCAGCGCCGGCAACGTGGAAATCCAGAGCGGCCGTGGCGAAGTGAACGGTCGTGACCAGGTACGCATCATCAACCGCTCCACCAACAGCCGCGGCGGCGGTACCCAGCAAGTGCGCGCCACCGAAGGCTCGCCGGCGCTCATCCAGGTCGGCCAGAGCCAGCCGGTAACCAACGCGGGCATCGGCCCCTACGGCCAGGTCTACAGTCAGACCGAATACCGCGACGCCAACCAGGGCATGTACGTGACCGTCAGCCTCACCGGCAATCTCGCGCACATCACCCTGAGCACCCGCAACGACCGCTTCAACGGCAACTACCAGGGCTCGATGAACACCAGCGCCACCGAAACCCGGGTCAGCGGCCCGCTCGGCCAATGGATCGAGATCGGCGGCGTCAGCGAAAGCAACCGGAGCACCCAGAGCGGTTTCGCCCGCCACTACAGCACCCAGGGCCGCAACGACAGCAGCCTGCGGGTGAAAGTCGAAGTCCTCGACTAACCCCTCCGAAGGTGACTTGCCGGTCCTCGTTAGACCTTCGTGTAGTAGTCTAAAAAAAACACTACAAAACGTTTGACGAACGCTCGTTTGAAAGGGCATGATGGCCTCGCTCCCGCTAACCAGAGGGCCTCAAAGCCCTCCGGATCGCGCCAGCGGCCCACCCGTCGCGCCGGTCCGTGTTGTTAAGCCCACAAGGCGGATCGACGAGGTTGCGACTGGCAAGAGGTTGTCCTGAGGGACGGGGAAGCAAGCCTGAGTAACAGCACGAAGTGACGGATTCAGCCGTCCACCATCGCCCAACGGCTGCCACGAGCCGGCAAGCGATTCTGGATGTCACCGCTGCAGTCACGAGTCTGTACGCCGCGCCACCCCACTCCTCCAGCGTCACTCCTTCTTTCGGTCGCCCCTTCGCCATCCCGCGGCGAGCAACCCGCAGCCAATTCCGTTTCGATACAGGTCTTGAGTGGGTAAGTCGGTGCTCAACCACACACATACTTTGAAGGATTGACCATGTCAGCTTATCAAAACGACATCAAAGCCGTTGCCGCCCTGAAAGAGAAAGCCGGCAACAGCTGGAGCGCTATCAACCCCGAGTCGGTTGCCCGCATGCGCGCTCAGAACCGCTTCAAGACTGGTCTGGACATCGCCAAGTACACTGCGGCCATCATGCGCAAGGACATGGCCGAGTATGACGCCGACTCCTCCGTCTATACCCAGTCGCTGGGTTGCTGGCATGGCTTCATCGGTCAGCAGAAGCTGATCTCGATCAAGAAGCACCTGAAGACCACCAACAAGCGCTACCTCTACCTGTCCGGCTGGATGGTTGCCGCGCTGCGTTCCGACTTCGGCCCGCTGCCCGACCAGTCCATGCACGAGAAAACCGCAGTATCGGGCCTGATCGAAGAGCTCTACACTTTCCTGCGCCAGGCTGACGCCCGCGAACTGGATCTGCTCTTCACCGCCCTGGACAGCGCTCGCGCCGCTGGCGACAAGGCCAAGCAGGACGAGATCCAGGCTCAGATCGACGGCTACGAAACCCACGTCGTACCGATCATCGCCGATATCGACGCCGGCTTCGGCAACCCGGAAGCCACCTACCTGCTGGCCAAGCGCATGATCGAAGCAGGCGCTTGCTGCATCCAGATCGAAAACCAGGTTTCCGATGAGAAGCAGTGCGGCCACCAGGACGGTAAAGTGACCGTTCCGCACGAAGACTTCCTCGCCAAGATCAACGCTGTTCGCTACGCCTTCCTCGAGCTGGGTGTTGACGATGGCGTGATCGTTGCCCGTACCGACTCCCTGGGTGCCGGCCTGACCAAGCAGATCGCCGTGACCAAGCAGCCGGGCGACCTGGGCGACCAGTACAACTCCTTCCTTGACTGCGACGAGATCAGCGCCGCCGAGCTGCAGAACGGCGACGTGGTAATCAACCGCGGCGGCAAGCTGCTGCGTCCCAAGCGCCTGGCTTCCAACCTGTTCCAGTTCCGCAAGGGCACCGGCGAAGACCGCTGCGTCCTGGACTGCATCACCTCGCTGCAGAACGGCGCCGACCTGCTGTGGATCGAAACCGAGAAGCCGCACGTTGGCCAGATCAAGGGCATGGTTGACCGCATCCGCGAAGTCATCCCGAACGCCAAGCTGGTTTACAACAACAGCCCGTCCTTCAACTGGACCCTGAACTTCCGCCAGCAGGTGTTCGATGCGTTCGTCGCCGAAGGCAAGGACGTTTCCGCCTACGACCGCGCCAAGCTGATGAGCGTCGAGTACGACGAGACCGAACTGGCCCAGGTTGCTGACGAGAAGATCCGCACCTTCCAGCGTGACGGTTCCGCCCACGCCGGCATCTTCCACCACCTGATCACCCTGCCGACCTACCACACCGCCGCGCTGTCCACCGACAACCTGGCCAAGGGCTACTTCGCCGACCAGGGCATGCTGGCCTACGTGAAGGGTGTTCAGCGTCAGGAATTGCGTCAGGGCATCGCCTGCGTCAAGCACCAGAACATGGCTGGCTCGGACATCGGCGACAACCACAAAGAGTACTTCGCTGGCGAAGCCGCTCTGAAAGCCTCGGGTAAAGACAACACCATGAACCAGTTCCACTAAGGAACCCGGTTCGACCGGCCCCTCGGGCCGGGAGGCAGCGCAAGACCCCGGCATCCGCCGGGGTTTTGTTTTTCCGCTTGGCCCAATTGCCAGCCACCCTCCTCCGGCCCGCCAAGGGCAGATCCGCATCGACATGCCAGCCTCGGACTTCCCTCCATCGAGAACTGGAAAGTCCATGCCCAAGCGCAACCGCCTCGCCCTCGCCGCCCACCTGATCCAGCGCCTGCCACGCCTCCTTCACGAACCGCTGCTCAGTCGCCTGTTCTGCTCCCAGGTGCGCTTCGCCGGTACCGCCAAGGTGCGCATCCAGAAGCTGTCCGGCGACGAAGTCCGAATGAGCCTGGCCAACCATCGTCAAGTGCGGAACCACATTGGCGGCGTGCATGCCGCCGCTACGGCGCTGCTCGCCGAATCCGCCAGCGGCTGCATGGTCGGCATGAACCTGCCCGACCACAAACTGCCACTGATCAAGACCCTCAAGGTCGACTACCTGCGCCGCGCCAGCGGCGGGCTGCGCGCCATCGCCACACTGACGCCGGAACAGCGCCATGCCATGCTTACGGATGACCGAGGCGACACGCTGATCCCGGTAACCCTGCTGGACGATAGCGGCGGCGAGCCGGTTCGCTGCGAAATGCACTGGGCCTGGGTCAGCAAGAAGAAATGAACCACCCCGAAGGGAGGGGTCGTCCAACAAAGCAGGAAAGGGATAATTGAATGTCGAAGAAGCGGCGAAATAAGAGCCTCGCCGCTTATATGTAGTAAAGTTACGGACATACAACACCGCAAATGATAATACTTATCATTTATGAGGTGCCAATTTATTGCGGCCAAATACCTCGAAAGTACTATTCGACCAAAGCCGAAGTGCCGGCACACTAGGCGTTGTGAACCGCGCAGGCAGTGGCCTTACGGAAATGCAAAAGCCTTTTGCCCGTTTTAGAAGCATCTGTTTGTGTTGGAAAAATTTACTTGCTGAAGGCTTTGGGCATAAAATTGGAAAGATGACCTGAACCCTTAGCTCGCTATCCTTGAGTTGCCGGGTTCGCAGTAGTCGGGCCTTGCGCCCGAAACCCAAGACAATCGTTATTTGTAGGAAGGAGTATCGGCATGCCCAATCCAGCTGAACTTGCAGCTCAACACTGGGGACTCGCCGCCTTCCTTTTAGGAGTGCTGGGCCTGCTCGGCTTCATGCTAGGGGTTTCCAGTCTGCTTGGCAGTAAGGCATTTGGTCGCAGCAAGAACGAACCGTTCGAATCCGGGATCGTTCCTACCGGCAGCGCACGCCTGCGTCTGTCGGCAAAATTCTATCTGGTCGCGATGCTCTTCGTGATCTTCGACGTCGAAGCCCTCTTCCTTTTCGCCTGGTCAGTGTCCGTCCGTGAAAGCGGCTGGGCCGGTCTGATCGAGGCAACCATTTTCATAGCAATTCTGTTGGCAGGTCTTGTCTACCTGTGGCGTATCGGCGCGCTCGATTGGGCGCCGGCGGCACGTCGCGCACGGCAGGCGAAGCTAAAACAATGAGGCTTTGGCGATGCAATACAAACTTACCCGGATCGATCCGGATGCGCCCAATGATCAATACCCGATCGGCCAGCGCGAAACGGTAGAAGACCCGCTCATCGAAGGGCAGGTCCACAAGAACATCTTCATGGGCAAACTGGAGGATGTTCTCAACGGTGCGGTGAACTGGGGTCGCAAGAACTCCCTTTGGCCGTACAACTTCGGTCTGTCCTGCTGCTACGTGGAGATGACCACGGCGTTCACCGCGCCGCACGACATCGCCCGTTTCGGCGCCGAAGTGATCCGTGCATCGCCGCGCCAGGCTGACTTCATGGTCATCGCCGGCACCTGCTTCATCAAGATGGCTCCGGTCATCCAGCGCCTGTACGAGCAGATGCTGGAACCCAAGTGGGTGATCTCGATGGGTTCGTGCGCCAACTCCGGCGGCATGTACGACATCTACTCGGTCGTTCAGGGGGTCGACAAGTTCCTCCCCGTGGACGTGTACATCCCCGGCTGCCCGCCCCGTCCGGAGGCGTTCCTGCAAGGCCTGATGCTGCTGCAGGAATCCATCGGCCAGGAGCGTCGCCCGTTGTCCTGGGTTGTAGGCGATCAAGGCATCTATCGTGCCGACATGCCTGCCCAGAAGGATCTCAAGCGCGAACAGCGCATTGCGGTCACCAACCTGCGCAGCCCCGACGAAGTGTGATCCGGCCCTCCACGAGAGGCCCGTATTCACTCCACCGTTGACCGAGTGTGACTTAAGACTATGAATGCAGACTCCGCTCTGTACATCCCGCCTTACAAGGCAGACGACCAAGACATCGTCGTCGAACTGAATTCCCGCTTTGGCGCCGAGACCTTCACCGTCCAGGCCACCCGCACCGGCATGCCGGTGCTCTGGGTGTCCCGTGAGCGCCTGATCGACGTCCTCACCTTCCTGCGCAACGTACCCAAGCCGTACGTCATGCTCTATGACCTGCACGGGGTCGACGAGCGCCTGCGCACCCACCGTCGCGGCCTGCCGGGCGCCGACTTCAGCGTGTTCTACCACCTGATGTCGCTCGAGCGTAATAGTGACGTGATGATCAAGGTGGCCTTGTCCGAGGGCGACCTCAACCTGCCCACCGCCACCCGTATCTGGCCGAACGCCAACTGGTACGAGCGTGAGGTCTGGGACATGTACGGGATCACCTTCACCGGTCACCCGCACCTGACCCGCATGCTGATGCCGCCGACCTGGGAAGGTCACCCGCTGCGCAAGGACTACCCGGCGCGCGCCACCGAGTTCGACCCTTACGCGCTGTCCGCCGCCAAGCAGGACCTCGAGCAGGAAGCCCTGCGCTTCAGGCCCGAAGACTGGGGCATGAAGCGCCACGGCGAGAACGAGGACTTCATGTTCCTCAACCTCGGCCCGAACCACCCGTCCGCGCACGGTGCGTTCCGCATCATCCTGCAGCTGGACGGTGAAGAGATCCTCGACTGCGTTCCGGAGATCGGCTACCACCACCGTGGCGCCGAGAAGATGGCCGAGCGTCAGTCCTGGCACAGCTTCATTCCGTACACCGACCGTATCGACTACCTCGGCGGTGTGATGAACAACCTGCCGTACGTGCTCTCGGTCGAGAAGCTCGCCGGCATCAAGGTACCGCAGCGCGTCGACGTCATCCGCATCATGATGTCGGAGTTCTTCCGCATCCTGAACCACCTCCTCTACCTGGGTACCTACATCCAGGACGTGGGCGCGATGACCCCGGTGTTCTTCACCTTCACCGACCGCCAGCGCGCCTACAAGGTCGTCGAGGCCATCACCGGCTTCCGCCTGCACCCGGCCTGGTACCGCATCGGCGGCGTCGCCCACGACCTGCCGCGCGGCTGGGACAAGCTGGTCCGCGAGTTCCTCGACTGGATGCCCAAGCGCCTGGACGAGTACGAAACCGCCGCCCTGAAGAACAGCATCCTGCGTGGCCGTACCATCGGCGTTGCCCAGTACAACACCAAGGAAGCGCTCGAGTGGGGTACCACCGGCGCCGGCCTGCGCGCTACCGGTTGCGATTTCGACCTGCGCAAGGCACGCCCCTACTCCGGCTACGAGAACTTCGAGTTCGAGGTTCCGCTGGCCCACAACGGCGACGCCTACGACCGCTGCATGGTCAAGATGGGTGAGATGCGCCAGAGCCTGCGCATCATCGAGCAGTGCCTGAAGAACATGCCCGAAGGCCCGTACAAGGCCGACCACCCGCTGACCACGCCGCCGCCCAAAGAGCGCACGCTGCAGCACATCGAAACCCTGATCACCCACTTCCTGCAGGTTTCCTGGGGCCCGGTCATGCCGGCCAACGAAGCCTTCCAGATGGTGGAAGCGACCAAGGGCATCAACAGCTACTACCTGACGAGCGATGGCAGCACCATGAGCTACCGGACCCGCATCCGGACGCCCAGCTTCGCGCACCTGCAGCAGATTCCGTCGGTGATCAACGGCAGCATGATCGCTGACCTGATCGCCTATCTGGGCAGTATCGACTTCGTTATGGCCGACGTGGACCGCTGATCATGAGTACCCTTATCCAGACTGATCGTTTCGAACTCAGCGAAACCGAGCGCTCGGCCATCGAGCACGAGATGCATCACTACGAGGACTCCCGCGCGGCGTCCATCGAAGCCCTGAAGATCGTCCAGAAGCAGCGCGGCTGGGTGCCGGACGGCGCCATCGGCGCCATCGCCGACATCCTCGGCATTCCGGACAGCGACGTCGAAGGCGTGGCGACCTTCTATAGCCAGATCTTCCGCCAGCCGGTCGGCCGCCACATCATCCGCGTCTGCGACAGCATGGTCTGCTACATCGGCGGCCACGAGTCCGTGGTTGGCGAGATCCAGAAGCAACTGGGCATCGGCCTCGGCCAGACCACTGCCGACGGCCGCTTCACCCTGCTGCCGGTGTGCTGCCTGGGCAACTGCAACAACGCCCCAGCGCTGATGATCGACGACGACACCTTCGGTGACCTGCGTCCCGACGGCGTCGCCAAACTGCTGGAGGCCTACGCATGAGTCGCCTCACCTCCTACGGTACGCCCAACCGCACCGCGCGCGCGGCCGAAACCCATCCGCTGACCTGGCGCCTGCGTGACGACGGCGCCCCGGTCTGGCTGGAGGAATACCAGTCGAAGAACGGCTACGCCGCCGCGCGCAAGGCGCTGGCTCAGATGGCCGCCGACGACATCGTCCAGACCGTCAAGGACTCCGGTCTCAAGGGTCGCGGCGGGGCGGGCTTCCCCACCGGCGTGAAGTGGGGCCTGATGCCCAAGGACGAATCCCTCAACATCCGCTACCTGCTGTGCAACGCGGACGAGATGGAGCCCAACACCTGGAAGGACCGCATGCTCATGGAGCAGCTGCCGCACCTGCTGGTGGAAGGCATGCTGATCTCCGCGCGCGCCCTCAAGGCCTACCGCGGCTACATCTTCCTGCGCGGCGAGTACGTCGACGCCGCCCGCAACCTGAACCGCGCCATCGATGAAGCCAAGGCCGCAGGCCTGTTGGGCAAGAACATCCTCGGCAGCGGTTTCGATTTCGAGCTGTTCGTGCACACCGGCGCCGGTCGCTACATCTGTGGCGAAGAGACCGCGCTGATCAACTCGCTGGAAGGCCGCCGCGCCAACCCGCGCTCCAAGCCGCCCTTCCCCGCCGCCGTTGGCGTCTGGGGCAAGCCCACCTGCGTGAACAACGTCGAGACCCTGTGCAACGTGCCGGCGATCGTCGAGCACGGCGTCGACTGGTACAAGGGCCTCGCCCGTCCGGGCAGCGAAGACATGGGCACCAAGCTCATGGGCTTCTCCGGCAAGGTGAAGAACCCCGGCATCTGGGAACTGCCCTTCGGCCTTCCGGCCCGCGAGCTGTTCGAGGACTACGCCGGCGGCATGCGCGACGGCTACAAACTCAAGGCCTGGCAGCCGGGCGGCGCCGGTACCGGCTTCCTCCTGCCGGAGCACCTGGATGCCCTGTTCTACGCCGGCGGCGTCGCCAAGGTCGGCACCCGTATGGGGACCGGCCTCGCCATGGCGGTGGACGACAGCGTCAACATGGTTTCGCTGCTGCGCAACATGGAAGAGTTCTTCGCCCGCGAATCCTGCGGCTGGTGTACGCCGTGCCGTGACGGCCTGCCGTGGAGCGTGAAGGTACTGCGTGCGCTGGAGAAAGGCGAAGGCGCCCAGGGCGACCTGGAGACCCTCGAGCAGCTCGTCAACTTCCTCGGTCCAGGCAAGACCTTCTGTGCCCACGCACCGGGTGCCGTCGAGCCGCTGGGCAGCGCACTGAAGTATTTCCGTCCCGAGTTCGAAGCGGGCATTTCCCGCCAGGCTCAGGCCGTACAAGCACCGCAGACCGTCGGCGCTTGATGCTTTGTTCGCCGGGCGCAAGCGTCCGGCGTTGTTTCGTTGTAGCGCCGCGGCGTGCCGCAGGCCCGATGAAACCGTGATTTCTATTAGCCACGCCCGCTGACAACGGGCCAACGAAGACTTAGACCCATGGCCACGATCCACGTAGACGGCAAGACGTTAGAAGTCGACGGAGCGGACAACCTGTTGCAGGCCTGCCTCTCCCTCGGTCTCGACATCCCCTACTTCTGCTGGCACCCGGCGCTCGGTAGCGTCGGCGCCTGCCGCCAGTGTGCGGTCAAGCAATACACCGACGAGAACGACAAACGCGGTCGCCTCGTCATGTCCTGCATGACCCCCGCCACCGACAACACCTGGATTTCCATCGAAGACGAAGAGGCCAAGCAGTTCCGCGCCAGCGTCGTCGAATGGCTGATGACCAACCACCCGCACGACTGCCCGGTCTGCGAGGAAGGCGGTCACTGCCACCTGCAGGACATGACGGTGATGACCGGCCACAACCAGCGCCGGTACCGCTTCACCAAGCGCACCCACCAGAACCAGGAGCTCGGCCCGTTCATCGCCCACGAAATGAACCGCTGCATCGCCTGCTACCGCTGCGTCCGTTACTACAAGGACTACGCCGGCGGCACCGACCTGGGCGTCTATGGCGCGCACGACAACGTCTACTTCGGCCGTATCGAGGACGGTGTGCTGGAGAGCGAATTTTCCGGCAACCTGACCGAGGTCTGCCCGACCGGCGTGTTCACCGACAAGACCCACTCCGAGCGCTACAACCGCAAGTGGGACATGCAGTTCGCCCCGAGCATCTGCCACGGCTGCTCCAGCGGCTGCAACATCAGCCCCGGTGAGCGCTACGGCGAGATCCGCCGCATCGAGAACCGCTACAACGGCTCGGTCAACCACTACTTCCTCTGTGACCGCGGCCGCTTCGGCTACGGCTACGTCAATCGCGAAGACCGCCCGCGCCAGCCGCAGCTGATGCTGAGCAAGCAGAAGCTCTCGCTGGACGGCGCCCTGGACCAGACCGCCGCCCTGCTCAAGGGCCGCAAGGTCATCGGCATCGGTTCGCCGCGCGCCAGCCTGGAAAGCAACTACGCCCTGTCCGCCCTGGTCGGCGCGCAGAACTTCTACAGCGGCATTTCCGCCGACGAGCTGCAACGCCTGCAACTCGTCCTGAAAGTCATGCAGGACGGCCCGCTGCCGGTGCCGACCCTCCGTGACATCGAAGAGCACGACGCGGTATTCGTGCTCGGCGAAGACCTGACCCAGACCGCCGCCCGTATCGCCCTGGCCCTGCGTCAGTCGGTCAAAGGCAAGGGTGAGGACATGGCCGCCGCGATGAAGATCCAGCCGTGGCTCGACGCCGCGGTGAAGACCATCGCCCAGCACGAGATGAACCCGCTGTTCATCGCCAGCCTGGATGAAACCCGCCTGGACGACGTTGCCGCCGAGTGCGTGCACGCCGCCACCGAAGACCTGGCCCGCCTGGGCTTCGCCGTGGCCCACGCCATCGATGCGAGCGCCCCGGCCGTGGCCGGCCTCGACGGCGAAGCCGCCGCCCTCGCCCAGCGCATCGCCGATGCCCTGCTCAAAGCCAAGCGTCCGCTGGTCATCTCCGGTACCTCGCTGGGCAGCAACGCCCTGATCGAAGCCGCGGCCAACATCGCCAGTGCGCTGAAGAACCGCGAGAAGAACGGCTCCCTGAGCCTGGTCGTTCCGGAAGCCAACAGCCTGGGCCTCAGCATGTTCGGTGGCGCCTCGGTTGAAGCCGCCCTGGAGCAGTTGACCTCCGGCGCCGCCGATGCCGTGGTGATCCTGGAGAACGACCTGTACCGCCGCGCCGACGCCGCCGTCGTCGACGCTGCCCTGGCCGCCGCGAAGATCGTCGTCGTCGCCGATCACCAGCAGACCGCTACCAGCGCCAAGGCCACCGTCCTGCTGCCGGCCGCCAGCTTCGCCGAAGGCGATGGCACCCTGGTCAGCCAGGAAGGCCGCGCCCAGCGCTTCTTCCAGGTCTACGATCCGACCTACTACAACGCCGACAACCTGGTTCGCGAAGGCTGGCGCTGGCTGCACGCCCTGCACAGCACTCTCGAAGGCAAGCGTGTCGACTGGACCCAGCTGGACCACGTGATCGACGCCGTCGTCGCCGCCAAGCCGCAACTGGCCGGCATCCGCGACGCCGCGCCGAACGCCGCGTTCCGCATCAAGGGTCTGAAGCTGGCGCGCGAGCCGCACCGCTACTCCGGGCGTACCGCCATGCGCGCCAACATCAATGTCAGCGAGCCGCGTCAGCCGCAGGACATCGACTCCGCGTTCGCCTTCACCATGGAAGGCTACGCCGGCAGCGCCGAACCGCGTCAGCAGATTCCGTTCGCCTGGTCCCCGGGCTGGAACTCGCCGCAGGCCTGGAACAAGTTCCAGGACGAAGTCGGCGGTCACCTGCGCGCCGGCGACCCGGGCGTGCGCCTGATCGAAGCCAAGGGTCAGGCCCTGTGGTTCAGCGAGGTCCCCGCGCCGTTCCACACCGCCGCCAGCCAGTTCAAGGTGGTGCCCTTCTATCACCTGTTCGGCAGCGAGGAGAACTCCGCCAAGGCCGCACCGGTGCAGGAGCGCATCCCGCAGACCTACGTCACCCTGGCCAAGTCCGAGGCTGACCGTCTGGGCGTCAACGAAGGTGCGATCATCCGCCTGACCGTCAAGGGTCAGGAACTGCGCCTGCCGCTGCGCGTCAGCGAAGAGCTCGGCGCCGGCCTGGTCGCCCTGCCGATCGGTCTGCAGGGCATTCCCGCCGGCGTCATCGGCGCTGTCGCTGAAGGTCTGCAGGAGGCTGCCCAATGAGCTTGATGAGCATGAACTGGCTGACGCCCGCCGTCGTCGACATCATCATCGAAGTCATCAAGGCCATCGTCATCCTGCTCGCCGTGGTTGTCTGCGGCGCGCTGCTCAGCTGGGTCGAGCGTCGTCTGCTCGGCCTCTGGCAGGACCGCTACGGTCCGAACCGGGTCGGCCCCTTCGGGGCCTTCCAGCTCGGCGCCGACATGCTGAAGATGTTCTTCAAGGAAGACTGGACCCCGCCGTTCGCCGACAAGATGATCTTCACCCTCGCCCCCATGATCGCCATGGGTGCGCTGCTGGTGGCCTTCGTCGTCATCCCGATCACCCCGACCTGGGGCGTGGCGGACCTGAACATCGGCATCCTGTTCTTCTTCGCCATGGCCGGCCTGACCGTGTACGCGGTGCTGTTCGCCGGCTGGTCGAGCAACAACAAGTTCGCCCTCCTCGGCAGCCTGCGCGCGTCGGCCCAGACCATCTCCTACGAGGTGTTCCTGGCCCTGTCGCTGATGGGCATCGTGGCCCAGGTCGGCTCGTTCAGCCTGCGCGACATCGTCGATTACCAGGCCGAGCACATGTGGTTCATCATCCCGCAGTTCTTCGGTTTCATGACCTTCTTCGTCGCCGGCGTCGCCGTGACTCACCGTCACCCGTTCGACCAGCCCGAAGCCGAGCAGGAACTGGCCGACGGTTACCACATCGAGTACGCCGGCATGAAATGGGGCATGTTCTTCGTCGGCGAGTACATCGGCATCGTGCTGGTGTCCGCGCTGCTGGCAACCCTGTTCTTCGGCGGCTGGCACGGTCCCTTCGGCATCCTGCCGCAGATCCCGTTCATCTGGTTCGCCCTGAAAACCGGCTTCTTCATCATGATGTTCATTTTGCTGCGGGCCTCGATCCCACGCCCGCGCTATGACCAGGTGATGGCCTTCAGTTGGAAGTTCTGCCTCCCGCTGACCCTGATCAACCTGCTGGTGACCGGCGCTGTCGTGCTGGCCAGCCAGTAAGGAGTAGGACCATGATCAAGTACATTTTCGACGTGGTGCACGGCACCTACACCCAGCTGCGCAGCCTGGTGATGATCTTCGGTCACGCCTTCCGCAAGCGTGACACCCTGCAGTACCCGGAAGAGCCCGTGTACCTGCCGCCGCGCTACCGTGGCCGCATCGTGCTCACCCGCGACCCCGATGGCGAGGAGCGCTGCGTTGCGTGCAACCTGTGCGCCGTGGCCTGTCCGGTCGGCTGCATCTCCCTGCAGAAGGCCGAGACCGACGACGGTCGCTGGTACCCCGAGTTCTTCCGCATCAACTTCTCCCGCTGCATCTTCTGCGGCCTGTGCGAAGAAGCCTGCCCGACCACCGCGATCCAGCTGACCCCGGATTTCGAGATGGGCGAGTTCAAGCGCCAGGACCTGGTCTACGAGAAGGAAGACCTGCTGATCTCCGGCCCCGGCAAGAACCCGGACTACAACTTCTACCGCGTTGCCGGCATGGCCATCGCCGGCAAGCCCAAGGGCGCCGCGCAGAACGAGGCCGAACCGATCAACGTCAAGAGCCTGCTGCCGTAAGGAGACGTCGCGTGGAATTCGCTTTCTACTTCGCCGCCGGCGTCGCCGTGCTGGCAACCTTCCGGGTCATCACCAACAGCAACCCGGTGCATGCCCTGCTTTACCTCATCGTTTCGCTGCTCGCCGTATCGATGACCTTCTTCAGCCTCGGCGCCCCGTTCGCCGGCGCCCTGGAGATCATCGTCTACGCCGGCGCGATCATGGTGCTGTTCGTCTTCGTGGTGATGATGCTCAACCTCGGCCCGGCGATTGCCGAGCAGGAACGCAAGTGGCTCAAGCCTGGCGTCTGGGTCGGCCCCGGTGCGCTGTCGCTGGTGCTGATGGTCGAGCTGCTGTGGATGCTCTCGCGCACCCCGAGCGGCGCCGGCATCGGCCACACCGTCGTGGACGCCAAGGCCGTGGGCATCAGCCTGTTCGGCCCCTACCTGCTGGTCGTCGAACTGGCCTCGATGCTGCTGCTGGCGGCACTGGTCGCCGCCTACCACCTCGGCCGCCACGAAGCGAAGGAATAACACCATGAACACAATCCCTCTCGAACACGGACTGGCGCTCGCCGGTGTGCTGTTCTGCTTCGGCCTGGCAGGCCTGATGGTACGACGCAACATCCTGTTCGTACTGATGAGCCTGGAAGTGATGATGAACGCCGCCGCTCTGGCCTTCGTGGTCGCCGGTAGCCGCTGGGCCCAGCCCGACGGCCAGGTGATGTTCATCCTGGTGCTCAGCCTGGCCGCGGCCGAGGCGAGCATCGGCCTGGCGATCCTGCTCCAGCTGTATCGCCGCTTCCATACCCTCGATATCGACGCTGCAAGCGAGATGCGCGGATGAACCTGCTGCCCCTTACATTCCTGTTCCCTCTGGTCGGCTTCCTGCTGCTGTCTTTCTCCCGCGGCAGATGGTCGGAAAACTTCTCGGCACTGGTCGGTGTCGGCTCCGTGGGCCTCGCGGCCCTCTCCGCCTTCTGGGCGATCTGGAGCTTCCACAGCAACCCGCCCGAAGGTGGCGCCTACAGCCTGGTGCTGTGGCAATGGATGAGCGTTGGCGACTTCAACACCAACTTCACCCTGTATCTGGACGGTCTGTCGGTCACCATGCTCGGCGTGGTCACCGGCGTTGGCTTCCTGATCCACCTGTTCGCCTCCTGGTACATGCGTGGCGAGGCCGGCTATTCGCGGTTCTTCGCCTATACCAACCTGTTCATCGCCAGCATGCTGTTCCTGGTGCTGGGCGATAACCTGCTGTTCGTGTACTTCGGCTGGGAAGGCGTGGGCCTGTGCTCCTATCTGCTGATCGGCTTCTACTTCAACCACGTGCCCAACGGCAACGCGGCGCTGAAGGCCTTCATCGTGACCCGCGTGGGTGACGTGTTCTTCGCCATCGGCATGTTCATCCTGTTCCAGCATCTGGGCACGCTGAACATCCAGGAACTGCTGGTCCTGGCTCCGCAGCACTTCGCCAAGGGCGACCTGTGGATCAACCTGGCAGCCCTGATGCTGCTCGGCGGCGCCGTCGGCAAGTCCGCCCAGCTGCCTCTGCAGACCTGGCTGGCCGACGCGATGGCCGGCCCGACTCCGGTCTCCGCGCTGATCCACGCCGCCACCATGGTGACCGCGGGCGTCTACCTGATCGCCCGTTGCCACGGCCTGTTCGAGCTGGCTCCGAATGTCCTCGAGCTGGTCGGCATCGTCGGTGCCGTGACCCTGGTCCTGGCCGGCTTCGCCGCCCTGGTGCAGACCGACATCAAGCGCATCCTCGCCTACTCGACCATGAGCCAGATCGGCTACATGTTCCTGGCCCTGGGTGTTGGCGCCTGGGGTGGGGCGATCTTCCACCTGATGACCCACGCTTTCTTCAAGGCCCTGCTGTTCCTTGCCTCGGGTGCGGTGATCGTCGCCTGCCACCACGAGCAGAACATCTTCAAGATGGGTGGTCTGTGGAAGAAGCTGCCGCTGGCCTACGCGAGCTTCGTGGTCGGTGGCGCGGCCCTGGCCGCCCTGCCCTTCCTGACCGCCGGCTTCTACTCCAAGGACGAGATCCTCTGGGAAGCCTTCGCCAGCGGTCACCAGAACCTGCTGATCGCAGGTCTGGTCGGCGCGTTCATGACCTCGCTGTACACCTTCCGCCTGATCTTCATCGCCTTCCACGGCGAAGCGAAGACCGAGGCGCACGCCGGCCACGGCATCAGCCACTGGCTGCCGCTGGGAGTGCTGATCGTGCTGTCCACCTTCATCGGCGCGCTGATCACCCCGCCGCTGGCCGGTGTCCTGCCGGAAAGTGCCGGTCACGCCGGTGGTGAAGCCAAGCACAGCCTGGAAATCGCCTCGGGCGCCATCGCCATCGCCGGTATCCTGCTGGCAGGCCTGCTGTTCCTCGGCAAGCGCCGCTTCGTCAGCGCGCTCTCCCAGAGCGCGCCGGGCCGCTTCTTCGGCACCTGGTGGCTGCATGCCTGGGGCTTCGATTGGGTGTACGACAAGCTGTTCGTGAAACCCTACCTGCTGATCTGCCGCCTGCTGGCCGCGGACCCGGTCGACAAGTCGCTTGTCCTGGTCCCGCTCACCGCCCGTGGTGGTCACAAACTCCTCAGCCTCACCGAGAACGGCCGCCTGCGTTGGTACGCCGCTTCCCTGGTGGGCGGCGCCGCGCTGCTCCTCGGCGCGCTGCTGCTGGCTTAAAACTTCACGAATGAGATTGAGCCCGACATGATTCTGCCCTGGCTAATCCTGATCCCCTTCATCGGCGGCTTCCTTTGCTGGATCGCCGAGTCCACCAGCAAGACCCTGCCCCGCTGGGTCGCGCTGGGGTCGATGACCCTGACTCTCGCCCTGAGCCTTTGGGTGTGGCACACCGGCGACTTCCAACTGGCGCCCGCACCGGGTGGCGAGCCGCAATGGACCCTCGAGTTCAAGCTGGCCTGGATCGAGCGCTTCGGTATCAGCGTGCACCTGGCGATGGACGGCCTGTCCCTGCTGATGGTCGCCCTGACCGGTCTGCTCGGCGTGCTGTCCGTGCTCTGCTCCTGGAACGAGATCCAGCGCCGCATCGGTTTCTTCCACCTGAACCTGCTGTGGATCCTGGGCGGTGTGATCGGCGTGTTCCTGGCCGTCGACCTGTTCCTGTTCTTCTTCTTCTGGGAAATGATGCTGGTGCCGATGTACTTCCTCATCGCGCTCTGGGGTCATAGCTCGGACGACGGCAAGAAGACCCGCATCTACGCCGCCACCAAGTTCTTCATCTTCACCCAGGCCAGCGGCCTGGTGATGCTGGTGGCGATCCTGGGCCTGGTGTTCGTGCACTACAACAGCACCGGCGTGCTGACCTTCAACTACGCCGACCTGCTGAAGACCCAGATGCCGGAACACACCGAGTGGCTGCTGATGCTCGGCTTCTTCGTCGCCTTCGCGGTGAAGATGCCGGTGGTGCCGGTGCACTCCTGGCTGCCGGACGCCCACGCCCAGGCGCCGACCGCCGGTTCCGTGGACCTGGCCGGCATCCTGCTGAAGACCGCCGCCTACGGTCTGATCCGCTTCGCCCTGCCGCTGTTCCCCAACGCCTCGGCCGAGTTTGCCCCGGTGGCCATGACCCTGGGTCTGATCGGCATCTTCTACGGCGCCTTCCTGTCGTTCGCACAGACCGACATCAAGCGTCTGGTGGCCTACTCCTCCGTATCGCACATGGGCTTCGTCATCATCGGCATCTACTCCGGCAGCCCGCAGGCGCTGCAGGGCGTGGTGATCCAGATGATCGCCCACGGCCTCTCCGCCGCCGCGCTGTTCATCCTCTGTGGCCAGCTGTACGAGCGCCTGCACACCCGTGACATGCGCAAGATGGGTGGCCTGTGGTCGCGCATCCCGTACCTGCCGGCTGTAGCGCTGTTCTTCGCCATCGCGTCGCTGGGTCTGCCGGGCACCGGCAACTTCGTCGGCGAGTTCCTGATCCTGCTGGGCAGCTTCAAGGTCGTTCCGGTGATCACCGTGATCGCCACCTTCGGCCTGGTGTTCGGCTCGGTCTACTCGCTGATCATGATCCACCGCGCGTACTTCGGCCCGGCCAACTCCGACACCGCCATCGCCGGCCTGAACGCCCGCGAGCTGCTCATGGTGCTCGGCCTGGCGGTGCTGCTGATCGTGCTCGGCGTCTACCCGCAGCCGGTCCTCGACACCTCCGCGGCAACCATGCACGGCGTCCAGCAATGGCTGGGTGCCGCCCTCTCCACCCTGGCAGCACGGTAAGCGCGACATGACCTTCACGATCCAACACTTCATCGCGCTCCTGCCGCTGCTCATCACCAGCGCCACCCTGGTGGTGGTGATGCTCGCCGTGGCCTGGAAGCGTAACCACTCGATGACCGCCACCCTCTCGGTGATCGGTCTGAACCTGGCGCTGCTGTCGATCCTGCCGGTGCTGAAAGTCACCCCGATCGAAGTCACCCCGCTGATGGTGATCGACAACTTCGCCTGCTTCTACATGGCGCTGGTCCTGATCGGCGCCCTGGCCTGCACCACGCTCGCCCACGCCTACATGGAGAGCTACCCGGGCAACCGCGAGGAGCTCTACCTGCTCCTGCTGCTGTCCACCGCGGGCGGCCTGGTGCTGGTCAGCGCACAGAACCTGGCCGGCCTGTTCATCGGCCTGGAACTGCTGTCGGTGCCGGTCTACGGCATGGTGGCCTACGCCTTCTTCAACAAGCGCACCCTGGAAGCGGGCATCAAGTACACCGTACTGTCCGCCGCCGGCTCCGCCTTCCTGCTGTTCGGCATGGCCCTGCTCTACGCCGAATCCGGCAGCCTGGGCTTCTCGGCCATCGGCGCGTCCCTGGCCGAGGGCACCAGCCACGGCCCGCTGCTGTCCATCGGCGTCGGCATGATGGTGGTCGGTCTGGGCTTCAAGCTGTCGCTGGCACCGTTCCACCTGTGGACCCCGGACGTCTACGAAGGCGCCCCGGCCCCGGTGGCCGCATTCCTCGCAACCACCAGCAAGGTCGCCGTGTTCGCCGTGCTGCTGCGCCTGTTCCAGATCGCTCCGGCGGCCCTGAACAACGGCCTGCTGCATGACGCCATCGCGGTCATCGCCATCGCCTCGATCCTGATCGGTAACCTGCTGGCGCTGACCCAGAGCAACATCAAGCGCCTGCTCGGCTACTCCTCGATCGCCCACTTCGGCTACCTGCTGATCGCCCTGGTGGCGAGCAAGGGCCTGGCCGTGGAAGCGGTCGGCGTCTACCTGACCACCTACGTGGTCACCACCCTGGGCGCCTTCGGCGTGGTCACCCTGATGTCCACTCCGTACAGCGGCCGCGACGCCGACGCCCTGTTCGAGTACCGCGGCCTGTTCTGGCGCCGTCCGGTGCTGACCGCGGTGATGACCGTGATGATGCTGTCCCTGGCCGGCATCCCGCTGACCGCCGGCTTCATCGGCAAGTTCTACATCGTCGCCACCGGCGTCGAGTCCCACCTGTGGTGGCTGGTCGGCGCTCTGGTACTGGGCAGCGCCATCGGCCTGTACTACTACCTGCGCGTCATGGTGACCATGTTCCTGGTCGAACCGAACATGAAGCGCCACGACGCCCCCCTGGACTGGGCCCAGCGCGCCGGCGGCATCATGCTGGTGGCCATCGCCCTGCTCGCCTTCTTCCTCGGCGTGTACCCGCAGCCGCTGCTGGACATCCTCCAGCACAGCGGCCTGGTAGCCATCGCCGGCTGAGGTCGACAGGTAATAAAAACCCCGCTTCGGCGGGGTTTTTATTGGGCGCGACTCACTCGGCCGCAGACCGCTTTTCGTAGGACCGAGGGGGACGCCCAGTCCTTGCTCGCGAACGGTATTTCAGGAACGCACGGCGTTATGCGGTTCGCGAGCAAGCTCGCTCCTACAAGAACCTACGCCTCCTCCACGACTCTACTTGAACAGATACGGGAACGAAGGGCGTATAATCGCGAACGGTCATACGCCCCATGCACTCCCCTACTCAGCCTTCGACTCATTCAATTCGCGCCCAGTGAACAGATCCCACGACGCGATGAACAGCGCCGCGATCAGCGGACCGATGACGAAGCCGTTGAGGCCGAACAGCGACATGCCGCCAAGGGTGGAAATCAGCACCACGTAGTCCGGCATCTTGGTGTCCTTGCCCACCAGGATCGGGCGCAGGATGTTGTCCACCAGGCCGATCACCAGCACGCAGAACAGCGTCAGCACCACTCCCTGCCAGATTGCCCCGGTGAGCAGGAAGTAGGCGGCCACCGGCACCCAGATCAGCCCCGCACCGATGGCTGGCAACAGCGAGAGGAACGCCATCAGCGTGCCCCACAGCAGCGAGCCCTGAATACCGAGGAACCAGAAGATCAGCCCGCCCAGCGCACCCTGGGTCGCGGCCACGGCGATGTTGCCCTTCACCGTGGCGCGAATGACCGTGGTGAACTTGGTGAACAGGTGCTGCTTGTGTTCACCGCTCAGCGGCACCGCCTGCTTGATGCGGCGCCCCAGCGCCGGGCCGTCGCGCAGGAGGAAGAACAGCAGGTAGAGCATGATGCCGAAGCTGATGACGAATTCGAAGGTGTTCTGGCCGATGCTGAAAGCCTTGGTGGCGACCAGTTGACTCGCCTGCATCGCTCCCGCGGACAGCTTCTCCTGCAGGCTGGAAAGGTCCGTCAGGTCGAAACGCTCCAACCACGGGTGCACCCAATCCGGCAGCGCGGCCATGACCTGCTGGAAATAGGTGACGAAGTTCAGTTCGCCCGACTTCAGGCGCTGGTACACAGTGGCGCCCTCCTGCACCAGCGCACCGGCGATGAAGGTCATCGGCAGGATCACGATCAGCAGGCAGATCGTCAGCGAGATCAGCGCCGCGAGGTTGTTGCGCCCATGCAGGCGCACCCGCAGGCGGCGCTGCAGCGGGGCGAAGATGATCGCCAGGATGGTGCCCCAGAACACCGCGCCATAGAACGGCAACAGCAGCCAGGCGAAGGCGATGGTGACCACCGCCAGGAGAAGCAGGAACGTCCGGTATTCCAGTTTAGATTCGAGCATGAGCAGGTCCGGAGGAAGGGGGCAACCTGCTCATTAGTCAGCAGTTGGCCTGCCGAGTGCAACTTTCTGCGGTGCGCCGCCGCTCTTACAGCACCATCGCCGCTACCCAGCCGAAGGCCAGCAGCGGCAGGTTGTAGTGCAGGAAGGTCGGCACTACGGTGTCCCAGATGTGATTGTGCTGCCCGTCCACGTTGAGGCCGGAGGTGGGCCCCAGGGTGGAGTCCGACGCTGGCGATCCCGCATCCCCCAGGGCGCCGGCCGTGCCGACGATACTGACGATGGCCAGCGGGCTGAAGCCCAGTTGCACCGCCAGCGGGACGAAGATGGCCGCGATGATCGGCACCGTGGAGAAGGACGAACCGATCCCCATCGTCACCAGCAGCCCCACCAGCAGCATGAGGAACGCACCCCAGGCCTTGCTATGGCCGATCCAGGCGGCCGCTGCTTCCACCAGGGTGGAGACCTGCCCGCTCGCCTTCATCACCTCGGCGAAACCGGCGGCGGCGATCATGATGAAACCGATCATCGCCATCATTTTCATGCCCTCGGTGAACAGGTCGTCCGCCTCTTTCCAGCGCACCACGCCGGACAGGGAAAACACCAGGAAACCCACCAGCGCGCCGAGGATCATCGAGTCCAGCCACAGCTGGATGACGAATGCCGCCACCACCGCCACCCCGGCCACCGCCAGGCTCATCGGGCTGTAGGGCGTGCCCACCCGCTCGGCCTGCTCGATGCGCTCCAGGTCATAGCCGCGCGGGCGCCGGTAACTGAACAGCACCGCGATCAGCAGGCCGCAAACCATGCCCAGCGCCGGGATGAGCATGGCCCGGCTGACGTCCACGCCACTGACATCCACACCGCTGCGCGCGACGTTGGCCAGCAGGATCTCGTTGAGGAAGATGTTGCCGAACCCCACCGGCAGGAACATGTAGGGCGTGATCAGGCCGAAGGTGATCACGCAGGCGATCAGCCGGCGGTCGATCTGCAGGCGAGTCAGCACGTAGAGCAGCGGCGGCACCAGCAGCGGAATGAAGGCGATGTGGATCGGCAGCAGGTTCTGCGAGGAGATCGCCACCAGCAGCAGAAGTCCGATCAGCAACCATTTGAAGCCGGCGGGAGCCGTGTCTTCGTGCCGCCCAAGCAGCGCCAGCACGCGGTCGGCGAGCGCATGGGCCATGCCGGAGCGCGCGATGGCCACCGCGAATGCCCCCAGCATCGCGTAGGACAGCGCTACCGTCGCGCCACCACCCAGGCCGGCGTTGAACGCCTTGAGCGTCCCCTCCATGCCCAGGCCACCGAGCAACCCGCCCGCTACCGCGCCGGCGATCAGCGCCACCACCACATGCACGCGGCACAGGCTCAGCACCAGCATCAAGCCAACGGCGATCAGCACCGCATTCATCTCATCACTCCTCCACAGCCAAGTCCGCCCGTCTCAGGGCGGGCAAAAGGCGCGTACTCTGCCGAACCCCATCCGGCCTGTCAAAAAGCCAGTCGAATCAAGGTCTTTCATGCCACGAACGACGCATTCCCGACAGGATTTTCGCCTTGCTGAGCACGCTTTTTGCTGAAAAACCGCTGCCCTTCGACTGGGCACACCAGAATCGCCTGTTTTCTGGCGTTTCATCCTGTTATCGATCAAGACGGGGCCGAAAATGCCGATAACCCGGTAGCCCCAAGGTTTCCTGCTCAAGGACATAACCATGCTTCTCCGCCGCCTTTCCATCCAATGGAAGATCACGCTGCTCGCCGGTCTCTGCCTGCTTGGCGTGGTATCGCTGTTGTCCGGCCTTTCCGTGTTCCGCACCCAGTACAGCACCGCGCTGGTCAAGGAATCCAGCACCCGCATGCTCGACGAAGCCGCCCAGGCACGCCTGCAATCGCGCGGCGAAGTCCAGGCCATGCGCATCCAGCGCTACATCATGGACGCCTACCAGTACGGCAAAGGCTTCTCCCGGCAAGTGCTGTTCCTGCGCGACCAGGCGCAAAAGCGCTTCCTCGACGCCTACGACCTGCGCGAAGACCTCACCCGCCAGGTAAAAACCGCCCTGGAAGGCAACCCCGAACTGCTCGGGCTCTACGTCACCTTCGAACCCAACGCCCTGGACGGCAAGGACACGCTGTTCGCCGGCCAGGCCGAGCTGGGCAGCAACGACGCCGGACGCTTCTCGCTTTACTGGTCACAGTCCACGCCAGGCAAGCTCGAATCCGAGTCGATGAACGAAGACATGCTCGCCGACACCACCCCCGGCCCAAGCGGCGCGGCCTACAACGCGTGGTTCACCTGCCCCAAGACCAGTGGCCAAGCCTGCGTGCTCGATCCCTATTTCGACGAGGTCGGCGACCGCCAGGTACTGATGACCAGCATCGCCTTCCCCCTGGAGCTGGACGGCAGGATCGTCGGCGTGATGGGTCTGGACATCGGCCTGGACAAGCTGCAGGAGATCAGCCGCCAGGGTAGCCAGGAACTGTACGACGGCCAGGGCAAGGTCAGCATTGTCAGCGCCGCCGGCCTGCTCGCCGGACACAGCGCCGACGCCAGCCGGCTGGGCAAGAAATTGCAGGAGATCTATCCGGAGCAAGGGGCGCAGCTGCTGCAGTCCATCGCCGCCAACCGCAAGCAGGTGCTACGCCAGGACGATCAGTTGCGGGTCATCGAGCCGCTGCAACCGATTCCCGGCTCCAAGCCCTGGGGTGTCCTGCTCGAAGTGCCGCAGCAGACCCTGCTCGGCCCGGCCATCGCCCTGCAACAGCAGCTCGACGAGCAGCGCACGCAGGGCACCCTCTCCCAGCTCGGCTTCGGCCTGATCGCGGTGCTCATCGGCCTGTTCGCCATGTGGCTCACCGCCCGTGGCGTGACCCGGCCGATCCTCGACGTCGCCGCCATGCTGCGCAATATCGCCAGCGGCGAAGGCGACCTGACCACGCGCCTGAACTATTCGGGCAGGGATGAACTGGGCGAGCTGGCCGGCTGGTTCAACCGCTTCCTCGACAAGCTGCAACCGATCATCCGCGACGTGAAATCCTCCGTGCAGGACGCCCGCGCCACCGCCGACCAATCCTCGGAGATCGCCAGCCAGACCAGCGCCGGCATGCAGCAGCAGTTCCGCGAAGTCGACCAGGTCGCCACCGCCTCGCAAGAGATGAGCGCCACCGCCCATGACGTCGCCAACAGCGCGGCGATGGCCGCCGAGGCCGCCCGTGGCGCCGATGGCGCGACCCGCGATGGCCTCAGCGTGATCGACAACACCACGCGCATGATCGACGAACTGGCCAGCGACATGAGCAGCGCCATGAATCAGGTCGAAGGGTTGGCGGCGAGCAGCGAGCAGATCGGCTCGGTGCTGGACGTGATCCGTGGCATCGCCGAGCAGACCAACCTGCTGGCGCTCAATGCGGCCATCGAAGCGGCTCGCGCGGGTGAAGCCGGGCGTGGTTTCGCGGTGGTCGCCGACGAAGTACGCAACCTCGCCCGGCGCACCCAGGATTCGGTGGAGGAAATCCGCCAGGTGATCGAAGGCTTGCAGAGCGGCACCCGCGACGTGGTCGGCGCGATGAACAACAGTCATCGCCAGGCGCAGGACAGCGTTTCGCAGGTCGAGCAGGCCGTGGCCGCGCTCCAGCGCATCGGCGAGGCGGTCAGCGTGATCACCGACATGAACCTGCAGATCGCCAGCGCCGCCGAGGAACAGAGCGCGGTGGCCGAGGAGATCAACCGCAACGTGGCGGGCATTCGCGACGTGACCGAATCGCTGTCCAGCCAGGCGCAGGAATCGGCGCAGGTCAGCCAGTCGCTGAACCAGTTGGCGAACCATCAGCAGGGGTTGATGGATCAGTTCCGGGTTTGACGCCAGAGCCGCTTTCGTAGGAGCGGAGCTTCTCCGCGAAACCCCGGCGCAGCCGGGACATGGTTCAGACGGCGACGCCGACGTTCGGGCTGGTTCGCGAGCAAGCTCGCTCCTACAGGGGAAACTCGGCGCGCTCTTCGTAGGACCGAGGGGGACGCCCAGTCCTTGCTCGCGAACCGCACGGCACCCATCGCGGACAGAGTCCGCTCCTACAAAAACCGGAATCACGCCACCCGACGCGGCAACTCGATCACCACGCGCAATCCACCCAACTCGCTCGCCTCCAGCCTCAGGCCACCGCCACACGCCGCCGCGATATCCCGCGCGATGCCCAAGCCCAGGCCATGCCCCGCAACCTGCTCGTCCAGCCGCGTGCCACGCTCCAGTACGCTGTCACGCTGCTCCTCGGCGATGCCAGGGCCATCATCATCCACGCTCAGAAGATAGCGATCGGCGCCCTTCTCCACTGTCAGCCGCACCTGGCCGTCCGCCCACTTGCAGGCGTTGTCCAGCAGGTTGCCCAGCATCTCCAGCAGGTCCTCACGGTCGAACGGCAGCCGCAGGCCGGGCGTCGCGTTCCAGTCGATCCGCAGGTGCTCGCCATGAATCAGCCGCAGCATCTCGCACAGGCTGGGCAGTTCGGCATCGCAGTCGAAATGCGCGCCGGGCAGCGCTTCTCCCACCAGACGCGCCCGCCCCAGCTCGCGGGCCAGGCGCTGCTCGATCTGCTCCAACTGATCCTGCAGCACACGGCGCAACTCCGGGTGCTCATGCAGCTCGGCGCGATCGGCAAGGCTGATCAGGACCGCCAACGGCGTTTTCAAGGCATGGCCGAGGTTACCCAGCGCGTTGCGCGAGCGGCGCAGGGTATCCTCGGTGTGCTGCAACAGGTGGTTGACCTGATCCACCAGCGGTTCCAGCTCCTGCGGTACCTGGCGGTCCAACTGGCTGCGCCGCCCCTCCTGCAACTGCGCGATCTGCTGGCGCACCCGTTCCAGCGGACGTAGCGCACGACGCACGGCGAAGCCCTGGAAGACCAGGATCAGCAGCAACGCCACCCCGCCGGCGCCCAGGCCGATGTTGCGCAGGCGATTGAAGCTCTTGAGGATCGGCGTGTAATCCTGCGCCACGACAATCCTCAGTTTCTTGCCATAGCGCTTGTAGTCGCCGCGATAGACCAGCAGGCGCTGCCCCTCCGGGCCCTTTTCCAGGTCACGGGCCAGGCCCTTGTGCGACGGCAGATCCAGCTCGCGGTCCCACAGGGAACGGGAGCGCCAGGTGACGTCATCGAAGCGGATGACGAAATAGCGTCCGGAGAACAGCCGCTCGTAGACGGCATCCACCCGCTGGCTGTCCAGTTGCAGCCCGGCCGGGCCGCGCATGATGCCCACCAGCAGGCTTTCCGCCTCGTCCTGCAGGCCGTTGGCGAGATAGCGGCGCAACCCCTGGTCGAACAGCCAGAGCCCGGTCTGCGCCAGCGCCAGGCCGATCACCACCAGCACCACGCCGAGCCCGAGGCCGAGCCGGCGCTGGATCGACATCAACGGGCGGCTCCGCCGGCATTGCCGGTGAAGCGGTATCCCTGCCCACGGCGGGTCTCGATGATCTCGCGGCCCAGCTTGCGGCGCAGGTGGTTGATATGCACCTCGATGACGTTGGAGTCGCGCTCCGTCTCGCCGTCATAGAGGTGCTCCGCGAGGTGGGACTTCGACAGCAACTGCCCGGGATGCAGCATGAAGTAGCGCAGCAGGCGGAACTCGGCGGAAGTCAGATCGACGTCCTTGCCGCCCTGCTGCACGCACTGCCGCGCCTCGTCCAGGCTCAGCCCCGCCACCTCCAGCTGGCTCTGGTTGGCCAGGCCACGGGCACGGCGCAGCAGCGCCTGGATGCGCAGCAGTAGCTCTTCGGGATGGAATGGCTTGGTGAGGTAGTCGTCGGCGCCAGCCTTCAAGCCGTCGATGCGCTCGGCCCAGGAACCGCGCGCGGTGAGGATCAGCACTGGCGTTGCCAGCCCCATGCCGCGCCATTCGCGCAGCACATCCAGTCCTGGACGCCCCGGCAGGCCGAGGTCGAGAACGATCAGGTCATAGGGCTCGCTGGCGCCCTGCACGGCGGCATCGCGGCCGTCGGCCAGCCAGTCGACGGCATAGCCCTGGCGCGTCAGGGCGGCCAGCAGTTCATCGGCCAGGGGGACGTGGTCTTCCACCAGCAGCAGGCGCATCAGTCGTCTTCCTTATCCTTGAGGATGCGACCGTCGCGGGCATCCAGTTCCAGTTCGCGCACCACGCCATCGACGGTGAGCAACTCCACCTCGTAGACATAGGCGTCGTGTTCCTTCTCCAGCTCCGCCTCCAGCAACTTCGAACCGGGATAGCGGGCCTGGGCGATGGGCAGGATTTCCTCGAACGGGCGGATCACGCCCTCACGGCTCAGCCGCAGGGCCTCGTCCTGGCTCAGGTCATGGGCCTGCGCGGCGCCGGCCGACAGGGCGAGCGCAACGGCCAGCAGGGCCACGCGCGGCAAATCGATCTTCATCAGTCGTCCTGGCGATCCTTGATGACTGCACCGCTCACCGCATCGAGTTCGACATCCCATTTCACGCCCTGGGCGTCCTTGATATCGACCTTGTAGAGGTAGCGGCCATGTTCCAGCTCAAGCTCGCTATCGTACACCGTTCCGCCCGGATGCTTGCCCAGCGCGGTCTGGTTGAGCGCTTCGAAATCGCGGATGGTGCCGGCATCGCGCAGACGCAGCGCCTCGTCCGGTCCAACGTCGTGGGCCATCGCCGTGGCGGCGCCAAGCAGCAGCGCGGTGGCGGCGGTGAGGATGATCAGCGGTTTCATGGGCAAACACCTCGTCTGAAATAGCATCGTCCTCAGACTAAGGTGAAGGACTTAATTCAAGCTGAATCGACAAAGGTCATTCACCCCGTGAAGTATCCTTGCTCGCCGCATACAGGCTCTATAATCGCGGGCCTGCATCCGCGAGGCCCCGCATGACCGCCATCCAGATCAAGACTCCCGCCCTCACCCTCAAGGCCGGCACCCGCGCCCTCAAGCGCATCCGCGAACAGGGATTGGCCCCCGCCGACGTCGGCATCCTGCCTGGCGCCGCCGGAGGCCCGAAGGCGCTGGGCATCCAGGGCCTGGACCTGGCGCTGTTCGGCGAATGGCTGCCACGCGCACCGCGCGAACGCTCGCTGATCGGTGCGTCCATCGGCTCCTGGCGCTTCGCCAGCGCCTGCCTGCCGGATCCGGCCGAGGGCATCCGCCGCCTCGGAGCGCTTTACACCCAGCAGCGTTTCGCCCGCAATGCGAGCATCGCCGACGTCTCGAAAAGCTGCGCGAAAATGCTCGACGACCTGCTCGACGGCCGCGACTCCAGCGTACTGGACAACCCCTGGTACCGCCTCAACGTGGTGGTGGTAAAGAGCCACGGCCGCCTCGCCCGGGACGGCAAGGCCAACCTCGGCCTCGGACTGGGCGCAGTGATCCGCGACAACCTGGTGGGGCGTCGTCACCTGCACCGGCATTTCGAGCGCCTGATCATCCACGACTCGCGCCGCGCTCCGCCGCTGGAAGCGCTGTCGGACTTCCCCTCGCGCTACCTGCACCTGGACCTGGCCAACCTGCGTCACGCCCTGCTCGCCTCAGGTTCCATCCCGATGGTGATGGAAGGCGTGCGCGACATTCCCGGCGCCGGCCCAGGCACCTACCGCGATGGCGGACTGCTCGACTACCACCTCGACCTGCCCTACCTGCCCGAAGGCGTGGTGCTCTATCCGCACTTCACCGACAAGGTGATCCCCGGCTGGTTCGACAAGAGCCTGCCCTGGCGCCGTGGCGACGCCGGCCGCCTGCAGGACGTGCTGCTGCTCGCGCCGTCGAAGGAGTACCTCGCGCGCCTGCCGCACAACAAGCTGCCGGACCGCAAGGACTTCCACCGTTACCTGGGCGACGACGCCGGCCGCGAGCGCTACTGGCACAAGGCGATGGACGAAAGCCGGCGGATGGGCGACGAGTTCCTTGAACTGGCAGACAGCGGCCGGCTGGGTGAGCGCCTGCTGCCGCTGACATGATCGGCGCGACTTGCATCACCATGCGCCGTCTACCTTCGTTCCGCTCATTCGCCCTTCCCGCCTCGCCCTGGCAGTAAGCGGACTCTGTTCGCGATTCGCCGGAAGGTTCGGTGCCAGGCGAGTTCGCGAGCAAGCTCGCTCCTACAAGAAACCCACCGGGATGGCATACGTAGGATGGCGTTGAGCGAAGCGATACCCATCACGGCGGATAACGCTGCGCGTTATTCGCCCTACGAAGGGCATCGCGGACGGAGCCCGCTCCTACGGATAACGCGGCACATACCGATCCTGTAGAAGTGGACTCCGTCCGCGATTCGTCGGCAGGTTCGGTGCCAGGCGGGTTCGCGAAGAGAAATCAGCCCGGCTGCCCATCCAGCCGCGGACGCCAGAACATCGGCCCGTAGTGCCAGGCGAACAGCAGGAAAGCCACCACCCAACAGGCAGCGGCCAGGCTCAGGCCCTGCAGCGGCAGCCACACCACCAGCAGCACCCGGAAAAGCACCCCCAGGTTCAGTAGCGCGAACGCCAAGGCCATGACCTTCGGCGGCTGCAGCGGGCGCCCCGTATGGCCAAGGCTGACGCGGGCGATCATCGCCAGGATCAGGCCACCCACACCGCCAACCGTCAGCGCATGGATCGGCAGGCTGACGGCGAGCGGCGCACCGAAGTTCCATGCGGCCATGCCCGCCGGGGCCAGCATCATCCAGAGATAGGCCAGGTGCAGCGACCACAGCAGCGGTACGCTCCAGATCCCCTTGTCCCGCCAGCGCCACAGGCGAATCAGGTGCCCCAGGGCGAGCACCGCGAACAGCGCGCCCACCAGCGGCTGCGGCGTCAGGCCGAATCCGGTCGCCGTCAGCACGGCCACCAGCATCGTGCCGGCCAGCAGCACGTTGTCCAGCCAGGGCCAGGCCGGCACCTGCGCGGTGCGCCCCAGGCCACGCTGGGTGAAGAAAGGAATGACCCGTCCGCCGATCAGCCCCATCAGGGCCGCCACCAGCCAGAGCGCGGCCAGCACACCGCCACGCTGCCAGTTTTCGTTACCGCTCCAGAGGCCCAGCATTACCTGTGCATCGGCCAGGGTGAGCAGTGTCAGCACCGCGATCACCGGGTAGTTACGCACCTGTTTCACCTGCCACAGGCTGCGTCCGACGAAGAACGCCAGCGCCGGCAGGAACGCCAGTTCCAGCGGCGTGACCAGCCACAGCGGCGCACCGCCGAGCCAGCCGAGCCGGGCCGCCAGCCAGATCGCGGAGAGAATCATCAGCGGGCGCCCGCTGACGCCGGGTCGGCCGGTCCAGGTCTGGACGGCCGTCAACAAAAAGCCAGCGACGATGGCGCTGGCGAATCCAAACAGCATTTCGTGACGGTGCCAGGCCAACCAGCCACCCAGTGGCTCCCAGGCCGGCAACACCCCCAGCAGCACCGCCGCCCAGGCGGCAATACCGATCAACGCAAACAACGCGCCGCCGAGGAAGAATGGGCGGAAGCCCAGGCGCCACAGCGGCGGAATGCTCAACAACGCTTTTCGATCAACCAGCAACACAGCATGCCTCCCATCCTTCCTTGCGCATCTGATGCTGGGCGATGAGACGCAGCACATAGCCCAGCTTCAGTAGTGTAGGACCGAGGATGGTAAATGCGTGAGCCATCACGATCGCCAGCAGCGACAGCCGGGTATCGACGAAATAGGCTCCGATGATCCCCACCAGCAACAGCGCAAGCCCGCTGCCGAGCAGCGTCGACGACATTACCAGGTTCCGTCTGGGGCAAGCGAAAAGACCGTCCATCACACACCTCCTCGGTTGAATCGGCCCGCGGGCGGGCCGGGTGTTTCAGCTTCAGGCCTCCAGCGCGCTGGCCGGGCCGAAGAACTCGTAGTGGGCCTGCCGCTCGGGCACGCCGAGCTCGCGCAGATGACGCTTCACCTGGGCCATGAAGGGCTTGGGTCCGAGGAAGTAGGCATCCAGGTCACGGTCGACCGGCAGCCATTCGGCCAGCAGATCGCGGCTGAGGAAACCTTCTGCGTGCACCTCATCCTGCTCGCGCGGCTCGCTGTAGCAGAAGTAATGCACCAGGTGCGGATGAGCCTCGGACTGCGCCTCGACCCAGTCGCGGAAGGCATGCACGCCGCCGTGACGCGCGCAGTGGATGAAATGCACCTCGCGGCCGCTGCCCAGCGCCTGCTTGAGCATCGCCAGCGCCGGGGTGATGCCCACGCCGGCAGTGATCAGCGCCAGGGGCTTCTCGCCGTCGCGCAGGACGAAGTCGCCCGCCGGCGGGAACAGGTCGATCTCGTCGCCCACCTGCACCTGATCATGCAGATGGTTGGACACCTTGCCCTCCTGCTCGCGCTTCACGCTGATGCGGTACTCGCGGCCATTGGGTACATCGGAGAGCGAGTAGGTACGGCGTACTTCTTCGCCATCCAGCTCCAGGCGCAGACCGATGTACTGACCCGGCTGGAAGTCCAGCAGTGCGCCACCGTCCACCGGCTGGAAGTAGAAGGAGGTGATTTCCTCGCTCTCCACGTCCTTGCGGACGACGCGGAAACGCCGCGCACCGCGCCAGCCGCCGAGCTGCTCGGCATTCTGCTGGTACACCGATTCCTCGGCGCCGATCAGGATTTCAGCCAGTTGGCCGTAGGCAGCGGCCCAGGCATCGATCACCGCCTGGGTGGCGATTTCCTCGCCGAGCACCTCGCGGATGGCCCGCAGCAGGCAGGTGCCGACGATCGGATAATGCTCCGGCAGGATCTGCAGCGCGACGTGCTTGTTGACGATCTTCGCCACCAGCGGGCCGAGCTGTTCCAACTCGTCGATGTGGCGGGCGTACATCAGGACACCGTTGGCCAGGGCGCGGGGCTGGTCGCCGGACGCCTGGTGCGCCTGGTTGAACAGCGGACGCACTTCCGGGTATTCGCTCAGCATCATCTTGTAGAAGTGCTGGGTCAGCGCCTCACCGCCGGTCTCCAGCAGCGGGACAGTGGCTTTGACCAGGGTACGGTGTTCATTGGACAGCATCGGGATCTCCTCGGATTGGCCAGGCAGAGAGGGGTCTGCCTGTGCTTTCTGCCAGAAGTACTTCAGGAAGCGTGCCAACCCTACAGCCCACTATTTTCGGGACCTTTGCAGTTTATTGAGTCATAATGACCAGAGTATCAATGAGTCAAAAAGACTCTCAAGAGGTCAAAATGACCCGAAACCCCTTGCTTGCCACCCTGCTCCCCCTGGTTGCCGATCTCTCCCGCGAGCTGCCCGACAGCGAGCGCTATCGACGCCTGCTGGAGGCGCTGCGCCAGTTGCTGCCCTGCGATGCCACCGCCCTGCTGCGCCTGGAAGGTGATCAACTGGTACCGCTGGCCGTCGACGGACTCAGCGCCGACACCCTCGGCCGCCGCTTCAAGACCAGCGAACACCCGCGCCTGCGCGCACTACTCGAACACCCCGGCCCGACCCACTTCGCCGCCGACTGCGGCCTGCCGGACCCTTACGATGGCCTGGTGGAAGGCCTGCATGGCCACCTGGAAGTGCACGACTGCCTGGGCTGCCCGCTGTTCCTCGACGAACAGCCCTGGGGCCTGCTGACCCTCGACGCCCTCGACCCGGAGCGCTTCTCCACCGGCGACCTGGACAACCTGGAAGCCTTCGCCAGCCTTGCCGCCGCCACGGTGAAAGCCAGCCAGCGCATGCTCGACCTCACCCTGCGCGCGGAGCACGAGCAACAGCGCGCCGATGCCTACCAGCGCGCGTCCGGCGACCAGCCGCGGGAACTGATCGGCCAGAGCAAGGCGCACCAGGCGCTGATGAACGAAATCCAGCTGGTGGCCGGCAGCGACCTGAGCGTGCTGATCACCGGCGAGACCGGCGTGGGCAAGGAGCTGGTGGCACAATCGATCCACGCCAACTCCCTGCGCCGCGAGCAGCCGCTGATCAGCCTCAACTGCGCGGCGCTGCCGGAAACCCTGGTGGAAAGCGAACTGTTCGGCCACGTGCGCGGCGCGTTCTCCGGCGCGGTGGGCGAGCGCCGCGGCAAGTTCGAGCTGGCCGACGGCGGCACCCTGTTCCTCGACGAAGTCGGCGAACTGCCGCTGGCGATCCAGGCCAAGCTGCTGCGCGTCCTGCAGAGCGGCCAACTGCAGCGAGTCGGCTCGGACCGCGAACACCACGTCGATGTCCGCCTGATCGCCGCCACCAACCGTGACCTGGCCGAGGAGGTGCGCACCGGACGTTTCCGCGCCGACCTCTACCACCGCCTGAGTGTCTACCCGCTGCGCGTACCGCCCCTGCGCGAGCGCAGCAACGACGTTCTGCTGCTGGCGGGCTACTTCCTCGAAGAAAACCGTCCGCGCCTCGGCCTGCGCAGCCTGCGCCTGACCCGCGAAGCCCAGGCCGCCCTGCTCGACTACAACTGGCCGGGCAACGTGCGCGAACTGGAGCACCTGATCGGACGGGCGTCCCTCAAGGCGCTGGCGAACCATCCGCAGCGCTCGCGCATCCTCAGCCTGGGCCTGGGCGATCTCGGCCTGGAACAACAACGACCGTCGCTCCACGGCGTGACCACTCGCGAGGGCAACGCCCCGGAAGCCGCCGTCGAAGGCGAACTGCGCCCGGCGGTGGACGCCTTCCAGCGCCGCATGATCAGCCACTGCCTGGAACGTCATGCCGGCAACTGGGCGGCGGTCGCCCGCGAACTGGGGCTGGACCGGGCCAACCTCAACCGGCTGGCGCGCCGGCTGGCGATCAAGTGACCGTACGCGAGGATTGCGTGCTCATCCGCTGCTCGCCTCTACATACGGGGCTCTGCAGATAGGCGCCTCCGGTTATCGGCCCTGGCCACCGCAGGGTCTATCGTCGGCCGTGTGAAAACGCACTCTCGAAACAGGTTAGACTTGGCCCCAATTCCGTTGCCTGGCGGCAGTCAGAAATCGCCAACTGGATGGAAAGCCTCCAGCCCAGCAACGACCGATCAGTACATCAATCACTACATCCGCATCACGGGCCTTTCCGAAACGCCCGCCTCATCTGAGTTACAGGAAATCCCGTGGAATTGTTCAAAGAGTTCACCTTCGAAGCCGCCCACCGCCTGCCCCACGTCCCGGCCGGGCACCAGTGCGGCCGCCTGCATGGCCACTCCTTCCGGGCCGCCATCTACATCGAGGGCGAAGTCGACCCGTACACCGGCTGGATTCGCGACTTCGCCGAGATCAAGCAGATCTTCAAGCCGATCTACGACCAGCTCGACCACAACTACCTGAACGAGATTCCGGGGCTGGAAAACCCCACCAGCGAAAACCTCTGCCGGTGGATCTGGCAACAGCTCAAACCGCTGCTGCCGGAGCTGTCCAGGGTGCGGGTGCACGAGACCTGCACCAGCGGGTGCGAGTATCGCGGGGACTGAACTGCGTCCACGCTCACTGAGCGTGGACAACAGTTGCCGGCTGGCGCGGCGCCGACCTTGTAGGAGCGAGCTTGCTCGCGAAAGCACGCCACCAACAGGGTCAGGTGTGAAACGGGTTCGCGAGCAAGCTCGCTCCTACGAGAAGCAAGCGCGTTCCGTGCAAGACGCAATCGCTCCGGCCAGAAAACCAAAGGCCCCTTTCGGGGCCTTTGTCGTTTCCGGGCTTAGCGCGAAGCCTTGCGGCGCAGGGCCGAGGGGCTGAAGTTGGAGTCGTCCGGCGGCGCCTGGCTGAAGTCGGCGGTGCCGGACTCCTCGTTATCCAGCCACTGGATGCTGTAGCGGTGCGCCTGGAGGTCGTGGAAGGTGTCCAGCGCCGTCCACACCATCGGCTGCTCGTAGAAGCTCTTCAGGTAGGCCTGGGACACGCGCCACAGCTCGCCACGGCCGTCGTACTGGTCCACCACGGCGGCGCCCCAGCTGTCCTCGTCGAGGTACAGGGTGCGACGCGAGTAGATGTGCCGCGCGCCGGGCTTGAGCTTGCCGTCCACCACCCAGACGCGATGCAGCTCGTAGCGGGTGTACTTGGGATTGATGTGGCCGGGGGTGAGCAGGTCCTTGTACTTAACCTCGGGGCTGGTGACCTGGTAGTTGTTGTAGGGGATGTAGATTTCCTTCTTGCCCACCAGGGTCCAGTCGTAGCGGTCCGGCGCGCCGTTGTACATGTCGGTGTCGTCGGCGGTGCGCAGGCCATCGGAGTCCTCGATGGGGGTGTCGTAGGCCAGGGTCGGCGCGCGCCGTACGCGGCGCTGGCCGGGGTTGTAGCCCCAGGCCTGGCGCGGTTCCTTGACCTGGTCGAGGGTCTCCTGCACCAGTGCGCCGTTGCCGGCCAGGCGGGCCGGTGCGGTGGTGAAGGTCATGTAGTAGAACAGCGTGTTGCCGAGCTTGTCGTAGCTGCCCTTGGGGTCGTAGAAGCGGAACAGTGCCTCGTCCTGCGAGGTCACCAGCGCGTAGGCGCCGTTGCGCTGCACGCCAGCCTGGGACGAACGCCGCACGATGTAGGTGCCACGGTAGCGGGCGATGTGGTTCCACACCGCCTCCACGCCGCTCTGCGGGATCGGGAACGGCACGCCGCCGTAGGCATCGGAGAAGCCGTTGCCGCCTTCCACCAGCTTGGCGCTGGTGGCGTTCTTGTAGATGTTGTCGTAGATCCATTGCGGCGCCGAGCCGGTGCGGTGGGTCTCGTAGACCGGCATCTGGTAGCTGTCCGGGTAGGCGTTGAACAACGCGATCTGCCCCGGTGTCAGGTTGGCCTTGTACTGGTCCAGGTTGGCCTTGGTGATGACGAACTGTGGCTTCTCGCCGGCGAAGGGATCGACGTGGTGCGCGCCCGGCCCCTTGTAGCCGGCCGGCGCCGAGGTCAGGCCGCCCGTCCAGGCCGGGATGGTGCCGGCGGCGTTGCCGGCCTTCTCCGCCCCCATCGGGGTGAGACTGCTCTTGAGCTGGGCCGCCTGGTCAGCCGAAACCGCTGCACGGGCATCGGTGACGGCCAGTGCCGTCAGGGTCGCAAGGACGATCAGGGAACTCTTCTTGTACATGGTTCTCTCCGGATCAGAACGAGTATTTCGCGGTCACCGAGACGTTGTCCCGGTCACGCATGGAGTTGCTGGAACCGGCGCCGTAATAGCTGGTGTACTGGGTGCCGACCTCGAAGGTGTTCAGGTAGCTGGCGTCGATGCCGAGGGTATAGGCCTTGCGTCCTTCGATGAAGTTGCCGGTGCGGTCGGAGTTGCCGCTGAAGTCCTCCTGGTAGACGACGTAGGGCGACAGCTTCACCCCAGCGTAGACATCGTTCCAGCTGCCGGTAAGCAGCAGCGTGTAGCCGTAGCTGTCGCGGTCGATCTGCACGTCGTCATCGTTGCCGCCGACATAGGCCTTGTCCTGGGCGCCGACGAATCTGCGCTCGCTACCGTCCCAGGCGGTGTATTTCAGGCTGCTGCCACGGATGTGCTCGGAGGCCAGTTCGGCCACGCCGGTCATGGAGTCGAAGGACAGATGCGGGCCGAAGTTGTAGATGGTCGACAACGAGATGTTGTAGGTCTCGGCGCGTTCGTAGTTCTCGAACAGCTCGCCCCGACACAGTTGCTTGCCGGCCACCGGGGCGCAGGCCTGGCCGGCAGGCACGTTGGCGTCGAACAGGTTGGTCTGGCCGAGCACACCCTGGGTCAGCAGGTCGCCGAGGATGTCGTCGGTGGCGGAAATGCTGATCGGCATGTTCGGCCGGTAGGCGATCTCGCCGGACACCGAGGCATCGCCCAGGGTGGTGTTGAAGCTGAAGCCGTACATGCGGATGTCTTCGACATAGTCGCGACGCGCCTCGGCGTTGCTGGCCATGTCCAGCGTAGACAGCCCCGGCACGGCTTCGCCCAGGCCCAGCGGCCCGAGCAACGCGTTCAGCCCATCCACGTCGACGCCCTGGTAGTTGCGCAGGTCGACAGCGATCTGCGGCTCCTTGGCGTGGTAGTTGACGAAGTAGAAGCCGAACTCGGTGGAATTCAGTTCCTCGGCGATGTAGCGGAAGGCGACGCCGAACTGGCCATCGTCACGGGCATCGATGTCCTTGCCGACGTTGGCGACCTTGAAGGTGCCGGTGTTGGGGTTCAGGTAGGCGTTTGGCCCGTGCGGCCCGTTGCCCAGCAGCCCGAGGGAGGCCACGGTCGGGTAGCCCGCCAGCAGCTCCTTGATCAGCGGGTTGTCCTCGGTGGTGTAGGCGGTGTTGCCGCCGTCGCTGAACAGGTCGGTGTCGGAGAAATAGGTCCCCACCGAGTCCAGCCGGGTTTCCTTCCACTTCCACTGGTAGAAGGTCTCCATCGACAGGTCGTCGGTCAGGCCGAGGTTGAAGCTCAACGCCTCCACCGGCACCAGCACTTCCTTGAGCTCCGAGCCCGGCAGGTGGAAGCGCGCGGCGTCCACCGGGTTGATGGTGTTGATGCCGCCCCGGTAGAACACGCCCTCGCCCCAGTTCAGCACTTGGCGGCCGACGCGGCCGGTGAGCGGGTGTTCGGCGATGTCCCAACTGCCGGAGAGGTAGGCATCCAGCAATTCGGCCTTGCGGCCGGCGATATGGCGGGTGTCATCGGTGAAGTGATCGTCCTGCGGGAACGACTGGCTGGGACGCTCCACGCCGTTGGTGGTGTCGTAGTAGTCGTTGCGCTTGTCCATGATCTGCGTGTCGTAATAGGCAGTGCCACGCATGAACAGGCCGTAGTTCTGGTATTTGGCCGACAGGTCCGAGGTGAGCTTGAACACCTGGGAAACCAGCCCGGTGTCGAAGTTGCGGTTGCCGTCGTCGGCGTTGATGTCGGTGATGTTGTCCTTGTCGCGCCCCTGCACGCGCCACATCGCGCCGTAGGACAAGGTACTGTCCAGGGAACCGGTGATCTCGTTGTCCGCCAGCTTGAACTCCAGCGCCTGCGCCGAGCCCGCGACCAGCAGCGGCAAGAGTCCCATCACCGCGCCCGCGCGCCGGGGCGCCCAGAATATGGACGAACGTCCCCCCTTCTGACTGTTCATAGACAGCATTACCTCCTTGACGGCCAAGATTTATTGCCCGGTCGTTGCAACCGGTGCTGTTTTTATTCGTCTCTCGGCTGCTGATCGCCCGGCTCCTGCCGGACCATCACGCAGTAACTCGCCTGCTGGAGCGCTTGCGGGCGCTCGGAGTACCCCTGTCGATTCTGGCTGCACGCTCAGAGTTGGCACTATCGTGCAGGCAAAGTAACAAACTGTTTCCCGCCTGCCAATCCGAAGGATGAAATCCGAGCTTTTTCGCGAGCAAGGAAAAACCCGGCCTATGGCCGTAATGCTGTTCACTTAGGCATTTAGTGGACCATCGCGAGCTCCGATAAACCGATACCAGGTGCTCTGGTATCGGTTTTTTGTTCCTTTTTCAGAGCCACAGAGGGAACAACCCATTCAAAATCCCCGCTTGAAGCGACCTGCGGAGCAAAGAAACGCCGCGATCCTGGCGAAGGAGTCGCGGCGTTTTTCTTAAGTGAACAGCATCAGGCCTATGGCCAGTTTTTTTCCTCGTGACTCACTCGACGGTGAAGGTCTTCTCCGCCAGCAGGCGATCGCCCTGGAACACCATGAAGCGCCACTGCCCCTGCACCACCTCGTGGTTCTCGGTGAACTGGTAGGCCATCACGTCGGTCGGCGCACCGACCACCAGCTTCTGCACCACCTCGAACTTGTCGTGGCGCTGGCCGTCCGGGGTCACCACGCCGGGAGTGAAATACAGCAGGGTCAGGGGCGCATCGCCCTCCTGCTTGCCGCTGAGCTGGTAACGCAGGCCGAACTTGGTGCCCAGCTTGGCCGGGACCCGCGTCGTGGATTCGAGCTGCTCCTGGCTGCGGGTCAGCACGCGTTCGCCCGGCTGGTAATCCTTGTAGTTGGTGACGAAGACGCCGTACTCGACCGGGCCGTTGACGCGCACTTCGGCAAAGGCCGAGGACGCGAAGGCGGAAGCCAGGGTGAGGGCCAGGGCCGCTGGCAGGCGGGAAATGGACATGTTGCGCTCCTTGTTGGGGACCGCGCGAGGCTATGACATCGGCGTGACAGGCTGATGACAGCTCGATACCGACGCGAACCGGGCCGGGGTGGCGGCGAGCGTCTATCATGCCCAGATCAGACCCGTTGGAAACCGCCATGAGCGACTCCCTGCTAAGCATCCGCCCACGCGCCGAAGACGTCGAAGGCGTTCCCATTCTCCGTCCGCTGCCGTCCGCGCAATGCCGCAGCGTCGGCCCCTTCGTGTTCTTCGACCACATGCTCGAAAGCACCTTCGTCCCCGAACACGGCATGGACATCCGCCAGCACCCGCACATCGGGCTGTCCACCCTCACCTACCTGTTCGAGGGCCAGGTGCAGCACAAGGACAGCCTCGGCTCGGACCAGCTCGTGCTGCCCGGCGACGTCAGTTGGATGACCGCCGGGCGCGGCGTCGCCCACGTCGAACGCACGCCCCGGACGCTGCGCCACGACGGCTCGCGCCTGCACGGCCTGCAGGTCTGGCTGGCGTTGCCACGAGAACAGGAACGTTGCGATCCCAGCTACAGCCACCACCCCGCCGCCAGCCTGCCGGAAAGCGACGCCCTGGGCGTGCGCATCCGCATGATCGCAGGCACGGGCTTCTGCCTCGAATCGCCGGTACCGGTGCTATCGCCGACCCTCTACGCCGAACTGAAGCTCAGCGCGGGCGCCACCCTGGCGATTCCCGACGAGCACCCGCAACGCGCGCTGTACCTGCTCGAGGGCGAGGCCCTGCTCGACAATGAGCCGGTGCCGCCACACAACCTGCTGGTCCTGCCCGAGGGCATTGCCTTCACCCTTTCCGCCTGTACCGACTGCCACGCGATGATCATTGGCGGCGCGCCGCTGGACGGCCCCCGGCGGATGAACTGGAACTTCGTCGCCAGCGACCCGGCGCTGATCGACAGCGCCCGTGCCCGGTGGTCCGCCCGCTACTGGCCGACAGTCCCGGGAGAGCAGGAGCGCATCGAACTGCCGCGCTGAGCGCACCGGGAAACGGTTCCTCATCCAGGGCTGGAAACGGCAGGCGAGAAAGGATTCGCGGCGCGCTTACCCACAACATCGCGCCCCAGCCCCTTGCTCCGGCAAGGCCCACATGTCCGGCACAAGGAGTCCGCGATGGACCAACCGCACGCCAACCGCCACACCAGCGCCCTGACGGTGCTCACCCTGCTGTTCTTCATGTGGGGCCTGATCACCTCGCTGAACGACATCCTCGTGCCGCACCTCAAGGCGGTCTTCACGCTGTCCTACGTGGAAGCGTCGCTGATCCAGTTCTGCTTCTTCACCGCCTACTTCGTCATGTCCTTCCCCTCCGGGCGGCTGGTGGAGAAGGTCGGCTACAAGAGCGGGATCATCGTCGGGCTGGCCACTGCCGGCGTCGGCTGCCTGCTGTTCTATCCGGCGGCGAGCGCGCAGTCCTATCCCTTTTTCCTCGGCGCGCTGTTCGTCCTCGCCTCCGGCATCACCCTGCTGCAGGTGGCGGCCAACCCCTACGTGAACATCCTCGGCCGGCCGGAAACCGCCGCCAGCCGCCTCAACCTGACCCAGGCCTTCAACTCCCTGGGCACCACGGTCGGTCCGCTGGTGGGCTCGGTGACCATCCTCGCCATCGGTGCCGGCGCTGCGTCGCAGATCGGCAGTTCCGCCGCCAACGAGGCGGACTCGGTGAAACTGCCCTACCTGGTGCTGGCCGGACTGCTATTCGCCATCGCCGTGCTGATCGCCCTGTTCCGTCTGCCGAAGATCCACCACGGCGAACCCAGCGACGGCGCGGCGACCGGCCGTCAATCGCTGTTCGCCCACCGCCACCTGATCTACGGCGTGATCGGCATCTTCGCCTACGTCGGCGCCGAGGTGTCGATCGGCAGCTACCTGGTCAGCCTGATGGGTCAGCCGGACATCGCCGGCCTGCCCGCCGACCACGCCGGCAGATACCTGTCGTTCTACTGGGGCGGCGCGATGATCGGCCGCTTCATCGGCAGTGCCCTGATGCGTACCATTCCGGCCAACCGCATGCTGGCCTTCAACGCTCTGGTCAACACCCTGCTGATCGCCGTGGCCCTGAGCGTCGGCGGACACGCGGCGATGTGGGCGCTGATCCTCATCGGCCTGTTCAACTCGATCATGTTCCCGACCATTTTCTCCCTCGCCCTGGAGGGCCTGGGCAACCTCACCAGCAAGGGCTCGGGCCTGCTCTGCATGGCCATCGTCGGCGGCGCGGTGATGCCGCTGATCCAGGCCTTCTTCGCCGACCGCATCGGACTGCTGCACTCCTTCGCCATTCCGCTGCTGTGCTACCTGTACATCGCCTGGTTCGGCGCCAAGGGTTACCGCGCCGACGAGCGCATGATGCAGCGTTCGGCCAACCTGCCCTGAGCGCGAATGCCGGGTCTTTTTGGGTAGGAGCGAGCTTGCTCGCAACAATCCCCACTGCGAAGCGAGGTTCGCGAGCAAGCTTGCGCCTACACGCCGCGATCCCCAATGGGGCGCGGTGTTTTCGCGCACCCGGGACTTCAGCCGCCGAAGCGCTCGTCCAGCAGGTCGAACATCGCGGCGAATGCGCGGCGCGCCACCTTGGCGTCGTACTGCATCTTGCCGGGGATCTGCGCATGCGGGTCGGTGAAGGAGTGCGCCGCGCCACCGAAGCTGGTCAGCGCCCAGTCGACGTCGGCATCGATCATTTCCCGGGCGAAATCGGCCAGTTGCTCGCGCGGTACGAATGGGTCGACAGCACCGTCGAGCACCAGCACCGAACCCTGGATGTTCTTCGCATCCGCCGGGTTCGGCGTGTCCAGGGTGCCGTGGAAGGACACGGTCGCCGCCAGCGGTGCGCCATCGCGCGCCAGCTCCAGGGCGCAACAGCCGCCGAAGCAGAAGCCGAAGGTGGCCAGCTTCGCGGTATCCAGCGGTGCCTTGCCGGCCTGATCCAGCAGGGCCTTGAGCGACGCCTGCATGCGTTTGCGCAGCAGCGCGCGGTCATTCTTCAGCGGCATCATGGCGGCGCCGGCCTGTTCCGGGCCATTGGGGCGCAGGTCCTTGCCGTAGAGGTCGGCCACCAGCACCACGTAGCCTCGTTCGGCAACCTGGCGGGCAATGTCCAGGGCACCCTGGCCGACGCCCATCCAGTTCGGCGCCATCAGCAGCCCCGGACGCGCGGCCTGGCTGGCGGCATCGAATACCAGCTGACCTTCGAAAGACTCGCCGTCGACGCTGTAGGCGACGGGTCGCACGCTGATCTGACTCATTGGGGTCTCCCCGTTATTGAAAGAGTGGCGGGTACAGAAAAACACAAAGCCCGCCGAAGCGGGCCTTGTTTCGATCAGGCGGAGAGTTCCACCAGCAGCTTGTTGAGCCGGCGGACGTAGGCCGCCGGGTCTTTCAGGCTGTCGCCAGCCGCCAGCGCGGCCTGATCGAAGAGGATGTGGGACAGCTCGCCGAAGCGCTCCTCGTCGGGCTCTGCATCCAGCTTCTCGATCAGCGGGTGAGCCGGGTTGAACTCGAAGATCGGCTTGGACTCCGGCACCTTCTGCCCGCTGGCTTCGAGGATCTGGCGCATCTGCAGGCCCAGGTCCTGCTCGCCGATGGCGAGGATCGCCGGCGAGTCGGTCAGGCGGTGGGACACGCGCACCTCGGCGACTTCGTCGCCCAGCGCGGCTTTCAGGCGCTCGGCCAGGCCTTCCTTGGCCTTGGCGACTTCTTCCTGGGCCTTCTTGTCCTCTTCGGAATCCAGGCTGCCCAGGTCCAGGTCGCCACGTGCGACGTCGACGAACGACTTGCCGTCGAACTCCGGCAGGTAGCTCATCAGCCACTCGTCGATGCGGTCGGTGAGCAGCAGCACTTCGATGCCTTTCTTGCGGAAGACTTCCAGGTGCGGGCTGTTCTTCACCTGGGCGAAGCTTTCGCCGGTGAGGTAGTAGATCTTGTCCTGGCCTTCCTTCAGGCGACCGATGTAGTCGGCCAGGGAAACGCTCTGCTCGCCGCTCTCGTCGCTGGTGGAAGAGAAGCGCAGCAGGCCGGCGATCTTGTCCTTGTTGGCGAAGTCTTCGGCGGGACCTTCCTTCAGCACCTGGCCGAAGTTCTTCCAGAAGCCCTTGTAGGCTTCGGCGTCGTTGCTCGCCAGCTTCTCCAGCATATCCAGGGAACGCTTGGTCAGCGCGGACTTCATCGAGTCGACGATGGGGCCGGACTGCAGGATCTCGCGGGAGACGTTCAGCGACAGGTCGTTGGAGTCCACCACACCCTTGATGAAGCGCAGGTACAGCGGCAGGAACTGGTCGGCCTGGTCCATGATGAACACGCGCTGCACGTACAGTTTCAGGCCGCGCGGGGCCTCGCGGTGGTACAGGTCGAACGGCGCGCGGGCCGGGACGTAGAGCAGCGAGGTGTACTCGAGCTTGCCCTCGACCTTGTTATGGCTCCAGGACTGCGGGTTCTCGAAGTCATGGGCGATGTGCTTGTAGAACTCCTGGTATTCCTCGTCCTTCACCTCGGTGCGCGGACGGGTCCACAGGGCGCTGGCACGGTTGACCACTTCCCACTCGGTGTCGGCCGGCGCTTCCTCACCGTGCTGCTCCTTGGGCAGCTCGATGGGCAGCGCGATATGGTCGGAGTACTTCTTGACGATGTTGCGCAGGCGCCAGCCGTCGGCGAACTCTTCTTCGCCGTCCTTCAGGTGCAGGACGATGCGGGTGCCGCGAGCGGTCTTCTCGACGGTGGCGACTTCGAAGTCACCCTCGCCTTTCGACGCCCAGTGCACGCCTTCGCTGGCCGGCACGCCGGCGCGGCGGGTGAACACATCGACCTTGTCGGCGACGATGAAGGCGCTGTAGAAGCCCACGCCGAACTGGCCGATCAGGTGCGAATCCTTCTTCTGGTCGCCCGAGAGGTTCTTCAGGAAGTCGGCGGTGCCGGACTTGGCGATGGTGCCCAGGTGCGCGATCACGTCCTCACGGCTCATGCCGATGCCGTTGTCTTCGAGGGTGACGGTCCTGGCATCCTTGTCGAAGCTGACACGGATCTTCAGCTCGGCGCCGCCTTCGAGCAGCTCCGGCTTGGCCAGGGCCTCGAAACGCAGCTTGTCGGCGGCGTCGGAGGCGTTGGAAATCAGCTCGCGAAGGAAGATTTCCTTGTTCGAATACAGGGAATGGATCATCAGGTGAAGCAGTTGCTTCACTTCGGTCTGGAAGCCCAGGGTTTCTTTTTGAGTCTCCACGCTCATTCTTTCTCGCTCCGAGGATGACAAATGCCGTCTATTACGGCCGATGTCAGCGAGATGGGGGCTTCCTGAGCAAATTCAAGGGGTTGCCCCGACAACTCAATGAGCGAGCAATTCGATGCCGACCACTTCGCTGGGCCGCAGGACGTAGCTCGCCTCTCCCGCGCCGCTCAGGCTGTGGCGGATGACCAGGCGGCCGTCGCCATCCAGGCCGACGAAAACCCCGTCGGCCGTGCGTCCCTGCTCGGTCTGGACCCGCATGTGGCGATTGGCGAAGTGCTCGGGAGCGGCCTGCAGGCGCTGCAGCGAAAGCACGCCGACCTCCGGCGCGGCCGACGGTTGGCCCGCCTCCGCCTCGACGGGTTGCGCCGGCGGCGGAGCCGGCACTGGTGGCGGGTTATCGGCCAGGCGCGGGTACTTGTCGCCCCGGACACCCCATCCACGGGGTACGCTCTTGACCAGCGTGAGCGACAGCGTCTGTGGCTCGCCGGCAATGCTGAACACCACCTGCACCTGCAGCGTTGGCCGCCGGGTGTCCAGCCGTGGCAGCGGAGCCAGCTCGATATCGTGCTGGGCGAAGCGGCGTTGCAGGTAGTCGCGCACCACGTAGAGCAGGGTGTCCTGGGAGTCGACGTGGGTATCGACCTGTCCGTCGCGATAGCGCAGACGATCCGTGTACAGCTCGATCTGGCCGCTCAGGGTGGTCTGCATCGACGCGGGAAGCACCAGATGGAAGGCCCCGACCATCCGGTTGGGCGCCTCCGGCTGGAGGTCCAGGTGCAGGCTGTACCCCCGCGCCAGGCGGACCGCCTCGGGCAGGTCCTGGCCAGGAGCCAGCCAACTGATTTCGACGTCCGGCAAGGTGCCGGAATCATCGGGCAGGACATCCAGCCGCAGTGGTCCCTGGACCGCTGCCGGCAGGCGAATCTGCACTTCACGGTGTGCATAGAAGTCCTGCCCTTCCCGCAGGCTCAGCACCCCGTCGATCAGATCGGCCTGCTCAGGCTCGAACGGCTTGCCATTCAGCTCACCGCGCAAGCGGATGGCCAACTCCGGCTTGACGACCGGCTCGGAGCGCAGCCAGTCAAGGCGCAGAATGGCCTCCAGGCGTGCGCTGTCATGGGCCGCCAGCAGGGCCAGGCCAACCACCAGCGGGATGCAGCCCAGCGCAACGAATACCACGGCACGCCGCGCCTGCGCCCAGTGGCGCAGGATGAACGCCAGTGCCAGTGGCGGCGCCAGGCTGGCGATCCCCCAGAACAGGCTGCGGCCGAAGGCCTGGCTGACCAGCCAGACGTAGCCGGCAAGGATCAGCAGCAGGCCGAGCAGGATCAGCAGGGTGTCCATTCAGGCGCCGTCGACCTTGAAGTGCGCCCGTGCGGTGGCGATCGGTTCGGCGCGAGTGGTCTGCCAGGCGGTGATCGCCACGTTGGCCACCCGCCGTCCCTGTCGCCAGACCTGGCATTGCGCATAGGTATCGCGGAAATGCCCGGCGCGCAGGTAATCGATGGAGAAGTCGATGATCTTGGGCATGTGTGGAATGCCCATGAACATCAGCAGGTGCAGCAGCGCGGCGTGTTCCATGAAGCCGGCGATGACGCCGCCGTGCAATGCCGGCAGGGTCGGGTTGCCGATGTTGTCGGGGTTGGCCGGCAGGTGGAAGATCGCATCGTCGCCCAGGCGCAGGCAGCGGATGCCGATCATCCTGGCGTAGGGAATCGACTCGATCAGTCCATCGTAGTTCTTGCTCGCGTGGGCCTCGCGCACCAGTTGCTCGATGCTCGGCGTGCTCATGCGGAGGCCTCCCCGTCGACGCTGCGCTTCACGTTGCCGGCGGAAACCGCCTTGCCCATGCGCATGAAGGTACCGACTACGTGGGCAATGGGCTCGGACGGGTCGTCCTGGTAGGCGATGCCACGGGTGAAGATGATATTCGGGGTGACGCGGTAGCACTCGGCGAAACCGAACACATCCTTGCCAGGCTCGGCGGGGTGCATGTAGTCGATGCGCAGATCCAGGGTCGGGCATATCTCGAACTGCGGCAGCACACAGACGGTGGAGATGCCGCAGGTGGTGTCCATCAGCGTGGTGATCGCCCCGCCGTGGATCACGCCGGTTTCCGGATTGCCGACGATGGCCGGGCTGTATGGCAGGCGCAGTGTCAGGCCGGAAGTGTCGGCGGCATGGGCGCTGATGCCCAGCAACTGGCAATGGCGCAGCGCCGAGAGAAAGCGCTGGGCACGCTCAAGAATGGGGTTTTCACTCATGGGAGTGGGCGACCGAATGACTGCGTGGGCCCGCATCATACCCCGCTCGGAGCCTACCTACAGTGATGAAATACTGTAGTGCAGGAATATTCATTGAACTTCTTTGAGGCGCATCTGCTCAAAGGGCTACCACCAGGAAAGCCACACATGGAGGCTCCACATGAAAAAAACCCTTCCCCTCGCTCTGATGCTGATCGCCGGTCTGGGTCTTGCCGCTTGCGACAAGAAAGAAGAGCCGAAAGCGCCGGCCGCGCCCGCCGCTACTGAACAGCCGGCCACCCCGGCGCCGACGACTCCGCCGGCACCCGAAGCTGCCCCGGCTGCTCCGGCTACCGCGCCGCAGGAGCCCGCAGGCGAAGAGCAGAAGCAGCAGTAAGCCGTTTCTCGCGCTGTACAGCACAAGGCCCGCATTCTCGCGGGCCTTGTCGCATCCGACTCCCGGTCAGGCTGGGATATCGTCCTCGCGTGGCGCATCCGCCTGCGGCGTTGGCGTGTAGACCATCACGTGCAGCACGCGGGAATGGAACTCGCGCTGGTACAACACCCCCACGACACCGGCAGTCACCAGCATGAAGATCAGCGGATTGATGAACCAGGCGAGCATCGCCAACCCGAAATAATAGGTCCGCAGGCCCTGGTTGAACTGGTGCGCCGCCAACGACACCACGCGCGCCGCACGCTCGGCGAACAACTTGCGTTCCTGCTCGCCCACGCTGCGCTCCCCCACCATCGGCGCGGAAGCCACCAGCACCGCCGCGAAATTGTATTGCCGCATGCACCAACTGAAGGTGAAGAAGGCATACACGAAGACCACTGCCAGGCAGAGCAATTTCAGCTCCGACAGGCCACGGGTCGGCGACGTCACGAACGGCAGGTCGGCCAGCACCGAAATGGTGCGTTCGGCGGAACCCAGCAAAGTCAGGATGCCGGCCAGGATGATCAGGGTGCTGGACGCGAAGAACGAAGCATTGCGCTCCAGATTGCCGATCACGCTGGCATCGGCCACGCGGTTGTCGCGCAGCAGCAGGCGGCGCATCCAGTCCTGGCGGTAAAGGTGCAACACGCTGGCCAGGCAGGCAGTGTCGCGGGCCTTGGTTTTGGCATAACGGGTATAGCCGAGCCAGCAGACGAGGAACCAGAGAATGGCGAACAGGTTCCACAGGTACTGGATATCGAACAGGTCGACGTCGGTCATGCTTGTCCTTGCGCGAAGTGTTGAAGGAATACGCGGCAGATAGACGCCAGATATGCAGGGAAAGACACGGCTCGCCGCCCCACCTGCCTGTAGGAGCGGGCCCGCTCGCGAACGCTTTCATGGCGGATACAAAACTGCCCGGCGGTTCGCGAGCAAGCTCGCTCCCACAAAGACATAAAAAGGCCGCCTTGTGGGCGGCCTTTTTCGCTGGCAGGTCTGGCGTCAGGCCATCGCTTCCTGGGGTTTGCCCAGCAGGCGGTCGATCACCACCATCACGGCCAGCATGGCCACCGAGGGGATCAGCCAGGCAAGGCCCTGTTCGGCCAGCGGCAGGTGCTGCATCCAGGCCGGCATCCAGGCATCGAGCTTGGCGCCCTTGAGGGCGTCGATGATGCCGAAGACGAAGGACACCACCATCACCGGGGCGACGATGCGGGTCTGCGAACGCCACAGGCTGGCGCAGAAGCTCAGCGCCACCAGCACGATGCACGGCGGGTAGATGGCGGTCAGCACCGGGATGGAGAACTGGATGAGCTTGGTCAGGCCCAGGTTCGACACCAGCAGCGAGAAGCTGGCCAGGATGATCACCAGGCTGCGGTACGACAGCGGCACGATACGGCAGAAGTACTCGGCGCAGGCGCAGGTCAGGCCCACGGCGGTGACCAGGCAGGCCAGCGCGATCAGCACGGCGAGGAAGGTGCTGCCCAGCGAGCCGAAGGTGTGCTGCACGTAGGCATGCAGGACGGCGGCGCCGTTGGCGGCACCGGCGGCGATGTCATGGCTGCCGGCACCCAGGCGGAACAGGCTGATGTACACCAGCGCCAGACCGACACCGGCGATCAGGCCGGCGATGATGGCGTAGCGGGTGATCAGGCGCGGCGACTGCACGCCACGGGAGCGGATCGCGTTGACGATGACGATGCCGAAGACCAGCGCGCCAAGGGTGTCCATCGTCAGGTAGCCATTGACGAAGCCCTGGGAGAACGCGGCGGTCTGGTAGGCCGGTTCAGCGACGCCAATGGGGCCGGCGGGCAGCATGAAGGCGGCGATGCCCAGTGCGGCCAGGGCGATGATCTTCAGCGGCGCGAGGAAGCGGCCAACGGTATCGAGCAGCTTGCCCGGATACAGCGAGATCACCAGTACCACCGAGAAGTACACCAGACTGTAGAGGAACAGCGGCAGCGCGCCCTCCCCGGTCAGCGGCGCCAGGCCCACTTCGAAGGACACGGTGGCGGTACGCGGGGTGGCGAACAATGGCCCGACCGACAGGTAGCAGACGGCCGCCAGCAGCCCACCGGCGACTCGACCGATCGGGTGGCTCAGGGTGTCCATCGCCCCGCCGACCTTGGCCAGCGCGACGACGGTGATCACCGGCAGGCCGACTGCGGTGATCAGGAAGCCCAGTGCCGCCATCCATACGTGCGGCCCGGACTGCAGACCGACGATGGGCGGGAAGATGATGTTGCCCGCGCCGACGAACAGCGCGAAGGTCATAAAACCCAATGCCAGGATGTCCTGGCCTTTCAAGACGTTCATGAAGGGGAATACCACAGTGCTGAAACGGTTTCATGGTCTCCCAAGGCAGATCGACCGTACGGACGTGACAAAGCCGCATCGGACGGGATTGGCCGACTCACTCTGGGCAAGCCTGGGCATCCTGTGATGCTGCTGTCATCGGTACGGTGATTTGTTCTTGGAAGTCCGATAGCAGAGGTTTTCCGTGGGCTCGTGGCCCGGTTGCTCCTGCATTCTGGTTATCCCGCCATCCTTGACGGTCAGGAATCACCGTCGCTTCCGGGTAGGAATTGACGGTGAGCGAGCTTTCCCTTGTGGGGAACGCGACGCTTCATATAGTTGTTAGCCTAACGATCTATTCCGATGAACTGCACTGACATACGTCAGATCGTCCGCGTGATGATCGGCCATGTCGCCTGAACGACAGTTTTGAGACGGCGCCGCAACGACAGAGGCCACCCGAAGGTGGCCTCTGTTGACGAACGGTTAAATAAGCGAGGCGCTTACTTGACCGTCCAGCCGGTCAGCTCGGCCAGGGCCTTGCCGATGTCAGCCAGGGAACGCACGGTCTTCACACCGGCGTCCTGCAGCGCGGCGAATTTCTCGTCCGCAGTGCCCTTGCCGCCGGAGATGATGGCGCCAGCGTGGCCCATGCGCTTGCCCGGAGGGGCGGTCACACCGGCGATGTAGGAAACCACCGGCTTGGTGACGTTGGCCTTGATGTAGGCCGCGGCTTCTTCTTCAGCGGAACCGCCGATCTCGCCGATCATGACGATGGCTTCGGTCTTCGGATCTTCCTGGAACAGCTTCAGGATATCGATGAAGTTGGAGCCCGGGATCGGGTCGCCGCCGATGCCCACGCAGGTGGACTGGCCGAAGCCGGCGTCGGTGGTCTGCTTCACGGCTTCGTAGGTCAGGGTGCCGGAACGCGACACGATACCGACCTTGCCTGGCAGGTGGATGTGACCGGGCATGATGCCGATCTTGCACTCGCCGGGAGTGATCACGCCCGGGCAGTTCGGGCCGATCAGGCGTACGCCCAGCTCGTCGCACTTGACCTTGGCTTCCAGCATGTCGATGGTCGGGATGCCTTCGGTGATGCAGACGATCAGCTTGATGCCGCCGAAGGCCGCTTCCAGGATCGAGTCCTTGCAGAACGGAGCCGGAACGTAGATGACCGAAGCGTCAGCGCCGGTGGCTTCCACGGCTTCCTTGACGGTGTTGAACACCGGCAGGCCGAGGTGGGTGGTGCCGCCCTTGCCGGGGGTCACGCCGCCAACCATCTTGGTGCCGTAGGCGATGGCCTGTTCGGAGTGGAAGGTACCCTGCGAGCCGGTGAAGCCCTGGCAGATGACTTTGGTGTCTTTATTGATCAGGACGCTCATTACTTACCCTCCGCGGCCTTGACGACTTGCTGGGCAGCGTCGGTCAGGCTGGTCGCCGCGATGATGTTCAGACCGCTCTCGGCCAGGACCTTGGCGCCGAGGTCGGCGTTGTTGCCTTCCAGACGAACGACAACCGGGATTTTCACGCCGACTTCTTTCACGGCGCCGATGATGCCTTCGGCAATCATGTCGCAGCGAACGATGCCGCCGAAGATGTTCACCAGAACGGCAGCGACGTTGCTGTCGGACAGGATGATCTTGAACGCTTCGGTCACGCGCTCTTTGGTGGCACCGCCGCCAACGTCGAGGAAGTTGGCCGGCTTGCCGCCGTGCAGGTTGACGATGTCCATGGTGCCCATGGCCAGGCCAGCGCCGTTGACCATGCAGCCGATGTTGCCTTCCAGCGCGACGTAGTTCAGCTCCCACTTCTGCGCATGGGCTTCACGAGCGTCGTCCTGGGACGGGTCGTGCATGGCGCGCAGCTTGGGCTGACGGTACATGGCGTTGGAGTCGATGTTGATCTTGGCGTCCAGGCAGTGCAGGTTGCCGTCTTTCTTGATCACCAGCGGGTTCACTTCCAGCAGCGCCAGGTCGTAGTCCTGGAACAGCTTGGCCAGGCCAACGAAGATGTGGGTGAACTGCTTGATCTGGTCGCCTTTGAGGCCCAGCTGGAAAGCCAGCTCGCGACCCTGGTAGGGCTGAGCGCCAACCAGCGGATCGATGGTGGCCTTGAGGATCTTCTCAGGGGTTTCGTGCGCCACTTTCTCGATGTCCACGCCACCTTCGGTGGAGGCCATGAAGACGATGCGACGGCTGGAACGGTCGACAACGGCGCCGAGGTACAGCTCCTTATCGATGTCGGTGCAGGATTCCACCAGGATCTTGCTGACCGGCTGGCCATTGGCGTCAGTCTGGTAAGTCACCAGACGCTTGCCCAGCCAGTTGGCGGCGAACGCCTTGGCGTCCTCTTTGCTCTTGACCAGCTTCACACCGCCCGCTTTGCCGCGGCCACCAGCGTGTACCTGGGCCTTAACGACCCACTCGGTACCACCGATCTTTTCACAGGCTTCTGCGGCCTCTTCGGGTGTGTCGACGGCGAAGCCCTTGGATACGGGCAGGCCGTACTCAGCGAACAGCTGCTTACCCTGATATTCGTGGAGATTCATGCTTGTCTACCGTTTTCGTCTTGGGTATTGCGCATTCGGCGCGGCGCTCGTGGCACCACGCCACCTGTGACCGAGTCCCCCTCGGGGGAGAAACGATCCGGCGGGTCGGGGGCAGCCCCTCGCAAAAGACTGCCGCCCTCCCCGCCGTGGTCCCGTTCCTTAGCGCTTCTTGCGGTTGGCGATGTGGATGGCGTGGCCATTCACTGCCAGGGCCGCTTCGTGCAGCGCTTCGGACAGAGTCGGGTGGGAGAAGACCATCATGCCCAGGTCTTCGGCGCTGGTGCCGAATTCCATGCCGATCGCGCCCTGCTGAACCAGTTCGGCGGCGCTCGGGCCGATCACGTGGACGCCCAGTACGCGGTCGGTCTTGGCATCGGCGATGACCTTGACCAGACCGGTGGTGTCGTTGGCAGCCATGGCGCGGCCGCTGGCGGCGAACGGGAAGGTACCGACGTTGACTTCGACGCCTTCACCCTTGAGCTGCTGCTCGGTCTTGCCAACCCATGCGATTTCCGGGTGGGTGTAGATCACGGCCGGGATCAGGTCGTAGTTCATCTGGGCCTTGTGGCCGGCGATGCGCTCGGCAACCATCACGCCCTCTTCCGAGGCCTTGTGCGCCAGCATGGCGCCGCGAACCACGTCACCGATGGCGTAGACGCCCGGAACGCTGGTCTTGCAGTGGTCGTCGACGAAGATGAAGCCACGCTCGTCCAGGGTCACGCCGGAGTCAGCGGCCAGCAGGTCGGTGGTCACCGGGCGACGGCCCACGGCCACGATCAGCTTGTCGAAGGTCTCCTTCTGCTCGCCGTTGGCGTCGGTGAAGGTCACGGTGACCTGCTTCTTCTTGATCTCGGTGCCAGTCACGCGAGCGCCCAGGCGGATGTTCAGGCCTTGCTTGGTCAGGACCTTCAGGGCTTCCTTGGCGATCTGCTCGTCGGCAGCCGGGAGGAACTTGTCCAGGGCTTCCAGGACGGTGACTTCAGCGCCCAGGCGAGCCCAGACCGAACCCAGTTCCAGACCGATGACGCCGGCACCGATCACGCCGAGCTTCTTCGGTACACTCTGGAATTCCAGGGCACCGGTGGAGTCGACGATGATGTCGTCGGTCAGCGGAGCCGGCGGGATTTCGACCGGTTTGGAGCCCGAAGCGATGATGATGTTGTCGGCTTCCAGAACCTGGGTCTTGCCGTCCAGGCCGGTCACTTCGACCTGCTTGTTGGCCAGGACCTTGCCGTGGCCTTCGAAGGAGGTCACACCGTTGGCCTTGAACAGGGTAGCGATGCCGCCGGTCAGGTTCTTCACGATGTTGGCCTTGCGGGCAACCATCGCAGGAACGTCGATGGTGACGCCCTTGGCTTCGATACCGTGGACCGCGAAGGCCTCTTTGGCTTCGTGGTACTTGTAGGAGCTGTCCAGCAGCGCCTTGGACGGAATGCAGCCTACGTTCAGGCAGGTACCGCCGAGAGCGACCTTGCCCTCTTTACCGATGTACTTCTCGATGCAGGCGGTCTTCAGGCCGAGTTGGGCGGCACGGATGGCGGCTACGTAACCGCCGGGGCCGGCACCAATCACAACCACGTCGAATTTCTGGCTCATGTCTCAATCCTTATTCCGGTGAAGCGGACGGCCCCTTTCGGGGCCGTCGTGTAGTACGGGGCCGTCGTGTGAATTGACGTATCAGACGTCCAGCAGAAGGCGAGCCGGATCTTCCAGCAGGTCCTTCATGGTGACCAGGAAGCTTACCGCTTCCTTGCCATCGATCATCCGGTGATCGTAGGACAGCGCCAGGTACATCATCGGCAGGATCACCACCTGGCCGTTAACGGCCATCGGGCGTTCCTGGATCTTGTGCATGCCGAGGATGGCGGTCTGCGGCGGATTGACGATCGGAGTCGACAACAGGGAACCGAATACGCCACCGTTGGAAATGGTGAAAGTACCACCGGTCATGTCTTCGATGGACAGCTTGCCGTCTTTGGCTTTCTTGCCGAAGGTGGCGATGCCGTTCTCGATCTCGGCCAGGCTCATGAACTCGGCGTTACGCAGAACCGGTACGACCAGACCGCGGTCGCTGGACACTGCCACACCGATGTCCTGGTAGCCGTGGTAGACGATGTCGTTGCCGTCGATCGAGGCGTTGACACCCGGGAAGCGCTTCAGTGCTTCGGTGGCGGCCTTGACGAAGAAGGACATGAAGCCCAGGCGAACGCCGTTGTGCTTCTTCTCGAACAGGTCCTTGTACTTGTTGCGCAGGTCCATGATCGGCTTCATGTTGACTTCGTTGAAAGTCGTCAGCATGGCCATCGAGGACTGGGCCTCGACCAGGCGCTCGGCAACCTTGGCGCGCAGGCGGGTCATCGGTACGCGCTTCTCGACGCGATCGCCAGCGGCGAAGACCGGGGCCTCGGCAGCCGGAGCAGCGGCCTTGGCGGCCGGAGCGGCAGCCGGGGCGTTCTTCTTGGCTTCGACGGCAGCGACGACGTCTTCCTTGGTCACGCGACCGCCCTTGCCGGTGCCGGCCAGGCTGTTCGGGTCGATGCCGTTCTCTTCGGCCAGCTTGCGGGCGGCCGGCGAGAGGATGTTGTCGTCGCCAGCGGCGGCGGCCGGAGCAGCGGCGGCCGGAGCGGCAGCCGGAGCTGCTGCAGCAGCCGGAGCGGCAGCGGCAGCACCGCCTTCGCTCAGCTTGCCCAGCAGTTCGTTGGAAAGAACGGTGTCGCCTTCGTTCTTGACGATCTCGGCCAGGACGCCGTCGGCCTCGGCCAGTACTTCGATCACGACCTTGTCGGTTTCGATGTCGACGATCAACTCGTCACGCTTGACGGCTTCACCGACCTTCTTGTGCCAGGTTGCGACTGTGCCGTCGGCAACCGATTCCGGGAAGGTTGGGGCTTTGATTTCGATAGCCATTATGTGTGTTTCCTTAAATTCGGTATCAACTGCGCGTTGGCGTTAAACGGTGAAGGCGTCCTGCAGCAGTTTTTCCTGCTGCTCGGCGTGCATCGAAGCGTAGCCGCAAGCCGGAGCTGCCGAGCCTTCGCGGCCCGCGTATTCCAGGTTGAGACCTTTCTTGTGCGCGGCGATGACACGACGCATGTGGTGCTGCGAGCAGAACCAGGCACCCTGGTTCATCGGCTCTTCCTGGCACCAGACGATGTGCTTGAGGTTCTTGTACTGCGACAGCACCTCGGCCAGATCGTCTTCCGGGAACGGATAGAGCTGCTCGAGACGAACGATCGCGATGTTGTCGCGACCTTCGGCGCGGCGCTTCTCCAGCAGGTCGTAGTACACCTTGCCGCTGCACAGCACGATGCGGTCGACCTTTTTCGGATCCAGGTTGTCGATCTCGTTGATCACGGTCTGGAACGAGCCGTTGGCCAGATCTTCCAGGGTCGAGATGGCCAGCTTGTGACGCAGCAGCGACTTCGGTGTCATCACGATCAGCGGCTTGCGCAGCGGACGGATCACCTGACGGCGCAGCATGTGGTAGACCTGGGCCGGGGTGGTCGGCACGCAGACCTGGATGTTCTGCTCGGCGCACAGCTGCAGGTAACGCTCCAGACGCGCGGAGGAGTGCTCCGGACCCTGGCCCTCGTAACCGTGCGGCAGCAGCATGGTCAGGCCGCACAGGCGCTGCCACTTGGTCTCGCCGCTGGTGATGAACTGGTCGATCACGACCTGCGCACCGTTGGCGAAGTCACCGAACTGGGCTTCCCAGGTCACCAGCGCATTCGGCATGGTGGTGGCATAGCCGTATTCGAACGCCAGTACGGCTTCTTCCGAGAGGTAGGAGTCGTACAGGCTGACGCGCGGCTGGCCGTCGAACAGGTGAGCCAGCGGGATGTAGACCGAGTCGTCCTTCTGGTTGTGCAGCGCCGCGTGGCGGTGCGAGAAGGTGCCGCGGCCGACGTCCTGACCGGTCATGCGCACCGGATGGCCCTCGAACAGCAGGGTGGCGTAGGCCAGGTTCTCGGCGAAGCCCCAGTTGATGGGCATGCCGCCGGCCGCCATCTTGGCGCGGTCTTCGTAGATCTTCTGCACCTGACGCTGCATGACGAAGCCGTCCGGAGTCTCCAGCAGCTTGGTGGAGAGTTCCTGCAGGGTCTTCAGGTCGAAGCGGGTGTCGTGACGCGCGGTCCAGGCATGGCCCACGTAGGGACGCCAGTCGACGAAGAGCTCCTTGTTGGGCTCCTTGACCAGGCTTCTTACCACGTGCAGGCCGTTGTCCAGGGCGTCGCGATACTCGTCGACTTTCTCCTGGGCCTGCTCGGTGGTCTGCACGCCGGCTGCGATCAGCGCATCGGCATACAGGTCACGGGTGGTGCGCTGCTTGGCGATCTGCTGGTACATCAGCGGCTGGGTGCCGCTCGGCTCGTCGGCCTCGTTGTGGCCGCGACGGCGGTAGCAGACCAGGTCGATGACCACGTCACGCTTGAACTGCATGCGGTAGTCGACGGCCAACTGGGTCACGAACAGTACCGCTTCCGGATCGTCGCCGTTCACGTGGAAGATCGGCGCCTGGATCATCTTCGCCACGTCGGTCGCGTACTCGGTGGAACGAGCATCGTCCTGGCGGCTGGTGGTGAAGCCCACCTGGTTGTTGATCACGATGTGGATGGTGCCGCCCGTCTTGTAAGCACGGGTCTGCGACATCTGGAAGGTTTCCATGACCACACCCTGCCCCGCGAAAGCGGCATCGCCGTGGATGGAGATCGGCACGACCTTGTCGCCGCTGCCGTCCTTGCGACGGTCCTGGCGGGCACGTACCGAGCCCTCGACCACCGGGGAAACGATCTCCAGGTGCGAGGGGTTGAACGCCAGGGCCAGGTGGACTTCGCCGCCAGTGGTCATGACGTTGGAGGAGAAGCCCTGGTGATACTTCACGTCACCCGAGCCCAGCTCGACCAGTTTCTTGCCTTCGAACTCGTCGAAGAGGTCGCGCGGGTTCTTGCCCAGGGTATTGACCAGGACGTTCAGACGGCCACGGTGGGCCATGCCGATGACGATTTCCTTGACGCCGTAGGAGCCGGAGCGCTGGATGATCTCGTCGATCATCGGAATCAGGCTCTCGCCGCCTTCCAGGCCGAAGCGCTTGGTGCCCGGGTACTTGGTGCCCAGGTACTTTTCCAGGCCTTCGGCAGCGGTCAGGCGCTCGAGCAGGTGAGAGCGGGCGTCGGCGGAATATGTCGGACGGCCGCGCACGCTTTCCAGGCGCTGGGCGAACCAGTGGCGCTGCTCGGAGTCGACGATGTGCATGAACTCGGCGCCGATGGTGCTGCAGTAGGTCTGCTTCAGCGCATCGAGGATTTCACGCAGGGGGGCTTCTTCCTTGCCGATGTAGAGCTCACCGGTACGGAAGGTGGTGTCGAGGTCTGCAGCAGTGAGCCCGTAGTGTTCGAGCGACAGGTCGGAGGGAGCGGTACGCACCCAGAGACCCAGCGGATCGAGCGACGCTGCCTGATGTCCACGCAGACGGTATGCCAGGATCAGACGCAGGACTTCGACCTGCTTCTTCTCGTGCTCGGTGCTTACGCTGCCAGCGGAAACAGGCGCGGCGCGGCGCTGGTTCCTGGCCAGGAGTACGAAATGATCACGGATAGAGGAATGCGAGACGTCGGGGGCAGGATTGCCGTCGGCGGGGAGCTTCTGGAAGTACGTGCGCCACTCTTCTGGCACAGCGTTCGGGTCGTGCAGGTAGAGCTCGTAGAGCTCTTCGACGTAGGCAGCGTTTCCACCGGATAGATGGGCACTGTTCCACATCCGCTGCATTACGCTTTCGTGCATGCTTGGTCACCCTCGGTAAGGGGACTCCACCTGTGGAATCTCTGGCGCGAAGTCATACACAGCGACTTCAAGCCACCGATCCCCGCAGATAGTCCGGGTACCAGCCCGGATGCCCCTGCTGGTCATATATACGTTTTCAAAACAGGACCCCCGCTTTGTGGGCTTGGGTCCTAGGGACTGTACCGCCGGACAATGTTCCGGCGGTACAGGTGTCGCTCTTGCAATGATCTTTGGGCGCGAGGCCCTCGGATCAAGTGCCGCTCTGCAGCAGCATGTTACGGATGTGACCGATTGCCTTGGTGGGGTTCAGACCCTTCGGGCAGACGTTCACGCAGTTCATGATCCCGCGGCAGCGGAAGACGCTGAACGGGTCATCCAGGCTCGCCAGGCGCGCCTGAGTTTCGGTGTCACGGCTGTCGGCCAGGAAACGATAGGCTTGCAGCAGCGCGGCGGGGCCCAGGAACTTGTCGGGATTCCACCAGAACGACGGGCAGGAGGTCGAGCAGCAGGCGCACAGGATGCACTCGTACAGACCGTCCAGCTTCTCGCGCTCTTCCGGGCTTTGCAGACGTTCGATGGCCGGGGCTGCATATTTGTTCTGCAGGAACGGCTTCACGCTCTCGTACTGCCTATAGAAGATGCGCATATCGACGACCAGGTCACGGATGACCGGCAGGCCCGGCAGCGGACGCAGGACCAGCTTGCCACCCTTCAGGCCAGCGGCCGATAGGGGGGTGATGCAGGCCAGGCCGTTCTTGCCGTTGATGTTCATACCGTCGGAACCGCACACGCCTTCACGGCAGGAGCGACGGTAGGAGAAACCCTCGTCCTGTTCCTTGATCAGCGCCAGCACGTCCAGGACCATGATGTCCTTGCCGTCGGTATTGACCTGGAAGTCCTGCATGTAGGGCGCAGCGTCCTTCTCAGGGTTGTAGCGGTAAACACTCACTTGCAACATGGCGGGCACCCTTAGTAAGTACGAACCTTGGGTTCGAATGCCGGAACAGTTTTCGGCGCGAAGTTGACGGCACGCTTGGCTACACGCTTCTCACCCGGGAAGTACAGGGTGTGGCACAGCCAGTTCTCGTCATCGCGCTCCTCGAAGTCTTCACGGGCATGCGCGCCGCGGGACTCTTTGCGGGCTTCTGCCGCAATCGCAGTGGCTTCGGCCACTTCGAGGAGGTTCTGCAGTTCCAGCGCTTCGATACGCGCCGTGTTGAATGCCTGGCTCTTGTCGTTGATCTTGACGGTGGCGATACGCTCACGCAGATCAGCCAGCTGAGCGATACCTTTCTGCATGTACTCGCCGGTACGGAACACACCGAAGTAGTTCTGCATGCAGGATTGCAGCTCGCGCTTGAGCGGAGCGACTTCTTCGCCGCTGGTGCGCTCGTTCACGCCGTTCAGGCGCTTGAAAGCGGATTCCAGGTCGGATTCGGAAGCCTGGCGGTGCTCGATACCATCCTTGAGCGCCTTCTCCAGGTGCAGACCGGTGGCACGACCGAACACAACCAGGTCGAGCAGCGAGTTGCCGCCCAGGCGGTTGGCGCCGTGTACCGATACGCAAGCCACTTCGCCTACGGCGAACAGACCTTCGATGATCTGCTCGTTGCCGTTGGCATCGGTGGTCAGGGCCTGGCCATGAATGTTGGTGGCGACGCCGCCCATCATGTAGTGGCAGGTCGGGATGACCGGGATCGGAGCGACGACCGGATCGACGTGGGCGAAGGTCTTGGACAGTTCGCAGATGCCGGGCAGGCGGCTGTGCAGAACTTCTTCGCCGAGGTGGTCGAGCTTCAGCAGTACGTGGTCCTTGTTCGGGCCCACGCCGTTGCCGGCGATCACTTCTTTGACCATGGAGCGGGCAACCACGTCGCGGCCAGCCAGGTCTTTCGCGTTCGGAGCGTAACGCTCCATGAAACGCTCGCCGTGAGCGTTGATCAGGTAGCCACCTTCACCGCGGCAACCTTCGGTGACCAGTACACCGGCGCCGGCGATGCCGGTCGGGTGGAACTGCCACATCTCGATGTCCTGCACCGGCACGCCAGCGCGCAGGGCCATACCGATACCGTCACCGGTGTTGATCAGGGCGTTGGTGGTGGAGGCGTAGATACGGCCGGCACCGCCAGTGGCCAGGACCACGGCCTTGGAGCGGATGTAAACGGTGTCGCCGGTCTCGATGTCGATGGCGATGACGCCAACCACATGACCATCCTGGTTCTTCACCAGGTCAACGGCGTACCACTCATTAAGGAAGGAAGTACCGTTCTTCAGGTTGGCCTGATAGAGGGTGTGCAGCAGGGCGTGACCGGTACGGTCGGCCGCGGCGCAGGTACGGGCAGCCTGGCCACCCTTGCCGAAGTCCTTGGACTGACCACCGAACGGACGCTGGTAGATGCGGCCCTGCTCGGTACGGGAGAACGGCAGGCCCATGTGTTCCAGTTCGAACACGGCTTCCGGGCCGACGGAACACATGTATTCGATCGCGTCCTGGTCACCGATGTAGTCGGAGCCCTTGACGGTGTCGTACATGTGCCAGCGCCAATCGTCGTTCGGGTCGGCCGAAGCGATGGCGCAGGTGATGCCGCCCTGGGCGGATACGGTGTGCGAACGGGTCGGGAAGACCTTGGTCACCACGGCAGTCTTGTGACCGCCCTGGGCCAGTTGCAGCGCAGCGCGCATGCCGGCGCCGCCGCCACCAACGATGATGGCGTCGAAAGAAAGAGAGCGAATGCTAGCCATGGATCAGTTACCCCAGAGAATCTGCACACCCCAGACGAAGAATGCGAACATGGCCATGCCGCATACCGCCTGGACGAGGAAACGCACGACGGTCGCGGACTTGCCCAGCGCCATCGGAGTCAGGTAGTCGGTCGTGATAGTCCACATACCGACCCATGCGTGCACGCTCAGGGAAACCAGCGTCAACAGGCTGAAGATCTTCATCAGGCTGTGGGAGAACAGACCATGCCACTCGGCGTAGGAAATGCCCGGGTGCGCAATCAGGAAGCCCAGCAGGAAGAGGACATAAGCCGCGAGAACGACCGCGGAGACGCGCTGGACCATCCAGTCGTAGAGACCCGAACGCGACAAGTTAGTGACGTTAGTTACCATACCCATACCCCCGCCAGAACGATCAGCACCACTGCGACAGCGATGACGATTTTCGAACCACGCTTACCGCCTTCCAGTGTTTCGCCAATACCTGCATCCATGATGAGGTGACGAATACCGGCTACCAGGTGGTACAGCAGCGCAGACAGCAGGCCCCAGATCACAAGCTTGACCAACGGATTGGCCAGACACGCCTTCACCTGCTCGAAGCTTTCTTCCGAAGCGAGGGAACGATCCAGTGCGAACAGCAGCACTGCGATGCCCACGAACAGAATGACGCCAGAGATACGGTGGAGAATCGACGTGTAAGCAGTGATAGGGAGTTGGATGGTCCTTAGGTCTAGGTTTACGGGTCGTTTGCTATTCACGGCTTTTTTCACACTGAGAGCCCTTTTATGGATCAGGGCTAGTTGTCGGGAGGTGCACTTGTCAGGTACCCATCACCTTCGGGAGTGACAACCACCAATCAAGCGAGGCCGGACGGCCCTTGGCGGCTGGTCGCCGAGTATAGACAGTTAGGCCCCTAATGACAACGGAAAGACCTTCACCTAAGGACTAATTGCCGCACCCCCCGAAAAGGCGTAAACAGGCAATTTTTTTCGCCAAAACAGAGGCTTGGAGGAGCCGATCATGTCCGATTGTGCAAATTGACATTCGGATTTATCTCTCTATAGTGGTGCGGGCCCTGCGTGGGGGGTCGTACAGATGATTTCAAGCATAAATAGGAGGCCATCATGGCTGACAAAAAAGCGCAGTTGATCATCGAGGGCGCTGCCCCCGTCGAACTGCCTGTCCTCTCCGGCACGCTGGGTCCCGATGTCGTCGACGTGCGGGGCCTGACCTCCACGGGTCATTTCACGTTCGACCCCGGCTTCATGTCCACCGCCTCCTGCGAGTCGAAGATCACCTACATCGACGGTGACAAGGGTGTACTGCTTCATCGCGGTTACCCGATCGAACAGCTCGCCGAGAAGTCCGACTACCTGGAAACCTGCTACCTGCTGCTCAATGGTGAACTTCCGACTGCCGAGCAGAAGGAAAAGTTCGTCGGCACCATCAAGAACCACACGATGGTTCACGAGCAACTGAAGACCTTCTTCAACGGCTTCCGCCGGGATGCGCACCCGATGGCCGTGATGTGCGGCGTGATCGGTGCCCTCTCCGCCTTCTATCACGACTCCCTGGACATCAATAATCCGAAGCACCGGGAAGTCTCGGCGCATCGCCTGATCGCCAAGATGCCGACCATCGCTGCCATGGTGTACAAGTACTCCAAGGGCGAGCCGATGATGTATCCGCGCAACGACCTGAACTATGCAGAAAACTTCCTGCATATGATGTTCAACACCCCCTGCGAGACCAAGCCGATCAGCCCCGTGCTGGCCAAGGCGATGGACCGCATCTTCATCCTGCACGCCGACCACGAGCAGAACGCTTCCACCTCCACCGTGCGCCTGGCGGGTTCCTCGGGCGCCAACCCGTTCGCCTGTATCGCCTCGGGCATCGCCGCCCTGTGGGGACCGGCCCACGGCGGTGCGAACGAAGCCGTACTGCGCATGCTGGACGAAATCGGTGACGTATCGAACATCGAGAAGTTCGTGGCCAAGGCCAAGGACAAGAACGATCCGTTCAAGCTGATGGGCTTCGGCCACCGCGTGTACAAGAACTTCGACCCGCGCGCCAAGGTCATGAAGCAGACCTGCGACGAGGTTCTCCAGGAGCTGGGCATCAACGACCCGCAACTGGAACTGGCCATGAAGCTGGAAGAAATCGCCCGCCACGACCCCTACTTCGTGGAGCGCAACCTCTACCCGAACGTGGACTTCTACTCCGGCATCATCCTGAAGGCCATCGGCATTCCGACCAGCATGTTCACCGTGATCTTCGCCCTTGCGCGTACCGTGGGCTGGATCTCGCACTGGCAGGAAATGCTCTCCGGTCCGTACAAGATCGGCCGTCCGCGCCAGCTGTACACCGGCAGCGCCCAGCGCGACTTCGTGTCCCTCAAGGCCCGCTAAGCACTACGGCGCACGAGAAAAGGCCGCCTTCGGGCGGCCCTTTTTATTTGCGCGGGGCTCCGCCATTCCGTAGGAGCGAGCTTGCTCGCGAACAGCCCTCTGTAACACCAGCGTCAGGCGATTCGCGAGCAAGCTCGCTCCTACGAAGAACCTCACCGACGCGCTACGACAGGAGCGAAAAAGCCGCCCGTAGGCGGCTTTTTCATACAGCGGAACAACAGCGCCAGTTACTTCTCGGCAGCGCTGCGCAGGCCCTTCAGGGTGTTCATCGGCGCATCGACCACGAAGCTGTTGGCCAGCCAGGACGGAATGCTGCCACCCGGCTCGGTCTGTACCTGGTAGGTCACTTCGGTCACGCCGGCGCCCTTGGGAACCAGCTTCCATTCGCCGATCAGCTTCGGCACGCGGATTTCGCCCTTCTCTTCCGGGATATAGCTCGGCTCGGCCTTCATATGACGGATCAGGCTGCCATCGGCGGCCTTCTCGGTGGTGACGTGGATCACCACGTCGCGACCGGTCACCGGCCAGGGCATGTCGATCTTCGAGTAGGTCCAGGAATCGACGCCTTCGCTCTTGAGCAGGCGCATCTCGCCGCAGGCGTGGATCCATTTGCAGGAACCCTTGACGTCTTCCTGCAGGGCATTGATGGTCGCCACGTCGGCCTTGATATCGACGACGCCACGGTAGGCCTTGTACTTGGAGCCCGGCACGCTGCTCAGATAGACCTTGATGCCATCCTCGTCCTTCGCCAGCTGCCAGTCTTCCGCCATCGCGGTCCCGGTCAGCCCCATCACGGCGGTGGCCAACAAGGTCATACGCACTACACCACGCATCGTCTTACCTCACTTTATTCTTGGTTTGTCGGGCGCGGGCGCCCTTCGTAATCCGCGGTCTTGAGCGGAACGAACGTCAGTATGGCCCCTGAAATCGTGACTTCCAAGTCACTCAGGCAGCGGTGATCCGCTCCCATTCGGTGAGGATGAGCAGCGCCTGCTCGTTGCTCTGGCCGCAAGCCTCGGGATCGGCCTCGAAGGCGGCACAGACGGCTGGCCGCCGCGCATCCCCGAACAGCCGGCAGAGGTTGCGCTCGTCCAATTGCACGCAGCGCACACCGGCCGGCTTGCCATCAGGCATGCCGGGAATGGGCGAGGAAATCGACGGCGCGATGCAGCAGGCGCCACAGCCGATACGGCACTGCATTGGTGGGACTCTCGCTCGGACGGGAAGGCGGGTGGAAATCGGGCGCCGAGGATATAGCCCGCCGCGCTTGCCGCCAAGCCGGCCGGATCAGTGGGCATAACCGCCAACTGGCGCCCCTTTCTGTCCCGCCGCGCTTCCATTAGGCTTCGCACCCCCTCCGATGGAGCTCCTCCCCATGCCGGCCTGGCTGCAAACCGCCTTTCTCCTGGTGCTTTCCAACCTGTTCATGACCTTCGCCTGGTACGGCCATCTGAAGACGCTCAACACCAAGCCGTGGATCGTCGCGGCGCTGGTCAGCTGGGGGATCGCCCTGTTCGAGTACCTGTTACAGGTACCCGCCAACCGCATCGGCTACACCGTGCTGTCGGTCGGGCAACTGAAGATCATGCAGGAGGTGATCACCCTGGCGGTGTTCGTTCCGTTCAGCGTGTACTTCATGCAGCAGCCCTTGAAACTCGACTACCTGTGGGCCGGGCTGTGCCTGCTTGGCGCGGTGTACTTCATCTTCCGCGCCTGAGGCCGCACGGGTGCCTCCAGTCACGGGGCGGCACCCTCCCCGCTCAGGACGGTGAACCGTCCTTGAGACGGGTGATCAGGCTGGAGGTGTCCCAGCGCCCGCCACCGTCGGCCTGCACCTCGGCATAGAACTGGTCCACCAGCGCGGTCACCGGCAACTGGGCACCGTTGCGGCGCGCCTCGTCGAGCACGATGCCCAGGTCCTTGCGCATCCAGTCCACCGCGAAGCCGAAGTCGAAGCGCCCTTCCAGCATGCTCTGGTGGCGGTTTTCCAACTGCCAGGACTGCGCCGCGCCCTTGCTGATCACGTCCATAGCCGCCATGCCATCGAGGCCGGCGCTCCGGGCGAAGTGCAGCGCTTCCGACAAGCCCTGCAGCAGGCCGCCAACGCAGATCTGGTTGACCATCTTGGTCAACTGGCCGCTGCCCACCGGCCCCATCAGCCGCACCATCCGCGCGTAGACGGCAATCACCGATTCGGCACGGCCGAAGATCAGTGGATCGCCGCCCACCATCACCGTCAGCGAGCCGCCCTCCGCCCCAGCCTGACCGCCGGACACCGGCGCGTCGAGGAAGCCCAGCTCGCGCTCCGCCGCCAGCACCGCCAGCTCGCGGGCGACCTGCGCGGACGCCGTGGTGTGGTCGACCAGCACCGCGCCCGGCTGCATGCCCGCCAACGCACCGTCCTTGCCCAGCATCACGCTGCGCAGATCGTCATCGTTGCCCACGCAGCACATCACGAACTCGGCCCATTGCGCCGCCTCGCACGGGGTTGCCGCCGAACGTCCGCCGAACTGATCGACCCATTGTGCGGACCGCGCCGCCGTGCGGTTGTACACGCACACCTCATGCCCTGCGCGCTGCAGGTGGCCCGCGATGGGATACCCCATCACGCCCAGGCCGATGAAAGCGACTTTTGCCATGCCCTACCCCTCGCCGTCGAAAGCCGCAGAGCCTAGCACAGCGGTTTGCCGGTCCTGAAAAGCCCTTCCATACTCCGGAGAACTTCATCCGCGAGCATCCGCTATGCCCCACTGGCTGGTGATCGACTTGGAAGCCACCACCGAGGAAGGCGGCTGGCCGGTCGAGGAAATGGAAATCATCGAAATCGGCGCAACCCTCGTCGCCGAGGCCGACGGCCGCGAGCTGGACCACTTCCAGCGCTTCGTGCGGCCACAGCGCCGGCCACTGCTGACCAGCTTCTGCCGCGAACTCACCCACATCAGCCAGGCCAACGTCGATGCGGCGGCGCCCCTGCGCGAGGTCTGGCCGCAGTTCGAACGCTGGCTCGCGCAGCACAGCCCGCGCCTGGCCGGCTGGACCAGTTGGGGCGACTACGACCGTCACCAGTTGGAGATCGAATGGCGCCGCCAGCAACTGGACAGCCACCTCGCCCGCGTGCCGCACATCAACCTCAAGCAGCGCTTCGCCGAAGCCCGCCAGCTGAAACGTCCGGTCGGCCTGAACGCCGCGCTGCACCTGGCCGGCCTGCACTTCCAGGGACAACAGCACCGCGCCCTCGAGGACGCCCGCAACACCGCCCGCCTGCTGCCGCTCGCCCTGCCGGTCGCCAGTTGAACCCCGGTTTTCCGTCGACCGCCCGGTCCCCGCTTCGCCTCTAGTGACGACACCCGCGCCCTTGGGCATACTGGCCAGCCTTTTTCACCCCTCTAGCAGGAGAAGCCCATGTTCAAGGTCAACGAGTACTTCGACGGCACCGTCAAATCCATCGCCTTCGATATGACCGCAGGCCCGGCCACCATCGGTGTGATGGCCGCCGGCGAGTACGAATTCGGCACCAGCCAGCTGGAGGTGATGCACGTCGTCGCCGGCGCGCTGACCGTCAAACTACCGGGCAGCGACAGCTGGGAAACCTTCGCCGCCGGCAGCAACTTCAGCGTGCCGGCCAGCAGCAAGTTCCAGCTGAAGGTCGCCCAGGACACCGCCTACCTCTGTGAATACCGCTGAGTTCGGCGCGCCCTGAAAAACCGGTCCTGGTGGCCGGTTTTTTATTGCCCGTCGCCGTGGCAGGCAACGAGCCTGTAGGAGCGAGCTTGCTCGCGAACGCCTCACAGGCAACTCCGGCGCCGGGGCGTTTCGCGAGCAAGCTCGCTCCTACGAAGAACCAAAGCAGCCTTGCAGCCCGGCTTCGAGATCAACCCGCAACCCCGCATCCTTCTCTGCGATGAACACCAGCCGCGAGCCCTGCGCCGCCTCGGCCATCGAAGCAGTGCGCAACTGATAGCGCCCGCCCACATACTGCAACCACAAGGCTGCGTCCTGTTCAGCCACCCGGATCAGCCCCTTGAGCCGCAGCACGCTGTGCGGCAACGTCTCCAGCCAGCGCTTCAACCGGGCTCCGTCGAAGCTCGCCTCGCCCTGCCAACTCCAGCTCTCGAACAGATCGCCATGATCGACGCCCTCCTGCCCGTGCGGACGCAGCTTGCGCGACGGCTCACCCAACAGCAGTTCATCGGGAATCCGCGCCTGGATGGTTTCCAGCACCCGCGCCCCCCGGCCGAAACGTTCACGCTGGACAGCCCGCTCCTCGGCATCCAGCAGGTCGCACTTGTTCAGCAGCAACAGGTCGGCGGCGGCGGCCTGCATACGCTCCAGGCGGGCGTACTCGCCTTCCAGCGGCTCGCGGCGGGCCGCGTCGACCACGGTGAGCACCGCGTCGAGATGCAGGCGCCGACGCAGTTTCGGATAACCCAGGGTCTGCACGATGCGCTGCGGGTCCGACACGCCGCTGCACTCGATCACCACCTGTTCCAGAGGCGGGCTCATATTCGCCAGGCGCTCCAGCTGCGCCAGCAGGTCGTCCTGCACGCTGCAACAGATACAGCCATTCTCCAGGCTGTACACCGCCTCGGACTGTTCGGCGATCATTCCGGCATCGATGTTCAGCTCGCCGAAATCATTGACGATCACCGCCAGCCGCCTGCCCTCGCAGCGCTCCAGCAGGTTGCGCAGCAGCGTGGTCTTGCCGGCGCCGAGGAAACCGGCGACCACCGTCACCGGGATGCTCGCGGCATTCATGCGTTGACACCTTCGATGCGCGGCGGCTCGCCCTGCCATACCGCCGCCAGCGGAGTGTCGCTGAACCGGCCGAGACGATCGTAGACCGGTCGCCCCTCGACGAAGGTCAGTTGCACCTCGGTGCGGTGGATGTAGTTGCGTGCCGGCTGCGCGAACAGGTCGCGGTCGAGCACGATGAAATCCGCCGACTTGCCTGCCTCCAGGCTGCCGGTCAGGTGCTCCAGCCCCATCGCACAAGCCCCATTGAGCGTTGCCACGCGAATCGCCTGCTCCAGGCTGATCGGCTCGCCGAAGCAGGCCGAATCGTCGTTCCAGGGGTTCTGCCGGGTAACCAGGGTTTCCAGCGCCAGCCAGGGATCGATGGAGGCCACCGGCCAATCGGTGCCGAACACCGCAATGCCGCCAGCGGCCAGCACGCCCTTGAAGTCGTAGATACGTTTCAGGCGGTCCGTGCCATAGCCGGAGCGCGCGCCGCTGGCGAAGGGTGTCGGGTACCAGGCCGCCGGGGAAAACTCGGCGATCACCTCCAGTTCGCGGAAACGCTTGAGGTTGCCCGGATGCAGGATGGTACTGTGCGCGCACTGGTGACGAATGCCGCTGAAGCCGTTGCGCCGGCGCGCTTCGGCCACCGCGTCGAGGAACACGTCGGACGCCCCGTCACCCGTGCAGTGGGCGATGACGCGGATGCCACGGCGATCCATGTCCACCACCATGTCGGTGATGTGCTCGGGTGTCAGGTTGAGCTTGCCGCGCCAGGCGTCCTCGCCCGGCCACGGGGCGATCAGGAAGGAAGAGCGCGGCTCCACGGTGCCGTCGAAATGAAACTTCACCGCATTCGCCGACAGCCGCGCGCTGCGGTAGTAGTGGCGTTCGCCGCCGAGCAGCTCCCAGCGGCGGCGCACCGGGAAGATGTCGTCCTGCCAACTGATCGCCGCCTCCACGCGCAGCGTGAGCTGGCCGGTGTCGTCCAGGTGCTTGAGGGCGTCCAGGCGGTTCTCGCAGACGTGCAGGTACTTGGCCGCCGTGACGCCACGGGAGCTCTGGAAATGCACGCCGTCGCGGTAGGACTGGCGCAGCACCTTGGCCGGGGTCGGCGGCATGGCGGCGTGGATCAGGGCATAGGCGCCGTCGATCATCAGGCCCTTGGGTTCACCGGTGAGTTCGTCGCGCTCCAGGTAGCCGTTGCGCGGATCGGGCGTGTCGGCGTCGATGCCGGCCAGTTCCAGCGCGCGGGAGTTGACCATCATGGTGCCCCACATGCGGTCGAGCAGCGCCACCGGGCGGTCCGGCATGATCGTATCCAGCCACTCGCGGCCCGGCTTCAGCCCGGCCTCGCGGAAGGTGTAGCGGACCCAGTACTGGCCGTAGATCCAGCCGTCGCCAGGGTGACTGGCGGCATAGTCGCGAATGGCCTTGGCCAACTGCTCGGGGGTCGGGTCCTCGATGCCGACATCCAGGTCGTCGGCATAGCGCGGCGCCAGGGCGAGATCCGGGTGGGTGTGCATGTCATGCAGGCCGGGCATGCAGAAGGCGCCTTCGAGGTCGTGCACCAGGGTGTCCGGGCCGACCAGGTACTCCATCGTCTCCCGGCGCCCCACCGCCAGCAGCCGGCCGTCGCGGATGGCCACCGCCTCGGCCCAGGGCTGGGCGGGGTCGAGGGTGTAGAAGCGACCGTTGTGCAGCAGCAGGTCGGCGAAGCGGTCGGTGGGGGAATGGGAGGAGCGGAAGCGATCCGGAGCGGTCATGGGAAGCCCTGTCTGTTCTTGTCCGTGGCGGCAGTATAGGGCTCGGATTTCACCCATCGACTAGCATAAGATGACAACTCGCTAGCAGCAGACGACAGTTCTTCAGCATGCTTACCGCCGCCTCGTTCGACATCGATTACGCCGCCCGCCAACTGTTCCGCCACTTCCTCGATGAATGGCGGGCGCGCCCCGCCCTGCCGGCGCTGGCGCCCCTGCTGGGCGGCCTGGGCCTGCCACCGGCCGGCGAAGCGGCGGCCGCCGAGATGAACTTCGCCCGCTACTACCGCCTGCTGCAACAGGCCGCCGGACTCCTCGGCCCCAGCGACTTCTTCTTGCGCCTGGGCCAGCGCTACAACCTCTACGACCTGGGCGTGATTGGCTATGCGCTGATCAGCGCGGCGAACCTGCGGCGTTCCTGGGACATCTCCCTCGGCCAGCCGTCGAGCCTGATGCCGCACCCGATCCACACCCAGCGCGACGAAGACGCCAGCCATATCCGCCTGACCCTGCAACTGCCGCCGTTCAGCGAGGCGGAACGCAACGCGCTGTGCGAGGAATGGCTGAGCAGCACCTGGCGCTGGCTGTGCCAACGGCTGCCGGAACTGGAAGACTGCGCCGGCATGCAGGTTCATCTGCCCTACCCGCCGCCGCTCCATGCGCGGGTCTATCCGGAACTGTTCCCCGGCCAGTGCCGATTCAACGCCCCGCAGGCGGAGCTGTGGATTCCCCGGGAATACCACGACCGGCCCTTCTCCACCGCCAACCCGACGGTGACGCGCCTGTGCCAGGCCCAGGGCGCGGCGACCCTGGCCAGCTTCGAGCGCGGCCAGGCGCTGCCCGATGACGTGCGCTTCTATCTATTGCAGAACGCCCGCATCCCGCTGCCGGACCTGGAACAGACCGCCGCCTGGCTGCGCATGCCGCCCCATACGCTGCAACGGCGGCTGCGCGAGCATGGCCTGACCTTCAAGGGTATCGTGCTGGAAGTACGGATGGCGCTGGCCCAGCGTTACCTGCTGGCGAGCCGCATGGCCTTGCAGGAGATCGCCTTTCTGCTGGGCTACGAGCACGTCACCAGCTTCCACCGGGCGTTCCAGCGATTTACCGGGACGACACCGGAGCGCTTTCGCGCCGATGCCGGGAAGTAGCACCTGCCGGGATGCCTCCTGCCAGGGTGCGGAACCTTCGTAGGCGCCAGCTTGCTCGCGAACGCTCTCCAGCGGCTCCGGAGTCGGGTGGTTCGCGAGCAAGCTCGCTTCTAGGGGGCCGAGGCATTGCGAGCCCGATCAGGCCTCCTTCTCGCAGTTGATCAGCCACGGCACCCCGAAGCGATCTTCCAGCGCGCCGAACAGCACGGCCCAGAAGGTCTGCTCCAGCGGCATGGTGACCTTGCCACCCTTGCCCAAGGCCTCGAAGATGCGCCGGGCCTCGGCCTTGCTGTCGACGTTGAGCGTGATCGAGCAGCCCTTCACGCCTTCGTACGTCCCGCATTGCGGCGAGGCGTCCGAGCCCATCAGCACGTGGCCGTCCACCTCCAGGCGCACGTGGATGATGCGGTTCTTCATGTCCGCCGGCATGTCCTCGCAACCCGGCGCATCGGCGAAACGCATCAGCGCCGGCAGCTCGCCGCGCAACACTTCGGCGTAGTAACGGAAGGCTTCTTCGCAGTTGCCGTCGAAGGTCAGATAGGCATTCATCAACATGGCAGTTTCCTCCGGTTTCAGGGTTTGCGAGCGATCTGCTCGCGGATGCGTTCTTCCTGCTCGCGCAGCTCGGGGGTAAATTCGGCGCCGAAGTCCTCGGCCTCGAATATCTGCCGGATCTCGATCTCCGACGGACCTTCGAAGGGATTGGGGCACCGCTTGACCCAATCGATGCACTCCTGCAGCGAAGCGACCTGGAAGATCCAATAGCCGGCGATCAATTCCTTGGTCTCGGCAAAGGGACCGTCGATGACCGTACGCGAGGCTCCGTCGAAACGAATCCGCGCGCCCTTGATGCTGGGCTGCAGCCCTTCACCGGCGAGCATCACGCCGGCCTTGGCCAGCTCCTCGTTGTAGGCTCCCATCGCCGCGAGTAGTTCTTCCTTGGGCATCACGCCCGCTTCGGATTCGGCGGTGGCCTTGACTATCACCATGAAACGCATGGTTTTTCTCCTCTTGTAAGGGGCATCGTGGCGGCCGGGCATTCCCGGTTCCTGACGAATAGTCGAAGCCCGCGGAACGAAATCGACAACGGCTCGGAATTTTTTTCGCGGTACCTCGCAGGATGCCTGAGCATAGGTCGCAATACCCGGAGCCAGGCGTTGTGCGACAAAAGGCGAGAACCGCGGCACGCGACGGGCAGCATGCGCCGCGCGACGCGCTGCGGCCCTCCGGATTCGCGCTCTCGGAACGCATCCGAAACCACCCAGGCCATCTTTTCATGGGCAGTGCATCGAGCAAGGCGTTCAGCCCAACCGATGACAGGCACGAGCCCGCGACTGGACAGGCCCTGCGTCGCTCCCTAGATTGGAACGCTTTCCCTGCACAGGAAGCCCGCCCCCATGAGCCTGGAATCGGTTCGCGCGTTCTTCGCCGAAAAGGCCCCCGACATCGCCATCATCGAGCTGGAAACCAGCACCGCCACCGTCGCCCTGGCCGCCGAGGCCCACGGAGTGGAGCCGGGACGAATCGCCAAGACCCTGTCCCTGCGCGTCGGCGAGCGCACCGTGCTGGTGGTCGCCCGCGGCGATGCGCGGCTGGACAATCGCAAGCTCAAGGAAGCCCTGGGCGGCAAGGCCAAGATGCTCGGCGCCGAAGAAGTGGTGGAACTGACCGGTCATCCGGTCGGTGGCGTCTGCCCCTTCGGTCTGGCCACGCCGCTACCGGTGTACTGCGACGTGTCGTTGCAGGCCTTCGACGAGGTGCTGCCGGCCGCCGGGGCGGTGCACAGCGCGGTGCGGATCGGGCCGCAGCGCATGGCGGAGCTGGTGGCGGCGGATTGGGTGGATGTCTGTCAGGAGCTGGCCTGATCGTCCGTTGCGGCTGTGGGCAGGTTCGCGAGCAAGCTCGCTCCTACAGGTCATGGCGCGATACGCTGGCTTTTCTCCTGTTGGAACCGAGTCCGGCGCGAAGGATTTCCAGAGAAATATCCGCACGCACCGGAGCGCCCCTTCAGGAGGTCTGGTGGAATCGGAGTTTCAGGGGTTGAGCGGCATGGATGCCGCGACGGCTGCATGGATGCAGGAGGAAACCCCGGTCTCAGCCAGCACGGTCTGCCCCCTCTCCCTGAGGGAGAGGGGGAAGCGCTGGCACAGGTCGTCCAGAAGTAGACAGTTGCCCCTACGCGAACGCAACGTATGGACCGCCCGCACCTGAACGCCTGTTACTGGCGCGAAGCCCCCGGCTCCAGTTCCGCGGCACCCGCCTGTCGCACGGACTGAACCGGCACCTGTGGAGTCTCCTCCTCGGCGATCGAACGACGGAATCCCTTGATCGCCTCCCCCAGGTCCGCCCCCGCACCCTTCAGGCGGCGGGTACCGAATACCAGCACCACCACCGCCAGCAGCACCAGCCAGTGTTTCCAGTCGAACAGTCCCATGATGCAGTCCTCGGTTGATCGGGTCGCCGAAGGTTAACGGGATTGCGCACCTGCCGATGCCGCCATTCGACGAACTCCGGGCGCTGATCGCACGCACCAACGGCGAACTTTTCGCAGGCGATGGAATTTCTTAACGAAATCCCCCGTGCCCGCCCCGAAGGGCTCCCGCATGAGTCGACAACAAGAAATCTATCTTGTTGATATTAAAGAATAAAAAATAAAATCTGGAAGATGGCACAAAGCTTGAGTAAGACGCCTCGACAACAACAAAAAGGCGTGCCTTCATGAATCGACCCAACCCGGCCCTCGGCCTGTCCTGCGCTCTCCTGCTGAGCAGTGCCCTTCCCACCGCCCAGGCCACCGAAGGGGGCGGATCGTCCTGGCCTATGGGCATCGAGAACTACCTGATGGGCGTGGTGCCGCCCCCCGGCCTCTACGGCCAGGTGTTCGCCGCCGATTACCGCGCCGACAGCCTGCGCGGCAACGACGGCCACGAGCTGCCGGTGGACTTCGACCTGCACGTGAGCTCCATCGTCCCGCGCTTCATCTGGGTCACCGAGCAGCAGATGCTCGGCGGCAACCTGGGCTTCCATGCGGTGGTACCGCTGAACCGCATGCGGGTAGAGGTGGAGGGTCAGCGCGAGAGCAAGAGCGGCCTGGGCGATATCCACGTAGGGCCGTTCCTCGGCTACCACTACAGCGACAAGCTGCATGCCGCCACCGGGGTCGACCTGGTGCTGCCCACCGGCTCCTACGACAAGCACGACCTGGTCAACCTCGGGCGCAACTACACCACCCTGCAGGCCATCTACGCGCTGAGCTACATCGACCCGCAGGGGCTCAACGCCGACGTGCGCCTGATGTACGACTACAACTTCGAGAACCAGGCTACCGACTACCTGTCGGGCCAGGAACTGCACGCCGACTATGCCGTCGGCTGGGGCCTGGGCAACGGCTGGGTGGTTGGCGTGGGCGGCTACCTCTATCGCCAGGTGAGCGACGACGAGCAGGATGGCCATCGCCTCGACGACAACCGCGGCCGGGCCTTCTCCATCGGTCCGTCGGTGCAGTACAGCGCGGCCTCCGGCTGGCACCTGAGCGCCAAGTGGCAACAGGAAAGCGATGTGCGCAACCGCCCGGAGGGCGCGGCCTACTGGCTGAAGTGGACCTTCCCGCTCTGACCCCGCACGGCGGCGGCGCCCCGCTGGCGCCGTCGCCGCACCGGCCTCAGCGCTTGAGCCGGTAGCTGACCTGGGCGCGGCTCATGCCGAGCATCTGCGCGGCGGCGGTGATGTTGCCCTGGCTGCGTTCCAGCGCCAGCTTCACCAGCAGGCTCTCGATGGCATCCAGGCTGGTGCCCAGGGCGCCCTCGCGGCCGGCGATGAAGGCCTGCAGGCTGGCCAGCACCGGCTCGCCGGAAGCGCCTCGGGTCTGCTCACTCTCGAACGCGGCCTGCAGCAGTTGCGCATCGGCCAGCGCGGTGGCGTGCTGCTCGCCGGGCAACGGCAGGCTGCCGAGGCGACCGGACGGGGTCAGGCCAACCGGCGCCGCGATGCTGCGGTCGCCGCCCAGGGTCAGGTGGCTGATGTCCATGGCCGCGCCGTCCGGGCAGGCGATCACGCCCCGTTCGATGAGGTTCTGCAACTCGCGGATGTTGCCGGGGAAGGCGTGGGTCAGCAGCGCGTTGAGCAGGCGCGTGGTGAAGCCCGCGAGCCGCCGCCCGTGCCGCTCGCTGAAGCGGCGGAGGAAGTGGTTCATCAGTAGCGGGATGTCCTCCCGCCGCTCGCGCAGGGGCGGCAGGTGGATGGGGAAGACGTTCAAGCGATAGAACAGGTCTTCGCGGAAGCGCCCGGCCGCCACCTCGGCGCGCAGGTCGAGGTTGGTCGCGGCGATCACCCGCACATCGACGCGGATCGGCGCGTTGCCGCCGACCCGCTCGATCTCGCCTTCCTGCAAAGCGCGCAGAATCTTGCTCTGCGCCGCCAGACTGAGGGTACCGATCTCGTCGAGGAACAGGGTGCCGCCGTCGGCGCGCTCGAAGCGTCCGGCGCGGGTGCGCTCGGCGCCGGTGAAGGCGCCGCGCTCGACGCCGAACAGCTCGGCCTCCACCAGGTTCTCCGGCAGGGTCGCGCAGTTCAGCGAAATCAGCGGCATGCGTTGCCGGCTGCTGGCACGGTGCAGGTTCTCGGCGAAGAGTTCCTTGCCCACCCCGGACTCACCGGTCAACAGCACCGTGGCCTGGGTCGGTGCCACACAGCGCAGCAGGTGGCTGGCGGCGACGAAGGCCGAGGAAATCCCCACCATGCTCCGCGCGTCCCGCTCGCCCGGCGGCGGCGTGTCCATCCTGGCGACTTCCATCGCGCTGGCGAAGGCATGGGGCGCGCGGCTGATGAAATCGCGGGCGTCCAGGTGGGCGAGGTCGCGCTGCACGTCATCCCACTGCTCCGCCGGCTTGCCGACGATACGGCACACCGACTGCCCGCAGGCGCGGCATTCCACCTCGCGGAACACCACCAGGCGGCCGAGCAGCGACGAGGCGTAGCCGCTGGCATAGCCGATGGCCATCCAGCAGGCGCTGTCGTTGCCGATGCCGTACTGGGCGATGTGCACGTCGGCTTCCACCGAGTTGTGCCAGAGGAATTCGGCGTCGAAGTGGCCCAGGCTGTTGTCCATCTCGAAGCGCAGCGCCTCGACGTTGAGCATGCCTTCGAGCATGTGCAGGCGCGGCCCGGCGGAGAACAGTGCGCTGGGGTCGCCCTGCGGCCACTGCTCGCTGACCTGCGAGGCGTCGGCCGCCCCCGCCTGCCAGCCGATGCGGGTGAATACCTCGCGGGCCTTGAGGGTGCCCAGGTTCTCCACCAGTTCGCGGCGCAGGGTGCCGAGGGTCGAGGTCTGCATCAGCACCATGCGCTGGCCGCACAGCCAGATGGAGCCATCCTGGGGCGAGAAGGCCACCGTCTCGGCCAGCTCGCCGGCGGACGGGCAGCCACGGTTCTCGAGGCCGGTGGTGCTCTCCACGATCAGTCGTTTGCGACTCTTCAGGAGATCTTCCAGGAACCGCTCTTCGAGGGTCGCGCGGTCGTTGTCGTTATGTCTTGGGGCTGTCATCTCGGGCAGGCACAGGCAGGGAATCGGTCCAGTATGCCCGCCCGGCCCCAGCGGTCAATTGCCACCATCGACTATCCGTTCGCCGACGTTCGATCAACGAACCGCGCAGGCGAGGCATTTCGACGAGTCGGCGAAATCTCTTCATAAAATTCCGCGAAGCAAATTTTCGCCGGCCCCGTTCGCCCACCCCAAAATAAATACAAATAATTGATTTAAAAGAACTTTATTTAAATTAACCGCTTCTGGCACGCCCCTTGTTAAGACCCTCTTCAAAGCGCCCAGCGCATACAACAAGACGGTGCCCGTGCCATGACCCACTGCCCCTCCCCGCTCCACCCGCCAACGCGCCCGATCAGCCGTCCGCTGCCTGCGGCCTGATCCGCTTCGTGCTTCCCCACTGAACAACAAGAGAGAGGACTCCATGAGCTTCCCCCTGCCCCCCTATGCCGATCTGGACCTGCAACCGCTGGCCGGCCACTGGCGCCACGGCGCCTCGCCGCGCCAGCTGGAGGTACGCGATCCCTACACCGACCAGTGCCTGCTGAGCCTGCCGCTGGCCACCCGCGCTGACCTCGACCAGGCCTGCCAGGCCGCCCGCGCCGCCCAGGTCGAATGGGCCGCGCAAGCCCCCTCGGCGCGTGCGGCGGTGCTGCTGCGCGCGGTCGAGCTGTTCGACCGCCGCCGCGAGGAAATCATCGGCTGGATCATCCGCGAATCCGGCAGCACCCGGATCAAGGCCGAGATCGAATGGGGCGCCGCCCGCGCCATCACCCTGGAGGCGGCGTCGTTCCCCAGCCGGGTCCACGGGCGCATCCTCGAATCGGACATCCCCGGCAAGGAGAGCCGCGTCTACCGCCGCCCGCTGGGCGTGGTGGGGATCATCAGCCCGTGGAACTTCCCCCTGCACCTGACCCAGCGTTCCCTGGCGCCGGCCCTGGCGCTGGGCAACGCGGCGGTGGTCAAGCCGGCCAGCGACACCCCGGTCAGCGGCGGCCTGCTGCTGGCGCGACTGTTCGAGGAAGCCGGGTTGCCGGCCGGCGTGCTGAGCGTCGTGGTCGGCGCCGGCAGCGAGATCGGCGACGCCTTCGTCGAACACCCGGTGCCGGCGCTGATCTCCTTCACCGGCTCGACCCCGGTGGGCCGCTCCATCGGGCGCCTCGCCAGCGGCGGCGCGCACCTCAAGCACGTGGCCCTGGAGCTGGGCGGCAACAGCCCGTTCGTGGTGCTGGCCGACGCCGACCTGGAGCGCGCGGTACACGCCGCCGTGGTGGGCAAGTTCCTCCACCAGGGGCAGATCTGCATGGCGATCAACCGCATCATCGTCGAGCAGCCCCTCTACGAGGCGTTCTGCGAGCGCTATGCCGAGCGCGTGCAAGCGCTGCGCTGCGGCGACCCGAGCGACCCGGCCACGGTAATCGGCCCGGTGATCAACCAACGTCAGCTCGACGGCCTGCTGGGCAAGATCGACACGGCCCGCGCCGAAGGCGCCCGGGTGCTGGTGGAGGGCGCCGTGGCCGGCCGCGTGCTGCCGCCCCACGTGTTCGCCGACGTACGCCCGGACATGGAGATCGCCCGCGAGGAAATCTTCGGTCCGCTGGTCGGCATCCAGCCGGCGCGCGATGCCGAGCACGCGCTGGAGCTGGCCAACGCCAGCGAGTTCGGCCTGTCCAGCGCGGTGTTCGGCGGCGACCTGGAACGCACCGTGCGCTTCGCACGGCGGATTCACGCCGGCATGACCCACGTGAACGACATCCCGGTGAACGACGCGCCCAACGCCCCCTTCGGCGGCGAGAAGAACTCCGGCATCGGCCGCTTCAACGGCGACTGGGCGATCGACGAGTTCACCACCGACCACTGGCTGAGCGTGCAGCACGGCCCGCGTCCCTATCCCTTCTGACCGTCTACTTCGAACAAGCACAACAACGGAGAAGCCCATGCCTTGCATCCTTTCCCGCGGCGTTCGCCGCATCCTGCCCGCCGGCCTGGCGCTGGTCCTCGCCGCCGCGGCCCTGCCGGCCCTGGCCGACGGCGACGGCCAGTGGCACGGCGGCGCCAACGTCTACGCCAAGGTCTGCGGACACTGCCACGAGGCCGGCGTCGGCCCGGTGATCAAGGGCCGCCAGTTGCCGGTGGAATACATCAGCGCCGTGGTGCGCCACGGTTTCCGCGCCATGCCGGCCTTCCCCACCGCCTACATCGACGACAACGCACTCAAGGACGTGGCGCAGTACATCCAGCAATCCGCCGCGCCAGCAGCCAAGTGAGGGCCACGCGATGAATCTCGAACGTCGAACCCTGCTCAAGGGCATGGCCCTGGGCGCCGCCTCCGGCGTGGCGCTGAGCCTGCCGGGTGGCGCCTTCGCCGGCGGCCTGGCACAACGTGGCGGCGCTCCGGCGCTGGTATTGCTGGAGCGTCCGACCCGCGACTCGGCCTTCTACCAGGGCATCCTCGCCGCCGCGCCGGATGCCTCGCCGCGCGTGCTGCAGGCATCCGCCGACGGCGCCTTCCTCGCGGTACTCGATGCGCAACTGCGCGCCGGCGGCGAAGTGCTCGGCCTGCTCGACGACGCCAGCGCCCTGCTGGCCGTGGAGCGCGCCCGCAGCGCCGGCGCGCGGGTGCGCTGGCTGGGGCAGCACAGCGTCGACGGCGGCCACTCGCGCCACCGTCTGCTCAGCGCCGATGCCAGCCACGGCTGCGCCAGCCGACTGGGGCATGCCCTGGCGCTGTGCGGCGCCGGCTTCGCCTTGAGCGAGTCGCGCTTCGATGGCGCCCGTGCCCCGTTGCAACTGCAGGCCGCGCCCCGCCGCGCCGGCCAGGAAGAGCAATGGGCCGCCGCCCTCGGCTTCGCCCTTGCCGGCGCAGCCCCTGGCCGCCTCGTCCCCGGCGTCGTCGCCAGTGGGCTGAGCGGCCATTTCGTGTCTTTCTCGATCCAGGCCTGAAGGAGCCCGTCCCATGACCGAAACCAAGCAGAACGCCGTGCTCCCGCGTGGCGTGAAAAACACCGAGTTCGCTAAGGCGGTCGTCAAGTTCCGCGCCCTGCTGGGCGAGGACAACGTGCTGCTCAAGGATGACCAGCTGGTCCCGTACATGAAGATCATGATGCCGGTGCCGGACGCCGAGCACGCGCCCTCGGCGGCGCTCACCGCCACCAGCGTGGAGCAGGTGCAGGGCGTGGTGAAGATCTGCAACGAACACCGCATCCCGATCTGGACCATCTCCACCGGCCGCAACTTCGGCTACGGCTCGGCGGCCCCCGGCCAGCGCGGCCAGGTGATCCTCGACCTGAAGAAGATGAACAAGATCCTCCATGTCGACCCGGAGCTGTGCACCGCGCTGGTGGAGCCGGGCGTCACCTACCAGCAGCTGTACGACTACATCGAGGAGAACAACCTGCCGCTGATGCTGTCGATGTCGGCGCCCTCGGCCATCGCCGGCCCTGTGGGCAACACCCTCGACCGGGGCGTGGGCTACACCCCCTACGGCGAGCACTTCCTCATGCAGTGCGGCATGGAAGTGGTGCTGGCCAACGGCGACGTGCTGCGCACCGGCATGGGCGGGGTCAAGGGCGAGAACAGCTGGCAGGTGTTCAAGTGGGGCTACGGCCCGAGCCTGGACGGCATCTTCACCCAGTCCAACTTCGGCATCTGCACCAAGATGGGCTTCTGGCTGATGCCCAAGCCGCCGAAGTACAAACCCTTCGCCATCCGCTTCGAGAACGAGAGCGACATCGCCGAGATCGTCGAGGTGCTGCGGCCGCTGCGCATCGCCCAGATCATCCCCAACGCCCTGGTGATCGCCAATGTGCTGTGGGAAGCCGGCAGCGCCAACGTGCGGCGCAGCGACTACACTCGCGAGCCGGGCGCGACGCCGGACTCTGTGGTCCGGCAGATCATGAAGGACAAGGGCCTGGGCGCCTGGAACGTGTACGCCGCGCTGTACGGCACCGAGGAGCAGGTCGCGGTGAACTGGAAGATCGTCCAGCAGGCCATCGCCGCGCTCGGCAAGGGCACCCTGATCACCGAGGAGCAGGCCGGCGGCACCCAGCCGTTCAACTACCGCGCCAAGCTGATGAAGGGCGTGCCCAACCTGCAGGAGTTCGGCCTGTACAACTGGCGCGGCGGCGGCGGCTCGATGTGGTTCGCCCCGGTCAGCCAGGCGCGCGGCAGCGAGACCGACAAACAGATGCAGTTGGCCAAGCGGATCCTCAACAAGCACGGGCTGGACTACGTCGGCGAGTTCATCGTCGGCTGGCGCGACATGCACCACGTGATCGACGTGCTCTACGACCGCACCGACCCGGCGCAGACCGAGGCCGCCCACGCCTGCTTCGCCGAGCTGCTGGATGAGTTCGAGAAACTCGGCTACGCCGTGTACCGGGTCAACACCGCGTTCATGGACCGCGTGGCCGACAGCTACGGCCCGGTGAAGCGCCGCGTGGACCACGCGATCAAGCGCGCGCTGGACCCGAACAACATCTTCGCCCCCGGCAAGTCCGGCATCGACCTCGACGCCTGATGCCTCCGCGCGGCCCGTCCGGGGCCGCGCATTCCTCCCCTCGCGCATCCGCCGCCGTGCCCTCCGGCGCCACGGCCACTGTCGGGCTATGCTGGCGCCTTTGTCCCGCCGGAGCGCCGCCATGACCGTCCGCCGCATCGTCGCCAACCTCGCCACCGCCAGGCCCGCCGAGGTGGCGCGCTTCTATCGCGACCTCTTCGACCTGGAGATCGTCATGGACCACGGCTGGCTGCTCACCCTCGCCAGCGGTGGCAGCGCCCTGGCGCAGATGAGCCTGGCCAGCGAAGGCGGCTCGGGTGCGCCGGTGCCGGACCTGTCCATCGAAGTGGACAACCTCGACGAGGTGCATGACCGCGCGCAGGCAGGCCATCACGAGATCGCCTATCCGCTGGCGATCGAACCCTGGGGCGTGCGTCGGTTCTTCCTGCGTGACCCGCTGGGCACCCTGGTCAACGTGCTGGAGCACACCGGCTGAGGATCGCCGGGGATGGGCAACGGCGGGCGACCAGGGGAGCCTCCGGCCATCCGCCGCCACCTTGCCCCGGCCCCTGCCGGCAACTAGGGTTAAACCACCCGCAACGGCGCGCGGTGCAACCGCAGGTGGTCCCGCCATGTCCCTCGTGCTCTATGGTCATCCCTTTTCTTCGTACACCCAGAAAGTCCTGATCGCGCTGTACGAGAACGGCACAGCCTTCGAGTTCCGCTGCATCGGGCCGGACACCCCCGACTACTCGGCGCAATGGCTGCGCCTGTGGCCGCTGGCGAAATTCCCGGTGCTGCTCGACGGCGAGCGCAGCATCGCCGAGTCGAGCATCATCATCGAGTACCTGCAACTCGCCCACGGCGGCGCGCTGCGCTGGTTGCCCGACGAGCCGATGGCGGCGCTGCAGGTGCGCTTCCTCGACCGCTTCTTCGACCTTCACGTGATGAGCCCGGTGCAGCATGCCGTCTCCGGCGCCCTGAGCGGTGACGCCGGCAAGCGCGAGGATGGCCTGGCGGTCGCCACGCAAAGGCTGGAGCACGCCTATGGCTGGCTGGAAGCCCACCTGGCCGCCAGCGACCCCTGGGCCAACGGCGACGACTTCACCCTCGCCGACTGCGCGGCGGCGCCGGCGCTGTTCTATGCCGACTGGACCCACCGCATCGGCGACGCCTACCCGGTGCTCCGGGCGTACCGCGCGCGGCTGCTGGCGCGCCCGTCGTTCGCCCGCGCCGTCGACGAGGCCCGCCCCTACCGTCCGCTCTTTCCGCTGGGCGCACCGGACAGGGATTGACGGCCGGCGCGCGGTTGCCCTCGTCCGACAATTCTGCTGGGATGCCGGCCTCCCCCGTTGCAAGAGAAACGCTCATGGCCTCCTACGAGGAACTGTTCTCCATCGGTGAAGGCTTCGATGCCTTCGTCGCCCACGGTCTGCCGGACGAAATCGCCGGCGTGCGCAGGGTGCAGGACAAACTGGCCGGGGCCGACGCCGTCAGCGCCGCCACCCGCCAGCGCCTGCACGCCGTCTCGCGGCGCTACCACCTGCTGGTGGCCGGGGAAATGTGGTGCCCGGACTGCCAGATCAACATCACCGTGATGGACTTCCTGCAACGCGCCCAGCCGCGCATCGACCTGGCGGTAATCACCAAGGGCCGCGCCGAGGACGACCTGCGCGAGCGGCTGGCGCTGGAGCGCATCCCGATCCCGGTGGTGGCCGTGCTGAACGAGAACTTCGAGCTGGTCGGCCGTTTCGTCGAGCGCCCGCAGGTGGTGGTCGCCGGCGGCGATGCGCTGAAGCCGGACTACCGCGCCGGGCAGTACCTGGAAGACACCCTGACCGACCTGCTGGATATCATCGAAGCGGCGCAGGACCGAGCCTGATCCGGCGCTGCCGGCCTCCGGCTGTCCCCGTCGCGGACAGCCGCCCATCCCCCGCTTCGCCTGCCAGTGAACTCAACCCGCCTGTCGGCTGTCTGTCAGCTGTCGGCCCACCTGGGCGGGTTGCATGGCACTTCGCCAGTTGACGCGGGATCGCGTCATTTCCCGCCCTGTTCACAACAATTTCCCAGGCCGGCGATTTCGTTCCCGCTTGCCGGGTTTGTTCCTATCGCCATGTGAAGATGACCCATGTCCCTATCCCGCCAGCTCGCTCCCCGTGTTTCCTCCCTCCAGACCCGCGCCGTGGGCGCCTGCCTGCTCGGTGGCCTGCTGGCGGCCACGCTGCCGGCGCTGGCCGAGGAGGCGGCCGGCAACGCCCGTTGGGTGAACGACAGCCTGACCACCTATGTGCGCAGCGGCCCGACCGATGGCTACCGCATCGTCGGCACCCTGGTGTCCGGGCAGAAGGTCGAGCTGGTGAGCACCCAGGGCGACTACAGCCAGGTCCGCAGCGAAAGCGGCAACACCGTATGGATCCCCAGCCGCGATCTGCAGGACAAGCCCGGCCAGGCCGAGCGCCTGCCGCAGCTGGAGCAGAAGGTGACCGAACTGAGCAGCCAGCTCGACGGCATCAACGACACCTGGAAGACCCGCGTGCAGGGCATGCAGGAAACCCTGGACGCGCGCAAGAAACTGATCGACGAGCTGCAGGCCGCGCGCACCTCGCTGGACAACGAGCTGAACCAGGCGCGCTCCGACCTACGCTCGGTGCAGGCGCAGCTGGGTGACGAGAACAAGCAGGTGCTGATGCGCTACATGACCTACGGCGGCAGCATCGCCGGCGCCGGGCTGCTGGCGGGCCTGATCCTGCCGACCCTGCTGCGGGTGCGCCGCAAGCGCAACGACCAGTGGGTCTGACACACTCCCGCCACCCCTGAAGCCCGCGCCCGCGCCCGCGCGGGTGGTTCCTCCGGGTACCCCGACGCGCTACTCCTCCAGGTGGCAGACGCAACACAGCTTGTTGCCGTCCAGGTCGCGCACATAGGCGCCGTAGTAAGTGGGCGAATAGTTCGGCCGCAGCCCCGGCCCGCCTTCGTCGGCGCCGCCCTGCTCCAGCGCGCGCCGGTGGAAGGTCTCCACCTGGGCACGGGTCCGCGCCTCGAAGGCCACCAGGCTGCCATTGCCGGCGCTGGCCGGTCGCCCGTCGATGGGCACATAGACGCAGAAGGCGATGTCGCTCTGCGGGTGGGTGAATACCGCGCGCTCCGGGTTATGGCGGTGCGCCAGCAGGCCGATGCCCAGGGGCTCGAGCAGGCGCTGGTAGAACCCGATGGCCCGCGGCAGGTCCGCGGTGCCGACAGTGATGTGGCTGAACATCGCTGAGTCCTCGTCAATAGCCGCGCAGGTCATCCACCGGCGTCGCCAACGCGTCGCCGGTGATGCGCGTCAGCGTGCGGGTGAGGATGTCCACGGCGTTGTCGAAGCAGCCGTGGGCGGCGGGAATCTCCACCCGGGGATTGCGGCAGGTGACCACCTTCGGCGCGTCCAGCAACTGGATCCGCCGGCCCTGCGCGAGCCCCGCCGTGAGCAGCGCCTGCCGCCAGTTGCTCAGCGCCTCGCCGGTGGCGGACGAGCCGTCCCAGCGGCGGTAATTCACGTCCAGCACATTGGCCAGGCCCAGGATCGGCGTGCGCAGGTCGCCCTCCAGCGCATTGGACACCAGGTACAGCAGCGACTTGCGATAGATCGCGGCGGTGTTGTCGTCACGCTCGGCACGGTCGGAGAGGATGTCCAGGTACAGGTTCTTCATCAACCGCCCGTGGGGCGCGTAGTGGCGATTGGCGAACTGCACCGTGCATGCCGGCGCGTAGAGGTGGATCGAGGCAATCCGGTCGTCCACCCCGCGCGCGGCCATCACGTCGACCAGCCAGCCGAGGAAGATCGCCCCGGCGGAATGGCCGACCAGGTGGATTTCCAGTTGCTCGCCCCAGGTGCGCTTGAGGTTCTGCAGGGCGCTGACCAACAGATCGCCGCCGCGCGTCGGCAGGCTGGAGAACTCGGCGTTTTCCTTCATCTCGCTCCAGATCGGCCGCGCCAGCGGACGGCCAACCGAGGTTTCCAGCAAGGCATCGGTGGCGTCGGTCAGCACCTCGCGCACCCCGCCGGCGCGCGCCGGTTCGCTGTGCAAACGCTCGGCGAGGAGATTGCCGATGGACTCCAGCACGCCGGTTTTCCAGACCATGAACAACGGGTAGCAGCCGTTGCCGATGAAGAAACGGCCCATAGCGCGGGCCCGGGTGATGGCCGCGGCCTCGCTGTTCAGGCCGCCGTGGCAGTAGATCACCAGCCGCTTGGTGGCGCCCGGCTGGGCGCGCAGCCATTGATCGGGCAAGGCGCAGGCCTGGAACAGCAAGGTGCGGGTCAGTTCGTCCTGGGTCAGGTAGCGGCTCACCCGCCCATCGTTGCCGAGCACCACGCTGTGCTCGTAGGCGGTGGCCTCGTCCCACCAGAGCGCCTTGTTCGCCCCCGCCACCGCCGTGCCGGCCTGGCCGCCAGCGGCCAACTGGCCGAGCACCACGCCGGGCACCCCCAGCGCCGCGACCCAGGCATCCATGCCATTGGCCAGCCAGTCGGCGTAGCCGAGCACGGCGAAGCCGCCGCTGCCCCAGCCGGCACCCCAGGAGTTCTGCAGGATGAAGCCGTCGTTATTGAACCCCACCAGCGCAAAGGCATGGCCGCCAGTCTGGGACGGCCGCCCCGCGTAGGGAATCCGCTGCAGGTTTGCGTGGCTGGGCGCGGCGCCCTTCTTCTTCGCCGCCGCGCCGGACCTGGGCGTGCCGGGCAACTGGTTCCAGCCGTCATGGGTGAACGCGGAAACATAGATCGCACCGACTTCCTGGATGGCCGCCTGCAGGTCGGTGATGGATTTCACGTCGATGCGGTAGTAGACCCCCAGGGTGTTGCGGGTGGCGCGGGCGGCGTAGCCGAACCGTGGCTGGGTGATGCCCTGCGCGGTGTAGGGCCAGTCCCGCTCCAGGCAGACGCCGTGGTGGAACCAGCCCTTGAGCGCCCCCCGGCAACTGGAGCCTTCGTAGTCCTCGCCGGCGTACTCGTCATAGCGCCGGGCGAAGTCATAGAGCATGCGCGGGCTGACGGCGTCGAAGCCGTCCACCGGATTGCCGGCCTTGCACCAGCGCAGGTAGTTGATCACGCAGGCCAGCCCGAAGCCGGTGCAGGCGCCCTCCTGACCCTGGTCGAGGATCAGCCCGGCCTGGGTATAGTCGCCCAGGTAGCGCGCCACCTGGGGATCGCCAGGGAACCTGTCCGGCAGGCTGGCCGCTGGCGGCAGGTAGGCTCGGTCGCGCAGGTCCAGCGGGTCCTTGCTGGCGTTGAGCCTGGGCCTGGCGACGGCCTTGCCCTTGGTGGCCGCTGGCGCGAGTACCTCGGCGGCGAGGTCGAACACGCTGAAGAAGCGGTCCAGCCCGTGGCTACCGCCATTCACCCGCTTGCGCGCGGCGAGGAAGTCCCGCGGTTTGCCGACCAGCCCCGGAGGCAGCGCGGCGCGCAGCTTCGCCGCGCCGTCGGCGAGGAACAACGCCAACAGGGCCGCCGCGATTTCCGGCGCATTGGCGAGGTCGGGCAGTTCGACGAGGTCCACGCCGATCGCCTCGCCGTACTTCCGGTAGTCCGCCCGTCCGGTCAATTGCACATAGCCACGGCCACGAAAGGTCGCGCCATCCCCCGGCTGGTCGTTGCCCAGGTCCTTGCGGCCGTCGTAGGCACTGAAGGGCGGCCGCCCGGAAGGCGTGTTGAACTGCGAAGGAAATTCGGAGATCGGCATGAAGCCTTCGGCTTCCGCGCGGATCGTACCCAGCGCGACCAGCAGCAACGGCCGCTCGGTGAGGCCGGCGCTCTCCAGCGCGGCGGCGACGTAGGGCAGGTAGCGACGAACGTTGGACGGCTTGGTCGCCGGGAACAGCTGCTGCACCTGCGGCAGCTGGATACCCAGCCCCTTGAGCGACAACAGCCCCAGCAGGTTCAGGCAACAGGCGCCGACCACGCCATCGGCGATCACCCCGATGCCGGCCTGCCAATGGCGCACCGCCGCTTCGGTCTGGGCGTCGAACACGTCCCCCTTCGCCAGTCCGGGAAACTGCGCGGCATCGCCGTCCAGTACCTTGGCCAGGCGGCGACGCAGATCGCCTACCGCGGTCCCTTGATGTCCTTTTACCAGCAGTGCTTTCATGATGCCGTCTCCCGCTATCCGTCGAGGGGATTGGCTGCAACGCCGCGTGTGCGCGCAGACAACCCGGCGACCGACAACCGCGAGCAACGGCCACCGCCTTCCGCGAGAACAGCCTGCCCCGGGGCCTGCGCCCCAGGAGCTCCCGCAGGACCGCGCGCGCCTCCCTGGCTGCCTGGCGACGCGCAGCCCGCCTTGAACTATAGCCGCGCCTTCACTGCCACCGAGGTCGCCCGGACGGACGCGTCAGTTGCCCGCATGGGCGCGTTCCAGCGCGGCCATGTCGAGCTTCTTCATGCTGAACACTGCCTGCATGGTGCGCGTGGCGCGCACCGGGTCGGCGTCGGCCACCATGTCGCCGAGGTGGCGCGGGACGATCTGCCAGGACAGCCCGAAGCGGTCCTTCAGCCAGCCGCACATCTGCGCCTCCACCGGCCCGCCGGCGGACAGCCTGTCCCAGTAATGGTCGATCTCCGCCTGGCTGTCGCAATGGACCACCAGCGAGACGGCCTCGTTGAAGCTGAACACCGGGCCGCCGTTGAGCGCCAGGAAGCTCTGGCCGTCCAGCTCGAAGGCCACGGTCAGCACCGAGCCGGGCTCCTTGCCGTGGTGCTCGCGGCCCGCCTCGCTGTAGTAGGCGACCTTGCCGATCCGCGAGTTGGGGAAGATGCCGGTGTAGAACCCCACGGCTTCCTCGGCCTGGTTGTCGAACCACAGGCAGGGGTTGATGCGTTGCAGGCTGGGCATGGCGATGCTCCTGATCCTCGCGCGGCCGACGTGGCCGGCGTATGAGTTGGTCGCTCGGGCGACGACGAGATCGACAAGTCTAGGCGCTGCCTTGCCGGGTTCCGGACGATCGGTCGAACGGCGGGCGCTGGCAGCAAACGCACGCGGCTTGTCCGGATTCGCTCCCCGGCGCCGATTGCCGCCAGCGCGCCACGGATTTCCAATGGACACAACACGGCGCGGGCCCCGCCGTCCCCCAGCCACCTCCTTCGGAGATCCACCATGAGCCTCGACCTGAACGGCGTGAACGTCCCCGACAGCGCACTCGCCCGCGCCATCACCGAAATGGTCCGCGACAACGCCACGCCCCTGCTCTTCCACCACTCCTCGCGCGTCTACTACTGGGGCGCGCTGACCGGTGCGCGCAAGGGACTGGCGTATGACGCCGAACTGCTCTATGCCGGCGCCATGTTCCATGACATGGGCCTGATGCCGCGCTACTGCAGCCGGTGCGAACGCTTCGAAGTGGACGGCGCCGACTGCGCCGCCGAGTTCCTGCGCAGCCACGGCATCGCGCAAGGCGACATCGAGACGGTCTGGACCGCCATCGCCCTGCACACCACGCCGGGTATCCCGCGGCACATGAAGGCGGAGATCGCCCTGGTCACCGCCGGCGTGGAAATGGACGTGCTGGGTATCGCCCACGACCAGTTCCCCGCGGCCCAGCGTGAGGCCGTGGTCGCCGCCCATCCGCGCGGCGGACAGTTCAAGCAGGATATCCTGCAGGCCTTCTACGACGGCATCAAAGGCAAGCCGCAAACCACCTTCGGCAACGTCAAGGCTGACGTGCTGGCGATGAAGGACCCGGACTTCGTGCGCGGCAACTTCTGCGAGGTGATCCTCGGCTCCGCCTGGGACAGCTAACCCCGTGCGGAGACTGGCGGGCCCAATACACCGGGCTCGCCCAGCAGTTGCGTCAGCCAGTGCATGAACACCCGCACCCGCTGCGGCAGGTGGCGGTGGGCGTAGAGCAGCGAGACGTCCATCGACGGCAACGCCACGTCCTCCAGCACCCGCACCAGCCGCCCCGCCTCCAGCTCGTCGCGCACCCCGTGCAGCGGCACCTGGATCAGTCCCAGTCCGCCCAGGCAGGCGCTCTCGTAGGCCTCGGCGTTGTTCACCGACAGCGCACCGGCCATCGGCAGGCTGCGCGTCTCGCCGTTCTGCAGGTACTCGAAGCCCGCCGACCGCGCACCCAGCACGCTGGCGTAATGGATCAGCCGGTGCCCGGCCAGGTCCGCCAGGCTCCGCGGTACGCCAAGAGCCGCCAGGTACGCGGGGCTGGCGCAGGTGACCTGGGGCGTCCGCCCCAACAGGCGCGCCACCAGCGACGGATCGCCCACCGCCCCGGCCCGCACCACGCAGTCGAAACCTTCGCGCACCAGGTCGACGCGACGGTCGGTACAGCTCACCTCCAGATCCAGCGCCGGATGCCGCGCGAGGAACTCGCCCAAGCGCGGCATCAGCAGCTTGCGCGCCATCACCGTCGGCATGTCCACCCGCAGCCGCCCGCTCAAGGCCTCGTCCTGCTGGCGGAACAGGCCCTGCAACCCGTCCAGCTGGGCGAGCATGTCCTTGCCGCGCTCGTAGAGCACCAGGCCATCCTGGGTCACCGTGACCTTGCGCGTGGTGCGTTGCAGCAGGCGAGTGCCGAGCAGTTCCTCCAGCGCCTGGATGTGCTCGGACACGGTGGAACGCGGCAGGCCGAGCTGTTCGCCGGCCTGGGTGAAGCTGGCCAGTTCGGCGACGCGGACGAAAGTGCGCAGGAGTTCGGGACGGAGCATGGCGGTGGGTCTCTATTGTTCGGATAACTCGACCAGTATTTCCGAAACCAGCCGATTTATCACGATCATTGCGAACAATAAGCTCTCTTCATTCCCACCCGGACCGGAGCTTCGCCATGACCCGCAAGATCGCTCTCATCACCGGCGCCAGCCGTGGCCTCGGCCGCAACGCCGCCCTGCACCTCGCCGCCGCCGGCATCGACATCATCGGCACCTACCGCAGCCAGGCCGACGAAGCCCGCGCCGTGGCCGCCGATATCCGGCAACGCGGCGGCCGCGCCCTGATGCTGCCGCTGGACGTCGCTGACAGCGCCAGCTTCGGCGCCTTCGCCCAGCAGATTGGCGACGGCCTGCGCAGCCACTTCGGCCGCGACCGGTTCGACTTCCTGCTGAACAACGCCGGCATCGGCATTCACGCCGCCTTTGCCGAAACCACCGAGGCGCAGTTCGATCAGTTGCTGAACATCCAGTTCAAAGGTCCGTTCTTCCTCACCCAGGCACTGCTGCCGCTGATCGCCGACGGCGGACGCATCCTCAACGTTTCCACCGGCCTGACCCGCTTCGCCCTGCCCGGCTACGGCGCCTACGCCGCCATGAAAGGCGCGATGGAAGTGCTGACCCGCTACCAGGCCAAGGAACTGGGCGTGCGCGGCATCGGCGTGAACATCATCGCCCCCGGCGCCATCGAAACCGACTTCGGCGGCGGCCTGGTGCGCGACAATGCCGAGATCAACCGGCAGATCGCCAGCAACACCGCCCTGGGCCGGGTCGGCCTGCCGGACGACATCGGCGGCGCCATCGCCATGCTGTTCGCCGACGGCAGCCGCTGGATCAACGGCCAGCGCATCGAAGCCTCGGGCGGCATGTTCCTCTGAGCCCACCTAGGCTCCCGCCCCGCGCGGGAGCCTAGCGATCGCCAGCATTGGCCGGGCTGGCGCCTGGCGCGTCCGCCGGAAGACGCCGCACTGGTGATGCGCAAGGGTCGCCGACATCGGCTTCGCCGAGCTGCCGCCGCAGGACTGGCCGCAGCAACCCCGGCTGGCCTATGGCGAGGAACCGGACGACACCCCGGAACCATTGGGCGCACGGCGTTCGCGAGCAAGCTCGCTCCTACAATGAAACCGGCGCCACGGCGACCAGGGGTCGCGCCGCCCGGCACGCCACGGATGCCGGTGAGGCGTTTGGCCGGTACAATGCGCGATTGCCCGTGCCACGCCTGATAAGCACACCTGATAAAGAAGAAACCATGTCCCTGCCCAAACACCATCTGGAACTGCTCAGCCCTGCCCGCGATGTGTCCATCGCCCGCGAGGCCATCCTGCATGGCGCCGACGCCGTCTACATCGGCGGCCCAAGCTTCGGCGCGCGGCACAATGCCTGCAACGAGGTGAGCGATATCGCCCAGTTGGTGGAGTTCGCCCACCGCTATCACGCGCGGGTGTTCACCACGATCAACACCATCCTCCACGACAATGAGCTGGAACCGGCGCGCGCGCTGATCCACCAGCTCTACGACGCCGGCGTCGATGCGCTGATCGTGCAGGACCTGGGGATCATGGAGCTGGACATCCCGCCGATCGAGCTGCACGCCAGCACCCAGACCGACATCCGCACCCTGGAGCGGGCGAAGTTCCTCGATCAGGCCGGCTTCTCCCAGCTGGTATTGGCCCGTGAGCTGAACTTGCAGGAAATCCGCGCCATCGCGGATGAAACCGATGCCGCCATCGAGTTCTTCATCCACGGCGCGCTGTGCGTGGCCTTCTCCGGCCAGTGCAACATCTCCCACGCCCAGACCGGCCGCAGTGCCAACCGTGGCGACTGTTCCCAGGCCTGCCGCCTGCCCTACACCCTGAAGGATGACCAGGGCCGCGTGGTGGCCTTCGAGAAGCATCTGCTGTCGATGAAGGACAACAACCAGAGCGCCAACCTCAGCGCCCTGGTGGACGCCGGCGTGCGCTCCTTCAAGATCGAAGGGCGCTACAAGGACATGGGCTACGTGAAGAACATCACCGCCTATTACCGCCAGCGCCTGGACGGCATCCTCGCCGAGCGCCCGGACCTGGCCCGCGCCTCCAGCGGCCGCACCGACCACTTCTTCGTGCCCGATCCGGACAAGACCTTCCACCGTGGCAGCACCGACTACTTCGTCAGCGAGCGCAAGATCGACATCGGCGCCTTCGACTCGCCGACCTTCACCGGCCTGCCGGTGGGCACCGTGGAAAAGGTCGGCAAGCGCGACCTGCTGGTGGTGACCAAGGACCCGCTGTCCAACGGCGACGGCCTCAACGTGCTGGTGAAGCGCGAAGTGGTCGGCTTCCGCGCCAACATCGCCGAGCCCAAGGGTGAGTTCGAGGAGGACGGCGAGAAGCGCTACCGCTACCGCGTCGAGCCCAACGAGATGCCCGAGGGCCTCTACCGCCTGCGCCCGAACCACCCGCTGTCGCGCAACCTCGACCACAACTGGCAGCAGGCGCTGCAGAAGACTTCCGCCGAGCGCCGCGTCGGCCTGTCGTGGGTCGCCAAGCTGCGTGAAGAGCGCCTGGAACTGACCGCCACCAGCGAGGAAAGCGTCAGCGCCAGCGTCGCCCTGGACGGCCCGTTCGGCGCCGCCAACAAGCCGGAGCAGGCATTGGACCAACTGCACGACCTGCTCGGCCAACTGGGCACCACCCAGTACCACGCCGACCGGATCGAGCTGGACGCCCCGCAGGCGTTCTTCATCCCCAACTCCCAGCTGAAATCGCTGCGCCGCGAGGCCATCGAAGCGCTGACCGAAGCCCGCGTGCAGGCCCACCCGCGTGGTGGCCGCAAGGCCGAGACCAGCCCGCCGCCGGTGTACCCCGAATCGCACCTGTCCTTCCTGTACAACGTCTACAACGAGAAGGCCCGCGCGTTCTACCACCGCCACGGCGTGCAACTGATCGACGCCGCCTACGAGGCGCATGAAGAGACGGGCGAAGTGCCGGTGATGATCACCAAGCACTGCCTGCGCTTCTCCTTCAACCTGTGCCCGAAACAGGCCAAGGGCGTCACCGGCGTACGCACCAAGGTGCAGCCGATGCAGCTGATCCACGGCGACGAGGTGCTGACCCTGAAGTTCGACTGCAAGCCGTGCGAGATGCACGTGATCGGCAAGATCAAGGGCCACATCCTCGGCCTACCGCAGCCGGGCAGCGACGGCGTGAGCAACATCGTCGGGCAGATCAGCCCGGAAGACCTGCTCAAGACCATTCGCAAGCCGGCGCACTGAGCCTGATCCGACTGTATCTGTAGGAGCGAGCTTGCTCGCGAACCGCCCCGGCACCTGAGCCTCCAGGAAATTCGTTCGCGAGCAAGCTCGCTCCTACAACAAGCCCCGATCCCCCGCTATGATCGGGACATGCCCAGCACTCCTCCGCTCCGCCAGCAATGCCCGCCCGGCGCCTGCAACTGCGATCGGGAACGCCTGCTGCAAACCCCCAACGCCGACCTGCGCATCCTGCTGCTGACCCGGCATGAGGAACAGCGCCTGCTGGAGCGCCTGGAAAACCTCAAGGACCTGGCGGACCTGGAGCGTATGCAGCACAAGCTCTTCGAGCAGCTCGGCATCCGCCTGCACATCGCCCCCGGCTTCAACGAAGTGCGCACCATGCGCGGCATCGAGTTCGACTTCGACGAGCAGCCCGGCCTCTGCCGCAAGACCCGCCAGGCTATTCCCGCCGCGATCCGCCGGGGTATGGAGAAGAACCCGGAAATCGCCTGGCGCCTGCTGGATGCTCACGACCTGCTCGGCAGCCTCTAGCCCAACACCCCACCGTTTTTTGTAGGAGCGAGCTTGCTCGCGAACTGACTTCCCGGCGGTTCAAATGAGCAAGGGAAGGTTCGCGAGCAAGCTCGCTCCTACAGGTCAGTCCCGCGCGTCCCTGGACTTGACCATCGCCCCGGCCAGCTCGTGGCCACCGCGTATCTCCAGCTCCGCCGCGGCCCCCAGCCGATCACGGTCCTCCTTGTTCTGGCTGAGCTTGGACTTGCCGACGATCTCGCCGATCTCCACCTCGATGCCGACGATGCTCGCCAGCATCCCGCCGATGAACTCCGGCGTGGAATCGCTCATCTTCCACGGCCGCGCCTCGCCCGCCTCATGGGTGCGGGTCAGGCGCCCGACCACGCCACGCACGAAGCGCTCCTCGTCCATCACCCGCAGGCGGCCGCGCACGTGCACCACCTGGTAGTTCCAGGTCGGCACCTGGCGGTGCTCCTCATGCTTGCTCGGGTACCAGTTGGGCGAGATATAGGCGTGCTCGCCGCGGAAGATCACCAGCACCTCTTCGCCGTCGGCCTCCCGCCACACCGGGTTGGCGCGGGCGACGTGGGCGCGCAGCAGCGGCTTGTCACCGGCCAGCTCCAGCTCGAAGGGAAGGTGATTGGCGTCCAGCACGCCGGCATGACCGGTCACCAGAATGCCCAGCGGATGCTCGCGGATCAGCCGATGCAGTTCATCCGGGCGGTGTTCCTGGAAATGCGGTGGGATGTACATGGAATCCTCGATAGCGTCTTGAAGACCTCATCATGCCGGCACATTGGCACCCCATAAAGATCCATTGCCAGCGACCTTGAAAGAACCATTTTCCGCCGTGCTCCCCACGTTCCACTCCACAGTGGACGCCGCTTGAGCCGCCCCCTACTCTAGCCACTGGCCAGCGTTCGCCCAGGACGGCAGACACGATGCATAGCAGTTCCCCGCCCCCACATCCCCATGCCCGGCTCTACGCACACCCCGTTGCGACCTGCCCCTGCGCCGCGCCAAACTGGGCGGCCCTGCCCGCGTGACGCCGGACAGGCCCCAGCCATCCCCCTGACCCCGGCAGACCGTCCGGGCCATGCGCCCGCCACGCGACGAGAATCCTTCCACGAGGCCTATGTGAAGCGCGACATCCGCCTTGCCATCCTCCTCCTGTCAATCATCAGCCTGACCCTGGCGGTGGCCACCGCCTGGGAGCTGTGGGCCGCCCGCGAGCGCATCCTCGCCAAGGCCTACACCCACAACCTCAATCTGACCCAGGCGCTGGACACCTACGTCGAAGGTATCGTCACCCAGAGCTCCATGCTGCTCCTGGGCCTGGCCGAACGCCTGGAAAACGACGGCAGCGAGCCCGCGCAGCTGGAACGCCTGCGCCACCTGGTGCAGCGCCAGCAGCCCCTGTTCAATCAGCTCGACGGCATTGTCGTCTACGACGCCAGCGGTACCTGGCTGATGTCCTCCAGCGGCGACATCCCGTCCGGCGCCAGCAGCGCCGACCGCACCTTCTTCATCCACCATCGCGACACCCCGTCGACCGACGCCTACATCGGCGAGCCAATCCGCAGCCGCTACAACGGCCAGTGGGTGATCACCGTCAGCCGCCGCTACAACCATCCCGACGGCCGCTTCGCCGGCGTCATCTCCGCCACCCTTGGCGTGGAAAACTTCCTCCAGCTGTTCGGCAAGATCGACATCGGCCGCCACGGCGCCATCGGCGTCGCCACCAGCAACGGCCAGGTACTGGTGCGCTATCCGTTCCGCCCGGGCGACATGGGCCGCGTATTGTCGCGCTCGCCGATCTTCACCCAGTACCGGGACATCACCAGCGTCGGCACCGCCACCTTCACCTCGTCGCTGGACGGCATCGAGCGCCTCTACGCCTTCCGCAAGAACGAGCGCTACCCGCTGGTGACCTCGGTTGCCCTGGGCAAGGACGAAGTCCTGGCCGCCTGGTACACCGACGCCCTGCGCACCGTGAGCATCGCCCTGGGCCTGCTGATGGTGATCGTCATCATCGGCTGCCTGATGATCCTCGCGATCAAACGCCGGATCGGCGCCGAAGCCCTGCTGGTGGCGGCCCGCGAAGAGCTACTCAGGGCCAACCGCCAGCTCGAAGTACTCGCCTCGCGCGACCCGCTCACCGCCTTGCGGAATCGCCGCAGCTTCGACGACCACCTCGCCGCCGAACTGCGCCGCGCGCACCGCGAACGAACTCCGCTGGGCCTGCTGCTGATCGACATCGACTACTTCAAGCGCTTCAACGACACCTACGGCCACCCAGCCGGCGACGACTGCCTGCGTTGCATCGGCCGGCTGCTGGCCGACAACGTGCGGCGCCCCGGCGACCTGACGGCGCGCTACGGTGGCGAAGAGCTCGCGGTGATCCTGCCCAACACCGACGGCGACGGCGCACGCGCGGTGGCCGAACAGATCCTGCAGCACCTCTGGCAGAGCAACCTGCCCCACGTCGGCAGCCCCTTCGGCCGGGTGACCGCCAGCATCGGCATCGCCACCCTGCCCCCAGGCTCGGACGCCTCCGCCGCCGCGCTGATCGGCGCCGCCGACCAGGCCCTGTACCGCGCCAAGGCCGCCGGCCGCAACCGCCTGGACAGCGCCCCCGATCTCGGCGGAACACCAGCATGACCTTCGATCCTGACCGACTGCATGGCGAACGCGACTTCGCCCTCGCCAGCGCCGCAGGCATCATCCTGCCGGCGCGGGTCGAGGCGGCGTGCGCCGCCCCTGATCGCGCAGGGCTGCACGACCGCAGGATGGCATGGCGCGAAGCGATACCCATCCTGCGAAGAGCCCGCCAGCACAAATCGGGACTACACCGCCGGCATCTGCAACGTCACGCAGTGAATGCCACCGCCCCCGGCGGCAATCGGGTCGATGTTCAGCTGCACGATCTCGCGATCCGGATACAACTCGCCCAACAACGCATGGCAGTGCGCATCGGCAGACGGATCGCCGAAGCGTGGCGCGATCACCGCGCCGTTCACCGGCAGGTAGTTGATATAGCCGGCGGCGAAATCCGGGTTGTCGCGGTTGTAAGCGCTCGGCGCGGGCTTCAGGGGCGGCGGCAGGCTGTGCAACTGCAACCGACGGCCATCGGCGTCAGTGGCACCCTTGAGTATCTCTAGGTGGCGACGGGTCACCGCGTAGTCGTAGGACTGCGGATCATTGTCCAGGTTGACCACCACCACGCCCGGCTCGACGAAGCGCGCGTAGAAATCCACGTGGGCGTCGGTGATGTCCTTGCCACGAATGCCCGGCAGCCAGATCACCTTGCGCAGACCCAGCACGCGCTTGAGCTCCGCCTCGATGCGCGGCCGCGTCCAGCCCGGATTGCGGTTGTCGTTGACCCAGCAGCTCTCGGTGAGAATCGCCGTACCGTGGCCATCCACCTCGATGCCGCCACCCTCCCCGCACAGCTCGCTGACGATGGCTTTCGCCTCCAGCTCCTCGGCCAGCGCCGCCGACACTTCGCGGTCGCGCTCGGCGTGCTGCTTGCCGCCCCAGCCATTGAAGTTGAAGTCGGCCAGCGCCAGGCCGCCCGGCGCATCGTTGACCAGGAAACAGCCGCCGTAGTCGCGCACCCAGATGTCATCCACCGGCAGTGGCAGGAAGTCGATGTTCTGCCCGCCGCACGCGCGCTTGGCCTCGGCCTGCTGCTCCGGCCGGCAGAGCACCGTCACCGGCTGGAACTCGGCGATGGCGCGGGCCAGCCGCGCCACCGTGGCGTTCACGTCGGGCGCGATGTCTTCCCAGACGTCGGCACTCGCCGCGTAGGCGACGAACACCCGCTCCTGCCTGCGGTGTTCGTCGGGCATGTACCAGCGCTCCGCCGCCAGGCTGACGCGGCCGAGCCCGAGTCCCGTCGCCAGCGTCATGCCGGCGCCGAGCAGGTTCCTGCGTGTCATCATTCTTGCCTCCTCAGCCACCGGTGCCGGTCTTGAAGCTGGTCCAGGTGCGCATCCGCGCGCGCATGTCGCGCTGGGGGATATCCTTGCCGGGGAACAGCCGCGCGTAGGCCTTCTCATCAAGATAGATGTCCGGATTGTCGCGCATGCTCGCCTCGACCATCGGCCGCGCCTTGGCGTTGGAGGTCGGGTAGCCGGTGGCGGTGCTGATCGCCGCCATCACCTCGGGGCGCATCAGGTAGTTGATCAGCGCATAGGCATACTCCGGGTGCGGCGCGTCGGCAGGAATGGCCATGGTATCCATCCACACCGAGGTGCCTTCGCGCGGTACGCGGTACTCGAAGCGCTCGGGCTTCTTCGCCTCGTCGGCGGCGCGCTGGGACTGGATCACGTCGCCGCTGTAGCCCAGCGACAGGCACAGGTCACCGTTCACCAGCTGGGTCACCGGCTGCGACTGGAACTTGCGGATGTACGGACGGATGCCATTCAGCGTCGCCAGCGCGTCGGCCAGGTCCTGCGGTTTGCCGCTGCGCGGGTCACGGCCCAGGTAATTCAGCACCACGGCCAGCACCTCGTCTGGCGAGTCGATCATCGAGATGCCGCAATCGGCGAAGTGCTTGGCCAGCTCCGGCTTGAACAGCATGTCCAGGCTGTTCACCGGCGCGCCGGGCATGCGCTGCTCGATCTTCGCCTGGTTGTAGGTCAGGCCGATGCTGCCCCAGGTGTAGGGCACCACGGCATGGCGCGAGTATGGGTACTTGGTCTGCAGGCTCTGCAGACCCGGCTCGATCTCGCCCAAGTGCTCCAGCTTGCTCTCGTCGAGCTTCTGCAAGGCGCCGGCGCGCATCAGTCGTTCGGCGACGGTGTCGCCGGGGAAGATCAGGTCGTAGCCGCTGTGCCCGGCCATCATCTTGGCCTCCAGCGTCTCGCTACTGTCCATCACGTCGTAGATGACGCGGATCCCGGTCTCTTCAGTGAAATTTGCCAGGGTATCGGGGGCGAAGTAATCCGCCCAGTTGAACAGGCGCAGGACCTTCTCTTCGGCCGTGGCCGGTTGCAGGGCGCACGCCAGGGACAACCCCAGCGCGCCGATCAGCAGGTGCTTGTGCATGGTCAGACTCCTTGCCAGCGCGGGTGCAGGTGGCGGCCATCGAGGCCGAGCAGCGGGCCGTACATTTCCGGACGGCGATCGCGGTAGACGCCCCAGGTCAGGCGCTCCTCGCGGGCCAGGTCGAGGTCCAGCTCGCGGACCAGCATGGCGGCCTCGTTGCGCCCGGCCTCGGCCAGCAGCGCGCCCTTGTGGTCGGTGATGAAGGACGAGCCGTAGAAGCGCATGCGCAGGGCGTCATCGCTGGGCGCCATTTCCTCGCCGATGCGGTTGGCCGCCAGCACCGGCAGCAGGTTGGCGGCGGCGTGGCCGCGCTGGGCGGTCTGCCAGTGATCGCGGGAATCCAGTTGCGCCGCGCCCGGCTCGGAGCCGATGGCGGTGGGGAACAGCAGGATTTCCGCCCCTTGCAGCGCCAGGCAGCGCGCCGTCTCGGGGAACCACTGGTCCCAGCAGATACCCACACCGAGGCGGCCGACGGCGGTATCCCAGACGCGGAAGCCGGTATCGCCGGGGCTGAAGTACTCCTTCTCCTGGTAGCCGATGGCGTTGGGAATGTGCGTCTTGCGGTACACCCCGAGCAGGCGGCCGTCGGCGTCGGCGACGGTCAGCGAGTTGAAGTAGGCGTTGCCGGCGCGCTCGAACCAACTGATCGGCAGCACCACCTCCAGCTCCGCCGCCAATCGGGCGAAGCGCCGCAGCAGCGGGCTGTCGTCATAGGGCTGCGCTAGCGCCAGGTGGGCGTGATCCTGTTCGATGCAGAAATACGGCGTGGCGAACAACTCGGGCAGGAGGATCAGTCGCGCCCCGGCAGCGGCCGCCTCGCGCACGCGGCGCTCGGCTTCGTCGAGATTGCGCGGCAGGTCCCAGCTGCAGGCGAACTGCAGCACCGCAACGGTCAGCTTGCTCATCACACGCCCTCCAGCGGCCAGGCCGGCTGCTGCTGGGTGATGCAGTGCACCCCGCCGCCGCCGTGGGCCAGGTGGTTGATGCGCACCGGCACCACCTCGCGACCGGGGAAGGCACGGGCCAGGGTGGCGGCGGCCTCGTCGTCGGCGGCGATGCCATAGGCCGGCATGATCACCGCGCCGTTGGCCAGGTAGAAGTTGGTGTAGGACGCGCAGAAGACTTCCGCCTCAGGGTCCACCGCCGCGCTGGCTTCGAACAGTTCGATCAGTTCGAAGGAGCGGCCCTTGGCATCGGTGGCCAGCTCCAACACGCGGCGGTTCTCGCGGGCGACCTCGGCGTAGGCGCTGGACGTATCGCGGGTCGCGTCCACCAGCAGCACGCCGGGCCGGGCGAAGGCGCACACGCCATCGACATGGCCGTCGGTCACGTCGCCGGTGACGTACTGCGGATCGCCCGGCAGCCAGATGGTTTTGCTCACGCCCAGCAGGCGGGCGAAGATGTCCTCCATCTCGCGCTTGCTCACGCCGGGATTGCGATTGGAGTTGAGCAACACCGACTCGGTGGTGATCAGCGTGCCCTCGCCGTCCACGTGGATCGCCCCGCCCTCGTTGGCCAGCGGCGTGCCGAAGCAGTCCAGACCCAACTGATTGAGGATGCGCCGGCCCAGTCCTTCGTCGAGGGTATGCGCCGACTTGCCGCCCCAGGCGTTGAAGCGCCAGCTCACCCCGGCCACGCCGTGTTGCGGATGGCAGACGAAGGTCGGCCCGGAGTCTCGGCACCAGCTGTCATCGATGGGCAGCGCGACCAGCTCGACGTTCGGCCCGCACAGCTCAGCAGCGCGGGCCATGGCGGACGGATCGACCACCAGCTTCACCGGCTCGAAGCGGGCGATGGCGTTGGCCACCCGGGCGAAGTCTTCCTGCACCTGCTCCAGGGTCACGCGCCAGCCGCCTTCCCAGAGCGGACGGTTATGCGGAAACGCCATCCAGGTCGCTGCGTGAGGTACCCATTCTGCGGGCATGCGCCAGCCGTTCTGCAGTTCGTTGAAATGCATACACAAAGCCTTTGGTTAGGATTTTTTATCGGAAGAAAAGGATTAAGCGGCGCCTGAAACCATCCTAGGCCTGTGAAACCGCGACAACAAACGATAGATTTTGCGTAAATCTGATCAGCAGAACTTATCGATCATGCTCAAGCACTGGCCTCCCCTGAACACCCTGCGCGGCTTCGAAGCCGCCGCCCGGCTGGGCAGCTTCCACAAGGCGGCGGAGGAACTGCACCTCACCCAGTCCGCCATCAGCCAACAGATCCGCAGCCTGGAAAGCTTCATCGAGCAGCCGTTGTTCCACCGCAATGGCCGCAAGGTCGCCCTCACCGACGCCGGTTTCGACCTGCTCAGCACCACCCAGTCGCTGCTGCAACAACTGGCAGTGGGCATCCGCCGCCTGGACCAGTACCGCAAGCCCAACCAACTGGTGGTCAACACCACCCCGGCCTTCGCCCGTCACTGGCTGGTGCCGCGCCTGGGCGACTTCCATACGCACCACCCGCAGATCGACCTGTGGCTACTGACCACCGACGAAACCCCGGACATGGCCACCCAGACCATCGACATCGCCGTGCGCGACGACCTCAGCGCCCAGGCTGAATGCCGCTTCCGCGTGCTGCTGGAAGACCGCCTCTACCCCGCCTGCCACCCGCGCCTGCTGGATCAGCCGGCAGCGACGCGCACTACCCTGCACGGCGAACGGGAAATGGACTGGGCGCACTGGCACGTACAAGGCGGCGCCGACATCGGCCAGCACAGCGAAGGCCTGAACTTCTCCGACCCCGGCCTGCTGCTCGATGCAGCCAGCCAGGGCCTGGGCATCGCGCTGGTGAGCCGGTTGCTGGCTGGCGATGCCAGGGACAACGGCCTGCTGACGCCGCTGTGCGAACAGACCGTGCGCGGGCCGAATTGGTCGCTGCTGGTGCATCAGCAGAGCGAGCGGGATGCACAGGCGATGAGGTTCTGCGAGTGGCTGGAGGGGGCTTTTGGGGTGCCCTGAGGCCCTCCGACGCTGTCGAAAGCTGACAGGCGGGATCAGTCAGACATAACCACCGGATAATCTGGCACGGCGCACAAACCCGCATTATTGTCCGCGCGAGGCCAACGCTGCTGTACCGGCTGGCAGACCATCCACCCCGCATGGGCAAACACCCGACGGAGCCAGGACATCTTGAAAATCATCCGCAGCAAGCACTTCACCGCGAATCGCCCCTGGGGCGCGCTCGATATCACCAAGATGAACGGAATCACCACCCGCCTGCACTGGACCGACCAGCCATACAAATGGCACATCAACGACGGTGAGGAAGTGTTCGCGGTGCTCGACGGACGGGTGGAAATGCACTATCGCGATACCGCCGGCGAGCATAAGGTCATGCTGGAAACCGGGGATATCTTCTATGCGTCGATCGGCACCGAGCATGTAGCTCACCCTCAAGGCGAGGCGCGCATTCTGGTGATCGAGACCGAGGATAGTGTCTGACAGCGGCGCGGCATCGGACGGCATTTTGACAGCGAGAATGAAAAAGCCCCGCGAATGCGGGGCTTTTTCTACAAGTGGCGTCGATTAGACGGCGCGAACTTGCTCGGCCTGCGGGCCTTTCTGACCGGCGGTCACGATGAAGCTGACCTTTTGGCCTTCGTCGAGGGACTTGTAGCCGTTACCTTCGATCTGACGGAAGTGAACGAATACGTCCGGGCCGCTTTCCGGGGTGATGAAGCCGAAGCCCTTCTCAGCGTTGAACCACTTGACGGTGCCGTTTTGACGATCGGACATGATGTTGTCTCCAGAATATTGATTGCTAAAGGCCAGTCGAATACCGACCGACCATGAGCTGAATGCGTAGTGAAGAGGTGCCGAGGAGATGGAACATCGTGTAGACAGAACATCAAGTCGCGGCGCTTTACCGGGCAGGCAGCGCGAGCAGAATACATGGGGTGTGGGGAATTGGTAGTTTTTTTTATCGTAGACGGGGGTATTTGACGGGCGGTCGAAGGTTAGAAGTGAACTCTGGACAGGCGCAAAGCCCCATTCTTGAAGCGTTTCAGCCTGTCGGGCGGGTGGATTTCCGATTGTTCCGTTGAGGCCTCGAAAGCCAGCTCCAACCCCGCGGAACGTAGCCGGTACGGCAAATTGCACGCAACGCTATCCGCCCTGCGAAGAGCAGGAGCATCGCGGACAAGCTCCTACGTCAAGGTGCAGCTTTCGTAGTAGCGGATTCATCCGCGATCGGCGTTCCGGCACACCCCGGCACAAGCGCAGCGTGTGCTTCGCGAGCAGGCATTGGGCGCCCCCGCCCCCGCACCCGCAAACAGCCTCAATGGCTGAGGTAATGGTTCGACAACCAGTTCAGCGCCCTCCCCGGTCTTGTCAGCGCGTCGATGAAGCTCGGCCCCCAGAAGCGGATGTCGTTGGCCTGGAGCACCGCGTACATGTCGCGATGACGCGCCCGGCGCTCGCCCAGCGGCATGCGCAGGGCGGTGTTGATGGCGTCGGCCAGGGCGTCGCGGTCGTGAGGGTTGATGATCAGCGCACCACCCAGCTCGGCGGCGGCGCCGGCGAACTGCGAGAGGATGAGCACGCCGGGATCGTCCGGGTCCTGCGCGGCGACGAACTCCTTGGCCACCAGGTTCATGCCATCGCGCAGCGGCGTCACCAGGCCGATACGGGCGTGGCGCATGACCATCGCGATGTCCTCGCGGTGGTGATTGCGCCCGACGTAGCGCAGCGGTACCCAGGACACGGCGCCGAAGCGGCCGTTGATGTGCCCGACCCGGGCGCTGACCGCGGCGTCGATGTCGGCGTATTCGGGGATGTCCTGGCGGCTGCCGGGGGAGATCTGCAGGCACGTCACGCGGTTGTGCCATTCCGGGTAGCGCTCCAGGAAACGTTCGTAGCCGTCCAGGCGGTTGACGATCCCCTTGGAATAGTCGAGGCGGTCCACACCGACCATCAGCGCGCGGCCGCCGAGGCTTTCGCGCAGGTCGTCGGCGGCCGGGGTCCGCGAGGCGTTCTCGGCGAGCGCACGGAAGCCGTCGGCATCCACGCCCACGGGGAACACGCCGACGCGAAAGTGCTGGTCTTCCAGGTGGTAGCGACGGCCATCCGGGGTGGCGGCGCCGACCACGCGGGTGAGGTAGCGGGCGAAATTGCTGGCGTCGTTTTCGGTCTGGAAGCCGATCAGGTTGTATTCGGTGAGGGCGCGGATCAGTTCGGCGTGGTGCGGCATCGCGGTGAGCAGGTCCGCCGGCGGCATGGGGATGTGCAGGAAGAAGCCGATGCGGTTGGCGTGCCCGCGGGCGCGCAGGGCCAGGGCGAGCGGGATGAGGTGGTAGTCGTGCACCCAGAGCACGTCGTCCGGCTCCAGCAGCGGGCTCAGGCGCTCGGCGAAAAATTCGTTGACGCGCCGGTAGCCGCCGAAGTCGGCCTCGCTGAACTCGGCGAGGTCGACCCGGTAGTGCAGGATCGGCCAGAGCACGCGGTTGGCGAAGCCGTTGTAGTACTCGTCGAAGTCCTGCGGATGCAGGTCGGTGAGGATGTAGGTGAGGTTGCCGCGCTCCAGGGTGGCGAGCGGGCCCGGTTCCTCGGCCACCTGCCCGCTCCAGCCGAACCAGATGCCTTCGCGCTGGCGCATGGCGGCCTCCACCGCGACGGCGAGGCCGCCGGGCGCGGCCGGGTTGAATTCGTCAGGCACCATGACCCGGTTGGAGATCACCACGAGGCGCGGCATAGACCCTCCTCCCAGCCAATGGACAGACGCATGGCCGAGTTGATCAACCCGGCCATCGAGTAGGTCTGCGGGATGTTGCCCCAGAGTTCTCCGGTGTGCGGGTGCAGGTCCTCGGAGAGCAGGCCGTAGCGGTTGCGCGCGGCGATCAGCTCTTCGAACAGCGCGCGGGCTTCGTCGCGGCGGCCGATGGCGGCAAGCGCGTCGAGGTACCAGAACTTGACCACCAGGAAGGCGGTTTCCGGCACGCCGAAGTCGTCCGGCGCGGCGTAGCGCAGCAGGTGGCCGTTGACGTTGAGTTCGCGGCCGATGCATTCGACGGTGGCGACGAAGCGCGGGTCGTCGGCTTCGATGATGCCCAGTTCATGCATCAGCAGCACGCTGGCGTCGAGGTCGTCGAAGCCGAAGCTGCCGGTGAAGCATTGTTTGCGTTCGCTCCAGGCCTCGCGAAGGATGCGCTCGCGCAGGTTCGCCGCCCGGGCCATCCAGTCACGCGCCGCCTCGCTCCGGCCGAGCCGCCCGCACAGCCGTCCCACGCGGTCGCAGGCGACCCAGCAGAGCAGCGCGGAATGGGTGTGGATGCGCTGCCGGCCCCGGTATTCCCAGATTCCGGCGTCGGCTTCGAAGGCGGCGTGCGCGGCCTTGGCGGCGAGGGACTCGAGCAGTTGCAGCATGCCGTCGCTGCTGGGGCTGGGCAGGCGATCGTCGACGAAACTCTGCAGCACCGCGAGCACCACGGAGCCGAACACGTCGTGCTGGTTCTGCTCCACCGCCTGGTTGCCGACGCGCACCGGCGCGTGGTCGAGGAAGCCGGCGAGGTCCGGCTCGTTGCGCTCGGTGAGATCCATGTCGGGGATGATGCCGTACAGCGGCTTGAGTTCGGCATCGCCGCTGGCCACGGTGGTGATGAAGTCGATGTAGCCCTCCATCGTGCGGGTGGTGCCCAGGCGGTTGAGGGCGAGAATGACGAAGTAGGCATCGCGCAGCCAGCAGTAGCGGTAGTCCCAGTTGCGCTGGGAACCGGGCGCCTCGGGGATGGAGGTGGTGGCGGCGGCGATGATCGCGCCGGTTTCCTCGAAGTTGCACAGCTTGAGGGTGATGGCCGAGCGGATCACCACCTGCTGCCATTCGAAGGAGATCGCCAGGCCCCGCACCCAGTCGTGCCAGTGGCCCTGGGTGCGCTTGAGAAATTCCCGCACGACCTCGCCGGGTGCGTTGTCCAGCGGCTCGTCCATGCCGATCACCATGCTCACCGGATGGCGCAGGGCGAAGCGGGTTTCATTGAGCAGGTAGGACAGCGGCGCATCGGTGGTCAGGCGGATCGGCTCGTCACCGTCCAGGTAGCGGATGTGGCTGGAGCCCGCCACGCTGCGGCGCGGCTTGCCGTAGCCGTGGGTCGGGCGCACGCGCAGGGTGATCCTGGGCAGCCCTTCCAGAGGCTCGATCAGCCGGCACAGCTGGGCCGGGCGAAATACCCGGCCGTATTGCAGGAAGCGCGGGGCGAAGTCGGTGATGCGCACGGCCCCGCCGCTGTCGTCGCGCAGGATCGTAGTGATGATCGCGGTGTTGCGCTGGTACTCGGATACGTGGCTGACCTGGCCGTCGAGCAGCACGTCGGCGAAGCCCTTTTCCTCGTCGCCGGCCAGCAGCCGGGAGAACGCCGGGTCGCCATCGAAGTTGGGGTAGCACCACCACACCAACCGTCCCAGTGGGTTGACCAGGGCGGCCACGCGGCAGTTGCCGATCAGACCCAGTTCCAGTGCTCCGTCGTGCCGTTCAGTCATCGAGGGTTTCCTCCTGCCGCCAGGATGAGTGCGGTACGGACCGCCGCCGCGTCGGCGAAGACGGCACTCGCCCCCGGCAGCGTGCGCCCGACCGAGAGTCCCAGCCCTTGCAGGCCGGGCATCAGGGCCAGGGCGGGTTGGTCGGTGAGGTCGTCGCCGACAAACAGCGGGCGGCGCCCGTCGAACGCCGGCGTGGTCATCAGGCGCTGGATCGCGCCGGCCTTGTCCACGTCCTCGGCGATGATTTCGTAGACCTGCTTGCCACCCAGCAAGCACAGGCCCGCGCCTTCCGGCGCGCTGAGCAGCGCCTGCAAGGCCACGCGCAGCGCCGGCGCGCTGTCGGGCGCGGTGCGGTAATGCAGGGCGAAGCTGCTGCCCTTGTCTTCGGCCAGTACGCCGGCATGGGCGCAGGCGAGCGCATTGAGCTGCACGCGCACGCAGGCGGGCAAGTCCTTGGTGGTGCGGCGCAGCGGACTGTCGCCGGTTTCGCGCCAGTGGGCGCCGTGACCGCCGCTGGCGGGCAGGCGCAGGGGATGGAGCAGCCGGTCGAGCTCTTCGACCGGGCGGCCGCTGATCAGGGCCAGGGCACCGTCGAGGCGTCGATGCAGCTCGCTGAGCGCATCGACCAGCCCGGGCGGGACGTATACCGCGTCGGGGGCTTCGGCGATGTCCAGAAGGGTTCCGTCGACATCCAGGAACACTGCGGTCTGCGTGTGCTGGCCGAGCCAGAGTTGCAGCAGCGCAGTGGCTGAGACCTCGCTATGCGGGGTCATGGCCGTGTCGACAGGTCCTCGTTGCGGGGGACGTGACATAAGCCATTTCTCCGTTTGCAGCTCGTGCCGTTGCGCCTGCGAAGCCGCAACGGACGGTTGAAGGAGTCACTGGACCGTAACATGCGAGGCCACGGGGGTCGACCGGAAATGGCCCGGACGGTGCATGGCAGAAGGCCGCCCCGAAGGCGGCCGGAAGGCCCCGGCCCGCCCGGGCCGGGGGATGGAACGAAACCTCAGAGCACCAGGTGGCCCGTCCACAGACCGAGCAGGCCGGCCAGGGCCATGCCGATCACGACGAGGCAGACGATCCATTCCACGGCGCTGAGTTTCTCCCGCTGCTCGCGTTTGCCGAGGATGAACAGCGGCAGGCCGACGGCCCAGACCACGGAGGCCAGCAGCACATACTTCAGGCCAGCGCCATAGAGCATGAACAGCACGAAGCACACGGCGAAGGCCGACAGGGCCATTTCCCAGTAACGGCCGTGCACCTTGTCACCCTCGTAGCCACGCCCGGTGCAGGCGCATTTGAAGGAATACATCGACGACAGCAGGTATGGGATCAGCGCCAGCGAGGTGGAGAACGACAACAGCGCGAGATAACCGGCATGGCTGAAACCGGCGACCAGCATCATCGCCTGGGCGATCCCCGTGGTGAGCCACATGGCGTTGCGCGGCGCACCGGCGGTGTTGAGCCGGCCGAGCCACTGGGTGGCGCTCTTGCCGCGACCGGACAGCATGACTTCCTCGGCACTCAGGGCGACCCAGGCGATCAGCGCGCCGACCACCGAGACGATCAGGCAGATGTTGATCAGCATGCCGCCCCAGGGACCGACCATCGCGGCCATCAACCCGGCCATCGACGGTTGGTGCAGTTGGGTGATCTGCGCGGCGGGCAGGATACCCAGCGCCAGCACCGAGGTGCCCACCAGCAGCAGCGAGACGATGATCGCACCGAGGGTGGATGCCTTGGCCACATCGGAGAGCTTGCGCGCGCGGGTGGCGTAGATGGTCCCGGACTCCAGGCCGATCAGCGTCCACATGGCGGCCAGCAGCACGGTTTTGCTCTGCGCGAAGATCGAGGCGCCGTGGCTCTGGCCACGGAAGTCGGTCATGAACACGCGGCTGTCGAAGTGGTAGAGCGCCAGGCCGATGAACAGCACGATGGGCACCACCTTGGCGACGGTGGCGACGTTGTTCACCGTGGTGCTGGTTTTCACCCCACGCAGCACCAGCGCGTTGATGACCCACAGCAGCGCGGAGGCGGCGAAGATCGCCGGCCAGGTAGTGCCATCGCCGAAGTAGGAGAACACCCCGAAGGCGCCCAGGGCACTGAAGATCACCACCAGGTAGGAGGCGTTGCCGATGGCGTCGCCGGCGCCGTGGCCGTACGCGCCAATGAACCCGGCAATATGCCCGAAACCGGCCTTGGACCAGCCGTAGATGCCGTCGTCGATGTTCGGCTGGCGCAGGGTGAGGTTGCGATAGACCGAGACCAGCGACAGCATCCCGAAGGCGACGATGGCCCAGCCGCAGAGGATACCGAGGGCGCCGGCGCCGCCCGTGAGCGTGGCGGGCAAGGCGAAGATGCCCGAGCCGATGGCGCTGCCGACGATCAGTGAGGTGAGGCCGAACAGGCCGACCTTGCCGTCGCCCGTGCCGCCCTCCACGTGGGATAGATGTTTCATGATTCGACTCCTTCCGAAGCTGGCCCTGTCGGGTCGGTGATTCCGTTCTAGTCCTCGGGCAAGGAGACAGGACTGATCTGAAGCAGATGGAGGCCTGCGCAAGCCTAGAACTATTTCGAGGCTGCGCCAGAGGTATTGACGCCACCCCCGAATGCCGTGGCGCACGGCGATCGGCTCCCCATAGCCAACCGCTCGCCGGCCGTGCCGGAGAGGACCTTCTACTATACAAAGCTGACCACCGACTTCCGGGCACGACAAGGATCCGCACATGCACACGATCACACGCTGGCTGGGCACCGCGCTGCTCGCCCTGGGCCTGCTGGGGCAAGGCGTCCAGGCCGCCGAGGAACGCAAACCGATCCACTTTGGCGAGCTGACCTGGGAAAGCGGCAGCCTGATCACCGAGATGCTGCGCCTGCTGGTGGAACAGGGCTACGGCTACCCCACCGATACCCTGCCGGGCAGTACCGTGAGCCTGGAGGCCGCGCTGGCACGCAACGACATCCAGGTCATCGGCGAGGAATGGACCGGCCGCAGCCCGGCCTGGATCAAGGCCGAAGCCGCAGGCCGGGTGTTCGGCCTGGGCAACCTGGTGAAGCACGCCGACGAGGGCTGGTGGGTGCCGGACTACGTGGTCCACGGCGACCCGGCGCGCGGCATCGCCCCGCAGGCCCCGGAACTGCGCTCGGTGAGCGACCTGCCGCGCTACCGCGAGGTGTTTCGCGACCCCGAGTCGCCGGACAAGGGTCGCTTCCTCAACAGCCCCACCGGCTGGACGTCGGAGATCGTCAACTCGCAGAAGCTCAAGGCCTACGGGCTGGAAGGCAGCTACGTGAACTTCCGCAGCGGCTCGGGCGCCGCAATGGACGCCGAGATCGCCTCGTCGATCCGCCGGGGCAAGCCGGTGCTGTTCTACTACTGGTCCCCGACCCCGCTGATGGGCCGCTACAAGCTGCTGCGCCTGGAGGAGCCGCCGTTCGACGCCGAGGCCTGGAAGACCCTCTCCGACCCCGACAATCCCCATCCGCGGGGCAGCCGTTCGCTGCCGGCCAAGCTGTCGGTAGGGGTTTCCGCGCCCTTCCACCGGCAATACCCGGAACTGGTGGCGCTGTTCGAGAAGGTCGACATCCCCATCGACCTGCTCAACGCGGCCCTGGCCAGGATGAGCGAGACGCGCCAGGAACCGCGCGAGGCCGCGCGCGATTTCCTCAAGGCCAACCCGCAGGTGTGGCAGGGCTGGTTGCCAGCCGAGCCACGCGCCAGGGTCAAGGCCGCCCTGTGAACCGTGGCCGCCCCGACCTGGCCGGCATGGCGCCTGGCCGGGTGCCGCAGGTGGGGGCAAAGGCTGAGCGATGGGCCGTCGGGAGCCTCCAAATAGGATTTCTCTGATAGCAAAAGCGGAATTGGACGATTCACCAAGCGAGCGCCAATTCTCAGAATGCCGAGGCCCCAAACGCCCATCCGAGTCTTCCATGCCTCCCCTTTCCGCGCTGATCCTGCAGGCGTCCGGTCCTCACCGTTCGGCGGCGGTGACCGCCCTCCACCACCTCGGCTACAGCGTCCTCGCGGAGGTGTCCGGCAACGCCCTGGTTCTGGACCGGCTGCGCAGCGTCGGCGGCGTGCATCTGCTGATCTGCGATGTGCACATCGATCCGGTGCCGCGCCTGGAGTTCCTCCAGACCGTGGCGCGCGAGCAACTCGCCCACGGCGTGGTGGTCAGCGGCGAGATGGCGCCGGGCACCTGGTCGACGCTGGCGCACCTGCTGCGGCTGCAGGGCATGAAGGTGTTCTGGCTGGGCAACGAGCCGGCCACCCTGGAGCGCCTGCGCGCCCTGCTGGTGGATTTCGAACCTCACGCGTTGGAGCGGAGCGTATCGCCTCGCCACCTGGGCGCCCTCGATGGCGCCGACATCGGTCGGGTGCTGGAGCGCGGCGAGTTGCGCGTGGCCCTGCAACCCAAGGTCATGGTGGCCACCGCGCAGATCTATGGTTTCGAAGTGCTCGCCCGCTGGCACCGCGAGGACGGGCAGGTACTGCTGCCGGACGAATTTCTGCCAGCCCTGCGCCGTGATGGAATGCTCGATGCGCTGCTGTTCCAGCAGATGGCACAGGCCCATGACGCCCTGCGGGCCCACGGCCGGACCGACCTGGAACTGTCCTTCAACCTGGAACCCGAGCAGATCGCCCGGACCGATTTCGCCGTCAGCGTCGAGTGCGAACTGCGGCGCATGGAGATCGATCCACGGAACGTCACCTTCGAGCTGACCGAGTCGTCGCCGTTGCACGCGCTGCCGTCCAGCCTGGAGAACGTGCTGCGCCTGCGCCTGCTGGGCTGCGGCCTGGCCATCGACGATTTCGGCTGCAAGCACTCCAACCTGCAACGCCTGGTGGAGCTGCCGTTCACCGAGCTGAAGCTCGACCGCAGCTTCCTCGCCAACCTCAATACGGGCGATCCGCGCCGCCTGATCGTGCTGACCAACGCCCTGGCGCTGGGCCGCGAACTGGGCCTGCGGGTCGTAGCCGAAGGCGTGGAGAACCCCAGCCAGCATCGCCAGTTGCAGAGCCTGGGATGCGAGGCGGCCCAGGGTTACCTGTTCGGCAAGCCCGCCGCGGCCGATGGGTTGTCCGGGCTGCTGCGCGGCACGCCGACGCACCAGCCGAAAGCGGGCCCGATCCGGCCCCTGCCTGGTTCGCTGGTGCACCTGGCCGATTGAGCCCCGCCAGAATAGAAAGACGGCTGTTGCTGACCTCCTGTCCGCAACAGCCGTCTGGGTGTCCTCAGCAAAGGACCTACAAATTGTAGGTCATTGCTATCAGTTTGCCCTCCCTCTCCTCCCGCACAGGCGTTGCGCACGAACCTCCGCCAACTGCTTGCAATGTGTCGAGAAAATGCCTGGATGTCCCCTACCCGACCTCCATCGTGCCGGGAGGGAGCCCCACGCTCGCCTGATCCGGCGTTGGAAGGGTTTTCCCACCTGTGGAGGCTCCGCTATCCCCCGGCCCTCGACAGCCGCTACCATGCACGGCCGTACCGGCTGGCCGGGAATGCCCGCCTCCTTCCAACAATAACGACTCGCCCCCTCATGACCGACTCTCCTCGCCGCTCGCCCTTGCGCATCGCCCTCTCCGCCGCCGCCCTCACCGTCGCCGCGGCCGTCGGCTTCTTCATCTGGCAGGACTTCTACCCGGTCCAGGCCGCCGCTGGCTGGAACGTCCAGGTACTGCAACGCGAGGTGAAGAAAGCCGCCTCCATCGTCCCGCTGGCCGACGGCGGCCTGTTGGTCAGCCAGGAACTGAAGGACGACCAGGGCAACATCCTGCGCATCACCCCGAGCGGTGAACGCAAGGTGGTGATCGACGGCCTGTCCAAGCCGGACGGGCTGATCGCCGCCCGTGGCGGCTGGGTGTTCAGCCAGGAAACGGACGACAGGCCGGTGCAGATGCTCAAGGACGGCAAGCTCAGCACACTGTTCCAGGGCAACTCGATACAGGGGCTGTGGGATGATGGCGACGCCCTCTATGCCATCGAGGACCGCCACGACCGCGGCCGGCTGCTGCGCTACCGCTGGAGCGACGGCGACCTGAGCGTAGTGCGCGAGCGCCTCGACGAAGCCGAGTCGATCACCCGCTGCACCGATGGCCGCCTGCTCTACACCCAGAAGAACCGTGGCGCGATCCGCGAGCTCCGTGACGACGGCCACGACCCGGAAATCCTCGGCGGCCTGAACAAGCCCACCTTCGTCATGTGCGACGCACGGGGCATCTGGATCAGCGAAGACTCCACCCACCGCGCACGCCTGCTGCTGTGGGATGGCAAGGGCGAGCCGCAGACCGTGCTGTCGTTCCTCAAGGCGCCGCAGACCATCGTTCCCGACGGCAAGGGCGGTTACCTGCTGGCCGAAGGTGGCCGTAATCGCGTGCTGACGCTGCAACCCAGCCGCTGACCGCGAATAACGCAACGCCGGGGCAAAACCCGGCGTCGTGGATGGATCCGGCCCCGGCGCCGAACGGCGCAGCGGGGCTGGAACGGGCCGATCACTCCAGGGCGGAGGTCAGCTCGGGGTTGCCGAAGCCGCGCAGCTCGGCGTTGGACTTCGCGAAGTAGGCGCTCCAGAAGCCTTGCAGGTTCTGGATCATCTTGCCGCTGCGGTAGCCATTCTTCGCCGTGGTCGGGACGAAGGCCGCGCCGTGCACGTAGACCCGCGCGCCGGCGAAGTCGGCCATCAGGTTCTGCTTCTGCACCTTGGCCAGTTCCACCGTCGGGTCGATGGTGCGGATGCCGTTGGCCACGTAGAAGCTGCCGAAGTCGCTGTACTCCAGCATGTCGGAGAGGAGGAAGACGACATTGTCGTCCACCCCGTCCGCCTTCTGCATGTCCTGGCCGATTTCCTTGAGCGAGAAGAGGATCTCGCTGCGGGGAATGTCGCTGCTGGAGGTGCCCATCGCCTTGGCGAAGGCCTGGCCGAAGCGCTTGAACATGATCTGCGGCTGCCCCTTGAGGCAGTTGTCCAGCTTGCGCGTGGACATCATCGGCACGTCCTCGATCACCGAGGCCTGTAGCGGACGCTCCAGCTCGCCGGCGAAGCGCAGCTGGGTGTAGTGCCCGTCCAGGTAGGCGCTGAAGCTGTACAGGCGCAGCTTGTCGCCCGGCTGCATGAAGCGCTTGATATGGCCCCAGGCCGTGCGTTGCAGGTCCGGGGTCAGCGGCGTGGTCTGGTCCACCACCACGGTGAGCATCCGCCCGGATGCGGGCGTGCGGAATTCCTCGACCTTGGCGGCGGCGTAGCAACTGGGCACGTCATTGCGCTCCGCCGCCATCACGGCGGCGGGCACGAGGGCCAGCGCCAGGAGCAGGCCTCGCAGTTTCATCACACCTTCTCCAGCTGTTGCAGCTTGCGCGCGCGGCGCAACTGCGCGACGTCCACCGCGTATTTGGCGGCAACCTGAGGCAGGTCTTCTTCTTCCAGGTCGGTCAGATCGCCCCAGGCATTCTTGTCGAAGGCCGGCGCCTCTACTGGTGCGGCGGGTGCGGCGGCAACCGGCGCGACAACCTCGGCAGCCACGACCGGAGCGACAGCCACGGGCTCGGCCACAACCACCTGGACGGCGGCGGCCACCGGCTCGGGACGAGGAGCGAGCACGGCCTGGAACATCGGACGCAGCGATTCGAACTTCTGCTTGAGCGGCAGCAGGTCCTGGTTGCTGGTGTTGATGCTCGCCACGGCGGGGCCGATGTCGTTGAAAGCCTTCGCCGCGGCGTTGAGGTCGCCTTCGTCGATCAGCGCCTGGACGCGGTCGATGCCCTTCTGGATGAAGTTGCGCATCATCTCGTCGGTCTGCTTGCCGGTCGCCTCGTTGGCGGCGTACACGAGGTAATTCTCGAAGGTGCGCTGCTGGAGGTTCTTGCCGGTGTCGGTCTTGGTCGTACCGCTGACGCGGAACACGCGGGATTGCAGGCCCTGCAGGGTACCGAGCGAGCTTTGTGCGTCCACCGCGATGGAGCGCGCCTTGCTCAGGTGGTGACGCTCGAACTCATCGGCGTTGGCGAAATCGTGGGTCATTTCCCAGGCCTTGCGCGAATGGGTGCCGGCGAAGCCGAAGATGTAGGCCAGGAAGGTCGAGGTGGTCTGGATGAACACGAATAGCACGCTGAGTACGGCGAAGGTCACCAGCGAGGCACGGTGCAGCGCGTCGATCTGGTCCTGGGCGCTCTTGCCGGCGGACTGCTGGCTCAGACTGGCCATGTCGTCGGTCAGCGGGAAGTCGTCGTCGCCCCCGCTGGGGAAGTCGTCGGCGGACTGGCTCACCGCCGGCGGGTTGGCGATCAGCTCGGCCTCCTGGGCGTTCAGGGTTTCGGTACGCACCCAAAAGGCAGCGCAAGCCAGCACCACGATGAACACGGTATAGGCCGACACCACGCGGTAGCGCTTGGCCGGCATCGCGCCGTCCTTGGGTGCGCGCACGCGGTTGAGCATCTGCTGGAACTCGGGACGGGCGTCGTCATCGGTGGTGTTGTCGATGGTGATCAGGTTCTTGCGCACCATGTCGCCCATGTCGCCGGTGCCACGCAGGTCCTCGAAGGACATGATGTGGCCGACCACCGAGTTCTTGTACAGCTCGCGACCGGCGAACTCCGAGAGCAGCAGGCAGATGATGGAGATCACCAGGCCGATGGCGAAGGCGCCGATCATGGCGGTCTTGGGCGTGGCCAGGGTCAGGGCGAACGGCGCCAGGGCGTAACCGAACGCGGTGGCCTCGATCAGCATCAGCACGATGATCAGCGCCCAGATGCCCAGGCTCTTCTCGCGGCGCCCATCCTCGTTGGCCTTGGCCAGGTAGTTCTCGCACTTCTTGAAGAAGGCCTTGTCCACCTTGTGGTCGTCGTAGTACTTGGCATAGAAGGAGCACAGCTCACGCTCGGAGCTGAGGAAACCGGAGTCCTCCGGAGTGCCCGGATGACGGACCCAGCTGCGGATGCGCCCCACCATCGGCAGACGCATGCGCACGTTCATCAGCCAGTAGCGCACCTCGTTCCAGTACACGATTACCGGAATGGCCAGGAAGCACAGGGTCACCACCGGTACCACGACGTACCAGTAGGCGAGGAAGAACGCTCGAATCGTATCGAACATGGTCAGCTCTCGTTATTTTCGGATGGGTTGGAAGTTGGCGACGTAGGCCTGGCCTTGCTTCGGGTAGTAGATCTCCCCGCCGCTGGCGGCACCCGAACGCTTGTCGAAGACGATGTCCATGCAGGTGACCGGCGACGTCGCCGGGTCCGCCGCGAACACCCGGTAGAGCACCTTGTCCTCGCCTTCGTAGGCGTTGGCCACGCCCGGGAATTTCGCCGACTGTTTCTTGCCGCCGGCCTTGTAGTTGGCGATGAACTGCATCTCCGGCTGCGCCACCACCAGCGCGTTCTCGCGCAGGATCGACACCGGGCCGACCAGCGCCACGTGGCCGTTCACCACCTTGCCCCAAGGCCGGCCATTCATGCCCGGCAGGTAGTCGGTGGTCTCCGGTTCGCCCAGTGGCGCGCCGCTGGCCAGGTTCTTCACCTCACCCTCGCTGCGCGGCATGTCGCCGATGCAGGAGCTGGCGGGCACCGCCGCGTAGGCCGGGGCAATCAGGCTGAAGGTCGAGGCCTTCGGCTGGATGCCCTGCGCCAGGGTCGAGGTGGTGCTGAACACCGGACTGCCGCCGAAGTCGATACCGCCCTTGCCCGGCAGGCTGATACCGCTCGACGGGGCCGCCTCGACGGTTTCCTCCGGCTGCACCTGGGGCACCGGCAGCGGCGCGGGCCTGGCCGGCGCGCGGGCCGGTTTGTCCGCCGGCTTGGCGGCAGCCGGACGGGCCGTGCCGTGGGCCAGGTACTTGGGATTGTTGCGTTCGGCGCGCACGCGCTCCACCAGCAGTTGCTGGCTGTCCACTTCGGTCATCTCGACGCGGCGGTTCTTCGCCCGGCCGGACTCGCTGGCGTTGTCCGCCAGCGGACGGGACGCGCCGGCGCCCTGGTAGTAGATGTCGCTGGCCGGAATGCCGACCTCGGCGAGAATGCCGCCCACCGCGCGGGCGCGCTGCTCGGACAGGCGCTGGTTGAACTCGGCCGAACCGGTGGCGTCGGTATGGCCGACGACGAGGATCTTCTTGCCGGCGTTCTTCGGATCGTTGCGCCCTTCGGCCAGTGCCTGGGCGATCTTGCGCAACTGACGCTGGCCGTCCACGGTGACCCGTGCCGAACCGACATCGAACATCGAGCTGTCCTGCACCTGCGCCTCGATACCGACCACCGCCGGTGCGGCGCCGGGCTGCGCCGCCTGCCCGGCCGGCGCGGCGGCCTGCAGCTCGGTGACCTGGATGTCGATCCCCTCTTCCTTGGCGATGGCCTGCAGGCGCTTGACCCGTTGCTGGTACAGGTAGGTTGCGCCGCAGCCCACGACCGCCCCCACTGCCGCTCCGGCGCCGATGTTCTTGCCGGTGGCCGCCGCCACCCCGCCGCCGATGAGCGCGCCGGCGATCCCGCCGAGGACGCAGGCGGTAGCGCCATTGGAACTTCCAAGGCCTTTGTCGATGCTGGCGCAGCCGCTCAGGCCGAGCGAAATGGCTACGGCGAGCGCGGTCGGCCGCAGAATGGCATTGCTGAACATGACTACCCCTTAAGGTCGTGGGTCGGCGGATGAACGAGGGCGAGCGCCGGCAGGACGCGTCGCGGATGGCAGGCGTCAGGCCGCGCGGAGCGGCTGGCTGCTCGACGGGAAATTCGCGATGGACCTCGTGCCCCGCGCGGAACAACAGGCGGGCAGCGGCGAGGCATTACGGCAGGCAGGCGCCGCAGCGGAAAAGGAGGTTTCGGGCCGTTGGCCAGGACGCGCCGACGCGGGAATGGACGCCGACAGCAAACAGCGGGCGTGAAGATATTGCACCGGTATCCTCCTTGAACGGGTGGCGAGCGGCCGTCATGGCGCTTCGATCTGACTCACTTTGTGGGCGAGGAATCTATCACATTCTGAATGATATTAAAGTGCTTTCGATGGCATTTTGACGTCATCGTGCCGCCACTGGCCATCTACCCCTTCGCGCCCGGCATCCGCCGGAGCCTCGCGACGACGGTGCCGGTCCTCCGACTCGGATACACTCCGCCTGCGCGGTCCTCGTCGCGACGACCACAGCGGAGCCGACATGCCACGGGAAAACTTCAACGACCTGATCGCCTTCGTCACGGTGGCCCGCGAAGGCAGCTTCACCAAGGCGGCGGCGCAGTTGGGGGTCTCCCAGTCGGCGCTGAGCCACACCATCCGCGCCCTGGAAACCCGCCTCGGCCTGCGCCTGCTCAGCCGCACCACCCGCAGCGTCTCGCCCACCGAGGCCGGCGAGCGGCTGCTGCACACCCTGGCGCCGCGCTTCGAGGAGATCGAGGCGGAACTGGCGGCGCTCAGCGATTTTCGCGACAAACCCGTGGGCACCCTGCGTATCACCGCCGCCGAACACGCGGCCAGCACCGTGCTCTGGCCGAAGCTCTCGAAAGTGCTGCCGGACTACCCGGACATCAAGGTCGAGGTCAGCGTCGATTACGGCCTGACCGACATCGCCGCCGAGCGCTTCGACGCCGGCGTACGCCTGGGCGACCAGGTGGCCAAGGACATGATCGCCGTGCGCATCGCCCCGGACCTGCGCATGGCGGTGGCCGCCAGTCCCGCCTACCTCGCCCGCAAGGGCCGCCCGGCAGACGTCCAGGCGCTGGCCAGCCATGACTGCCTCAACCTGCGCCTGCCGACCTACGGCGGGCTGATGGCCTGGGAGTTCGCCAAGGACGGTCACGAAGTGAAGGCGCGAGTGGAAGGCCAACTGACGTTCAACAGCAGCCCGCACATCCTGCGCGCTGCGCTGGACGGCTTCGGCCTGGCCTACCTGCCGCAGGACATGGTCACCGAGCACGTCGCCGCAGGCCGCCTGGAGCAGGTGCTGGAAGACTGGTGCCCGACCTTTCCCGGCTACCACCTCTACTACCCCAGCCGTCGGCAGAAATCCCGCGCCTTCACGGTGCTGGTGGACGCCCTGCGCCATCAGGACTGAACACCGGGCGCAGGACGCGCCCAGCGCACTGCCTCAGCCCAGGGTCGACATGTCGATGACGAAGCGGTAGCGCACGTCGGAGCGCTCCATGCGCTCGAAGGCGTGGTTGATCGCGTCCATGCGGATCATCTCGCACTCCGGCAGGATGTTCTTCTTGCCGCAGAAATCGAGCAGTTCCTGGGTTTCGGCGATGCCGCCGATGGGCGATCCGGCGATGCGCCGGCGCCCCAGCAGCAGCGGGATGCTGCTGATCTCGTCGATGGGCCCGACCTGCCCGACCATCACCAGGGTGCCGTCCACGTCCAGCAGCGGCATGTAGGGCTTCAGATCATGCTTCACCGGCACGGTATCGACGATCAGGTCGAAGCTGTTGGCCGCCGCCTTCATCGCCTGGGCGTCGGACGACACCAGCAGCGCATCGGCACCCAGTTCCAGGGCATCGGCGCGCTTGTCGGCGCTGCGGCTGAGCACGGTGACGGTGGCGCCCAGGCCGGCCGCCAGCTTCACCGCCATGCGCCCCAGCCCGCCGAGGCCGACCACGCCGACGCGGCTGCCCGGCCCGACGTTCCAGGTGCGCAGCGGCGAATAAGTGGTGATACCGGCGCACAGCAACGGCGCGGCGCGGCTCAGGTCCAGGGCCGCCGGTACACGGAGGACGAACTCCTCGCGCACCACCAGTTGCTGGGAATAACCGCCCTGGGTCGCTTCGCGGGTAATGCGGTCCACACCGTTGTAGGTCTGGGTGTTGCCCTCGCGGCACAACTGTTCCTCGCCCTTGCGGCACTGGTCGCAGCGCTGGCAGGAATCCACCATGCAGCCCACCGCCACGGCATCGCCGACCTGGTAGCGGGTCACTTTCGGCCCCACGGCGGTGACCCGGCCGACGATCTCGTGGCCCGGCACCATCGGGTAGCGGCTGAAGCCCCAGTCGTTGCGGGCCTGGTGCAGGTCGGAGTGGCAGACGCCACAGTAGAGGACGTCCATCGCCACGTCGTTGTCGCGCAGCGCGCGGCGTTCGAAGGTGAACGGCGCCAGCGGGTCCTGCGGGTTCTGCGCGGCGTATCCAAGGGTCTTCATCGGCATTGCTCCTCGAGGTTTCAACGGCGGGCCGGGCGGCCTTCGACGGGATAGGCGGGATCGCTGTAGCCGGGCGTGGAGGCATGACCGGGCGGCACCAGGCTGTCGACGAAGGTTTCATCCTCAGCAGTCAGCTCGATCTCCAACGCCGGCAGGTAGCCGTCCCAGTGCGCCTCGGTGCGCGGGCCGGCAATGAGCGAGCTGACCAGGGGATTGTTCAGCACCCAGGCCAGGGCGAAAGCGGCCGGCGTGGTGCCACGGGCGGCGGCGTGTTCAGCGATGCACTGGGCGATCCGCAGGGATTCAGGGCGCCATTCGGTCTGCTGGATGCGCTTGTCGCCACGGCCGGCACGGGAGTCCGCCGGCGGCTCGGCGCCAGGCCGGTACTTGCCGGTGAGCACGCCACGGGCCAGCGGGCTGTAGGGCACCACGCCGATGCCGAAGTGGCCGGCGGCGGGCAGTTGCTCGACTTCGGCGGTGCGGTCCACCAGGTTGTACAGCGGCTCGCTGCAGATCGGCCGGTCGATGCCCAACCGGTCGGCCAGCCGCACCACCTCGGCGATGCGCCAGCCACGGAAGTTGGACAGCCCGTAGTAGCGCACCTTGCCCTGGCGGATCAACTCGCCCACGGCGCGCAGGCCCTCCTCCAGCGGCGCATCGACGTCGGTGCGGTGGAAGTAGAGGATGTCCAGGTAGTCGGTTCCCAGGCGGCGCAGACTGTCGTCCACAGCCTGGTAGATCCATTTGCGCGACTGGCCACGGTTATTCGGACCATCGCCCAGGGCGTTGCCGAACTTGCTGGCGATCACCCAGTCATCGCGCCGGGCGGCTACCGCGCGCCCCACGATCTCCTCGGAACGGCCCTTGTGGTAGACGTCGGCGGTGTCGATGAAATTGACACCCTGCTCGAAGGCCTTGTCGATGATGCGGCGCGAGGTCGGCTCGTCGGTCTCGCCGCCGAACATCATGGCGCCCAGGCACAGGGGCGAGACTTTCAGGGCGCTGCGGCCCAGGTAACGGTATTCCATGAAATTTTCCTCACTCGGTGGCATCGCGTTCGGCGAACACCCGGCGGGCAACGCCCAGCGCGGTGGAAGCCGTGGGCCAGCCGGAATAGAAAGCCAGGTGGGTGATCAGCTCGATCAGTTCCTCGCGGGTGACGCCGTTGTCCAGCGCCTTGCCCAGATGGAACTGCAGTTCGTTGGCCTGGTAGCGCGACATCAGGCTGGCCACGGTGACCAGGCTGCGGTCGCGCGGCGACAGGCCGGGGCGCTCCCAGACGTCGCCGAACAGCACCCGGTCGGTGTAGTCGGCCAGCACCGGGGCGATGTCGGCAAAAGCCTTGTGAGCGGTGGAAGGCTGCTCGCTCATGGTGTTCTCCGCTGGGCTGCTGAAGTTGCCGACCATGCTAGGCCTGGGCGGTGTGTCGATTAAGGGGCGCAACACGCTTGGACCTATGAGGAACACTCATGAATGGCCCTGCCAGATCCATGAATCACGCTCATAGGCGAATGCGGCTCTGCCCGTCTAATCGCAGCGAAAGTCTTTGAGTAAAGTCCATTCCAGACGATTCGCCGGGCAATCCCGTCCGTTCCCGCTCCAGGAGAAACTCCGATGGACAAGCGCACACTGGGCCGCAACGGCCTGCAGGTATCGACACTGGGCCTTGGCTGCATGGGCCTGAGCTACGGCTACGGCCCCTTCGCCAACGAGGAACTGCTGGGCGAAGCCCTGGCACCGATACGCGACGAGGTGGCAATCGCCACCAAGTTCGGCTTCAGCGCAGGCGACACCCGCCTCGGCCTGGACAGCCGCCCGGAGAGCATCCGCGCCGTCGCCGAAGCCTCGCTCAATCGCCTGAAGACCGATCGCATCGAGCTCTTCTACCAGCACCGGGTCGACCCGAACGTGCCCATCGAGGACGTCGCCGGCACCGTCGCCGAACTGATCCGCGAAGGCAAGGTGAAGCACTTCGGCCTCTCCGAAGCCGGCCCGCAATCCATCCGTCGCGCCCATGCGGTGCAGCCGGTGGCGGCGCTGCAAAGCGAGTACTCGCTGTGGTGGCGCGAGCCGGAGAAGGAAATCCTCCCGCTACTGGCCGAACTGGGCATCGGCTTCGTGCCCTTCAGCCCGCTGGGCAAGGGCTTCCTCACCGGCGCCATCGACGCTCGCACCCAGTTCTCGGCCAACGATTTCCGCAACATCGTGCCGCGCTTCTCCGAGGAGAACCGCACGGCCAACGCCGGCCTGGTGGACGTGCTCGGCCGCATCGCCGAGGGCAAGGACGCGAGCCGCGCGCAGATCGCCATCGCCTGGCTGCTGGCGCAACAGCCGTGGATCGTACCGATCCCCGGCACCACCAAGCTGCATCGCCTGGAAGAAAACCTCGGTGCAGCCTCGCTGGTGTTGGACGCCACTGACCTCTCCGCCATCGAAGAGGCGCTACGGCGGATCGAAATCGCCGGCGAGCGCTACCCGGCGCACCTGCAGCAGCGGGTGGATCGCTGATCAGCGCGGACAGAACGTGCTCCTGCGTGCAGGGATTTCCCCGCAGGAGCGGACCGACGCCGCCATCTGTAGGAACGAGCTTGCTCGCGAACCGCTGCCGAGTGAAAGACCGTTGCTTCTACGAAAGCAGGCGAGTCCCCGGATCCCGTTCGCGATTCGCCGGCAGGGCCGGCGCGTCGGAGGTTCGCGAGCAAGCTCGCTCCTACAGGTTCTCCAGCGCCATCGGGCGATACAGCGGCTCGCTGGCCAGCAGCTTGATGCCGGCTGGCGAGCTTTCCAGCAGGCGCCGCTCGCCGTCGGCCACCTGCAACTCAAGGACGAAGCCCTGCCCGCCAAGCGCATCCGCGATGGCACGCACGGCGTCGCGCGCCCAGGGCAGGTCGGAGTCGAAATGGCCGAGCAACTGGCCGTGGCGCTGGATGGTAAGACGGTACTTCTGCATCGGGAACTCTCGGTTGGGCATGCGGGACTCGCTGGCGGGGCGCAACGACACTTTGTATCGAATCGACACCTTGACAGAGACTACCGATCTGAATGATTTTGTCCAGGTAGTTTTTGATCGACACCACTCCCGAGAGGTCCCCATGAGCCCGACCTGCATTTCCCTCGACGCCCTCCTCACTGGACGCGCCGTGCCCTTCACCCGCGCCGGATCGCGCAGCGCCATCGCCAAGGCGCCGCGCCAGGGATCGCTGACGATCACCACCCTGGGCCTGGAAAGCGACGAGCAAGGCGACCTGCGCGTGCACGGCGGCGTCGAGAAAGCCATCCACCACTATCCCCGCGAACACTACGCGGACTGGATCGCCGAGCTGGGCGAACACCCGCTGCTGATGCAGCCGGGCGCCTTCGGCGAGAACTTCAGCAGCACCGGCTGGACCGAGGCGGATGTCTGCCTGGGCGATCGCATCCGCGCCGGCACGGCATTGCTGGAGGTGTCCCAGGGGCGGATGCCGTGCTGGAAACTCAACGACCGCTTCGCGGTGGCGCAGATGGCGCTGCGGGTGCAGGAGTCGGGGCGCACCGGCTGGTACTACCGAGTACTGGAGGAAGGCGTGATCGCCGCCGGCGCGACGCTGGAGCGGGTCGAGCGGCAGCATGCGGACTGGCCACTGCAACGGCTCTCCGCCGTGCTGTTCGACAAGCGCGTGGACATGGACATCCTGCGCGAATGCCTGGAATTGCCGCTGGCGCCGAACTGGCGGCGCACCCTGAGCCGGCGCCTGGAGCAAGGCCAGGTGGAGGATTGGGGGCCGCGTCTGCAGGGCCAGCCCTGAGATAGCACCTGGATGGCCATCGCTATCTACTCAAATATATAGCGAACCGCAAAGTTCTGCACATTCAACGCAATATCCCGGCGAGTTTTGGAAATCCCTTTGATCTGCGTCTAGGCTGAGGCTCTACAACACCTTCGGGTGCAAAGATAACTAGAGATCCAGCAAGACCGACCGTGAATCGGCCTATGGCAACGCTTGCGAGCACAGGTATCCACTGGCCTGTCCGGGCATCGCTACGGCTGGAAAAAGAAACCGTTGCCGACGGTGCCGTCAAGGGATTGTGTCCAGTATGGCTAACTCCATTTCTGCCGGTGATCGCTATCGCGCCCTCGGCTTGTCGACCCTCGCCTTCACGCTGTGCTTCGCCGTATGGACGCTGTTCTCCATCCTCGGCCTGCAGATCAAGAACGAGTTCGGCCTTACCGATACCCAGCTCGGCCTGTTGATGGCGACGCCGGTGCTGACCGGCTCGATCTCGCGCATCTTCCTCGGCCTGTGGACCGACCGCTACGGCGGGCGCTGGGTGTTCGGCCTGCTGATGCTGGTGTCAGCCGCCTGCGTCTACCTGCTGACCTTCGCCAACAGCTTCCCGATGCTGCTCGTCGCGGCACTGGGCGTGGGGCTGGCGGGCGGCGGCTTCATCGTCGGCACCGCCTACACCGCCACCTGGTTCGAGCAGGGCCGCCAGGGCACCGCGCTGGGCATCTTCGGCGCCGGCAACGTCGGCGCCGGCCTGACCAACCTCGCCGCTCCGCTGCTGATGCTGGCCCTGGGCTGGCGCGGCGCCGCCCTGGTGTACGCGCTGGTGCTCGGCGCGATGGGCATCGGCTTCATCCTCTTCGCCAAGACCGATCCCCAGGCCGCAACGCGCCAGGCCAAGGCCATCCCGCTGTCCGAGCAACTGGCGCCGCTGACCGAACTGCGCGTGTGGCGCTTCTCGCTCTACTACTTCTTCGTCTTCGGCGCCTTCGTCGCCCTGGCGCTTTGGCTGCCGCACTACCTGATGGAGGTGTACGGCCTGGGGCTGGCCGCCGCCGGCTTCGTCGCCGCGCTGTACACCGTGCCCGCCTCGCTGTTCCGCATCCTCGGCGGCTGGCTGTCGGACCGCTACGGCGCCCGTAGGGTGATGTACTGGACCCTGGGCATTTCGGTGCTGTGCACCTTCCTGCTCAGCTACCCGCCGACCCGCTACACCGTCACCGGGGTACGCGGCGACATCGAGTTCTCGATGCACTTCGGCCTGGTCGGCTTCGCCCTGGTCATCATCGTCCTGGGCTTCTTCATGTCCCTGGGCAAGGCGGCGGTGTTCAAGCACATCCCGACCTACTACCCGCAGCACGTCGGCGTGGTCGGCGGCCTGGTGGGGATGATCGGCGGCCTGGGCGGCTTCCTGCTGCCGCTGACCTTCGGCATGCTCAACGACGTGGTCGGCATCTGGCAGAGCTGCTTCATGCTGCTGTTCCTGATCGCCGCCGGCGCCCTGCTGTGGATGCACTACGCGATCCGCATGGCCGAACGCGTGGAATGGGCCGAGCACAGCGAAACCCGCGACCTGCCGGAACTCTCCACCCCCAGCAGCTTCGTGCTGCGCGACTGGCACCCGGAGGACCCGGCGTTCTGGGCGGATACCGGCAAGCGCATCGCCACGCGCAACCTGTGGATCTCCATCCCCAACCTGCTGCTGGCCTTCGCCATCTGGATGGTCTGGTCGGTGGTGGTGGCCAAGCTGCCGCTGGCGGGCTTCGAGTACAGCGCCAACCAGCTGTTCTGGCTGGCCGCCCTGCCCGGCCTGTCCGGCGCCACCCTGCGCATCTTCTACAGCTTCATGGTGCCGATCTTCGGCGGGCGGCGCTGGACGGCGCTGTCCACCGCCTCCCTGCTGGTGCCGGCGCTGTGGATCGGCTTCGCCGTGCAGAACCCCAACACGCCCTACCTGGTGATGTTGATCCTCGCCCTGCTCTGCGGCCTGGGCGGCGGCAACTTCTCCTCGAGCATGGCGAACATCTCGTTCTTCTTCCCCAAACAGGCCAAGGGCTCCGCGATGGGCCTGAACGCCGGGCTGGGTAACCTGGGCGTGAGCGTCATGCAGTTCCTGGTGCCGCTGAGCATCACGATGGCGGTGTTCGGCAGCCTGGGCGGCGAACCGCAGACCACCAGCACCGGCACCCCGCTGTGGCTGCAGAACGCCGGCTTCATCTGGGTGCCCTTCATCATCGTCGCCACGCTCGCCGCCTGGTTCGGGATGAACGACATCGCCAGCGCCAAGTCGTCCTTCGCCGACCAGATGGCGATCTTCAAGCGCAAGCACACCTGGCTGATGAGCGTGCTCTATACCGGCACCTTCGGCAGCTTCATCGGCTTCTCCGCCGGTTTCCCGCTGCTGGCCGGGCACCTGTTCCCCGGCGTCGACGTGCTCAAGTTCGCCTTCCTCGGGCCGCTGATCGGTGCCCTCGCTCGCGCCTTCACCGGCGGCCTGGCGGATCGCTTCGGCGGCGGGCGGATCAGCCTCTGGGTGTTCGTCGCCATGGCCGTGTGCGTCGGCGGCGTGCTGTTCTTCATCGAAGGCAAGGACCAACCGGGCGCCTTCTGGGGCTTCCTGGCGATGTTCCTGCTGCTGTTCTTCTTCTCCGGCGTGGGCAATGCCAGCACCACGCAGATGATCCCGGCGATCTTCCGGATCATGACGCCGCGCCTGTTCCCCAGCCTGCCCGCCGAGCAACAGGGCCTGCAGAGCGAGAAGGAGTCCGCCGCCGCGGTGGGCTTCATCTCGGCGGTAGCGGCCTACGGCGGCTTCTTCATCCCGAAATCGTTCGGCAGTTCGTTCGACCTCACCGGAGGCCCGGAATGGGCGCTCTACGGGTTCATCGTGTTCTACGTGCTGTGTATCGCGCTGACCTGGTTCTTCTACACCCGTCGCAATGCCGAAGTGCGCTGCTAACGCTGACGACGCACTCTGCCAAGGAGGAGAAACATGAGCTTCTTCATCGACCGCCTACGCTACCTGGTCAAGCGTCCCCCGGAGTTCGCCGGCGGCCACGGCGAAACCCGCGACGAGAGCCGCGACTGGGAGGACGGCTATCGCCAGCGCTGGCAGTTCGACAAGATCGCCCGCTCGACCCACGGGGTGAACTGCACCGGCTCCTGCAGCTGGAAGATCTACGTGAAGAACGGCCTGGTCACCTGGGAAACCCAGCAGACCGACTACCCGCGCACCCGCCCCGACCTGCCCAACCACGAGCCCCGTGGCTGCCCGCGCGGTGCAAGCTACTCCTGGTACCTGTACAGCGCCAACCGGCTGAAATACCCGATGGTGCGCAAGGCGCTGGTGCAGCTCTGGCGCGAGGCGCTGGCGACCCACAAGGATCCGGTGCTGGCCTGGGCGAGCATCGTCGAAGACCCGCAGAAGTCGAAGCAGTACAAGTCCATCCGTGGCCGCGGCGGGTTCGTCCGCGCCGACTGGGACGAGATGCAGACCCTGGTCGCCGCCGCCAACGTCTACACCGTGAAGACCTACGGCCCGGACCGCGTCGCCGGCTTCTCGCCGATCCCGGCGATGTCGATGGTCTCCTACGCCTCGGGCACCCGTTACCTGTCGCTGATCGGCGGCGTGTGCCTGTCCTTCTACGACTGGTATTGCGACCTGCCGCCCGCCTCACCCCAGGTGTGGGGCGAGCAGACCGACGTGCCCGAGTCCGCCGACTGGTACAACTCCGGCTACATCATCGCCTGGGGTTCCAACGTCCCGCAAACCCGCACCCCCGACGCGCACTTCTTCACCGAGGTGCGCTACAAGGGCACCAAGACCATCGCCATCACCCCGGACTACGCGGAAATCTCCAAGCTCTGCGACGAGTGGATGAGTGCCAAGCAGGGCACCGACTCCGCGCTGGCCATCGCCATGGGCCATGTGATCTTCAAGGAATTCCACCTGGAGCAGCCCAGCGCCTACTTCACCGACTACATCCGCCGCTTCACCGACATGCCGATCCTGGTGGAGCTGGAACAGCGCGACGACGGCAGCCTGGTGCCGGGCAAGCAGCTGCGCGCCAGCGACTTCGACGGCAACCTGGAGCAGGCCAATAACCCCGAGTGGAAGACCGTGGCCTGGGACGAGAGCGGCGACCGCCTGGTGGTACCGCGCGGCTCCATCGGCTTCCGCTGGGGTGAAACCGGACACTGGAACCTGGAACCGGTGGACGCCGACGGCCAGGACGTCAGCCTGCGCCTGTCGCAGCTCGGCCAGCATGACGAAGTGGCGCGGGTGGCCTTCCCCTACTTCGGCGGCATCGAGCGCCAGCACTTCCCCAACGTGAAAGTACGCGACGTCATCTACCACCATGTGCCGGCCAAGCGCCTGAAACTGGCCGATGGCCGCGAGGTGCTGGCGGTCACCGTGTTCGACCTCACCGCCGCCAACTACGGCATCGACCGGGGCCTGGCCGCTACCGTCGGCGGCTCCGGCGCGGACGATGGCGCCAGCGACTACGGGCAGATGAAGCCCTACACCCCGGCCTGGCAGGAAGCGATCACCGGGGTGCCGGCGGCGCAGATGATCCGCATCGCCCGCGAGTTCGCGCAGAACGCCGACAAGACCCACGGCCGCTCCATGATCATCGTCGGTGCCGGGATGAACCACTGGTACCACATGGACATGAACTACCGCGGGCTGATCAACATGCTCATCCTCTGCGGTTGCATCGGCAAGAGCGGCGGCGGCTGGTCGCACTACGTCGGCCAGGAGAAGCTGCGCCCGCAGACCGGCTGGACGCCGCTGGCCTTCGCCCTCGACTGGCACCGTCCGCCGCGCCACATGAACGGCACCTCGTTCTTCTACAACCACTCCAGCCAGTGGCGCTACGAGAAGCTGGAGGTGAAGGAACTGCTCTCCCCGCTGGCGCGCCCGCAGGACTTCAGCGGCAGCCTGGTGGACTTCAACGTGCGCGCCGAGCGCATGGGCTGGCTGCCCTCCGCGCCGCAGCTGGGGATCAACCCGCTGCGCCTGGCCGCTGCCGCCCAGGCCGCCGGCAAGAGCACGGTGGACTACACCGTCGAGCAGCTGAAAAGCGGCCAGCTGCGCTTCGCCAGCGAGGACCCGGACAACCCGCAGAACCACCCGCGCAACCTGTTCGTCTGGCGCTCCAACCTGCTCGGCTCCTCCGGCAAGGGCCACGAGTACATGCTCAAGTACCTGCTGGGCACCAGGAACGGCCTGCTCGGCAAGGACCTGGGCGATTCGGGTCATCAGAAGCCCGAGGAAGTGGAATGGAAGGACGAGCCCATCGAAGGCAAGCTCGACCTGCTGACCACCCTGGACTTCCGCATGTCCACCACCTGCCTCTACTCCGATGTGGTGCTGCCCACCGCCACCTGGTACGAGAAGGACGACCTCAACACGTCCGACATGCACCCCTTCATCCACCCGCTCACCGCCGCCACCGACCCGGCGTGGGAAGCCCGCAGCGACTGGCAGATCTACGACGGCATCGCCCAGGCGTTCTCGCGTCTGTGCGTCGGTCACCTGGGCGAGGAAACCGACCTGGTCACCCTGCCCCTGCAGCACGACAGTCCCGGCGAACTGGCCCAGCCGCAGGTACTGGACTGGAAGAAAGGCGAGTGCGAACCGATCCCCGGCAAGACCATGCCGTCGCTCATCGAGGTCAAGCGCAACTACCCGGAAACCTACGAGCGCTTCAGCTCGGTCGGCCCGCTGCTGGACAGCATCGGCAACGGCGGCAAGGGCATCGCCTGGAAGACCGAGACCGAGGTCGACCTGCTCGGCAAGCTCAACTACCGCAAGCTGGAAGGCTCCGCCGAAGGCCGGCCGAAGATCGCCTCGGCCATCGACGCGGCGGAGATGATCCTCGCCCTGGCGCCGGAAACCAACGGCCAGGTAGCGGTGAAGGCCTGGGCGGCGCTGTCGAAGATCACCGGGCGCGACCATACGCACCTGGCCAAGCCCAAGGAAGAGGAAAAGATCCGCTTCCGCGACCTCGTCGCGCAGCCGCGCAAGATCATCTCCAGCCCCACCTGGTCGGGCCTGGAAGACGAACACGTCAGCTACAACGCCTGCTACACCAACGTGCATGAACTGATCCCCTGGCGCACCGTCACCGGTCGCCAGCAGTTCTACCAGGACCACCCCTGGATGCGCGCCTTCGGCGAAAGCCTGATGGTCTATCGCCCGCCCATCGACACCAAGGCCGCCGCCAGCGTCGCCGCGCCCAAGAGCAACGGCAACCCGGAGATCGCCCTCAACTGGATCACCCCGCACCAGAAGTGGGGCATCCACTCCACCTACAGCGACAACCTGCTGATGCAGACCCTCTCCCGCGGCGGGCCGATCGTCTGGATGTCCGAGGACGACGCGCGCTCCATCGGCGTCTCCGACAACGACTGGATCGAGCTGTACAACGCCAACGGCGCCATCGCCGCCCGCGCGGTGGTGAGCCAGCGGGTACGCCCCGGCATGGCGATGATGTACCACGCCCAGGAACGCATCCTGAACATCCCGGGCTCGGAGATGACCGGCACCCGTGGCGGTATCCACAACTCGGTGACGCGGGTCTGCCCCAAGCCGACCCACATGATCGGCGGCTACGCGCAGCTCTCCTACGGCTTCAACTACTACGGCACCGTGGGCTCCAACCGCGACGAGTTCGTCATCGTGCGCAAGATGCACCGCATCGACTGGCTCGACGGCGAAGGCAACGACTATCAGCAGGAGGCCGTGAAATGAAGATTCGTTCCCAGGTCGGCATGGTCCTGAACCTCGACAAGTGCATCGGTTGCCACACCTGCTCGGTCACCTGCAAGAACGTCTGGACCAGCCGCGAAGGCATCGAGTACGCCTGGTACAACAACGTCGAGACCAAGCCGGGCATCGGCTATCCCAAGGAGTGGGAGAACCAGAAGAAGTGGAACGGCGGCTGGGTGCGCAACGCCGACGGCTCCATCAACCCACGCATCGGCGGCAAGTGGCGGGTGCTGGCGAACATCTTCGCCAACCCGGACCTGCCGGAGATCGACGACTACTACGAACCCTTCACCTTCGACTACCAGCACCTGCACAGCGCCAAGCAGGGCGAGCACCAGCCGGTGGCGCGGCCGCGCTCGCTGATCTCCGGGCAGCGCATGGACAAGGTGGAATGGGGCCCCAACTGGGAAGAACTGCTGGGCACCGAGTTCGCCAAGCGGCGCAAGGACATCAACTTCGACCAGGTCCAGGCGGACATCTACGGGCAGTTCGAAAACACCTTCATGATGTACCTGCCGCGCCTGTGCGAGCACTGCCTGAACCCGGCGTGCGTGGCCTCCTGCCCCAGCGGCGCGATCTACAAGCGCGAGGAAGACGGCATCGTCCTGATCGACCAGGACAAATGCCGCGGCTGGCGCATGTGCATCTCCGGCTGCCCGTACAAGAAGATCTACTACAACTGGAAAAGCGGTAAGTCGGAGAAGTGCATCTTCTGCTACCCGCGCATCGAGAGCGGCCAGCCCACCGTCTGCTCGGAAACCTGCGTGGGGCGCATCCGCTATCTCGGCGTGCTGCTCTACGACGCCGACCGCATCGAGGAAGTGGCCGCCTCCAAGGACGACCGCGACCTCTACCACCGCCAGTGCGAGATCTTCCTCGACCCGCACGACCCGGAAGTCATCGCCCAGGCGCGCAAGGACGGCATCCCCGACAACGTGATTGCCGCAGCGCAAGCCTCGCCGGTCTACAAGCTGGCCATCGACTGGCAGCTGGCCCTGCCGCTGCACCCGGAATACCGCACCCTGCCGATGGTCTGGTACGTGCCGCCGCTCTCCCCCATCCAGTCCGCCGCCGAAGCGGGCCATATGGAGTTCGACGGCGTGCTGCCGAAGATCGAATCGCTGCGCATCCCGGTGCGCTACCTGGCCAACATGCTCACCGCCGGGGAAGAAGCACCGGTCGTGCTGGCGCTCAAGCGGCTGATGGCGATGCGCGTGTACATGCGCGCCAAGCACGTCGACAAGACGGACAATACCGCCGTGCTCGACGAGGTCGGGCTGACCCGGAACCAGGTCGAGGAAATGTACCGCTACCTGGCGATCGCCAACTACGAGGACCGCTTCGTCATCCCCACCGGCCACCGCGAGCACATCCCCGAAGCCTATGCCGAACGCAGCGGCTGCGGCTTCAGCTTCGGCGACGGCTGCAATGGCGGCAACAGCCAGGTCAGCCTGTTCGGCGGACGCAAGAACACCACCACGCTGGTCAAGCCGGTGCAGACCTTCGACCCGGTGGAGGACAGCCGTCATGGGTGAGTACCGTCCCTACGAAGGCCCACCCGTGGGCCTGCTGAGTCTGCGCGTGCTGGCGCGGCTGCTCGACTACCCCAGCGCCGAACTGCAGGTGGCCTGCGCCGAGGCCATCGACATCCTCGATGCCGAACACCGCCTGCCCACGCCCTTGCGCGCGCAGCTCGCCCAGTGGTGCCGCGAGCTGGCCGCCGGGGAACTGCTCGATCTGGAGGAAGCCTACGTCGAACTCTTCGACCGTGGCCGCGCCACCTCGCTGCTGCTGTTCGAGCACGTGCACGGCGAATCCCGCGATCGCGGTCAGGCCATGGTCAACCTGCTGGCCGAGTACGAGGCCGCCGGCTTCCAGCTCGACGCCCGCGAGTTGCCCGACTACCTGCCGCTGTTCCTGGAATACCTGTCGACCCGCAGCCACGAGGAGATCGGCCAGTGGCTGGGCGACATCCGGCACATCCTCGCCCTGCTCGCCGCGCGCCTGGAGGAACGCGACACCCGCTACGCGCTGGTGCCCCGCGCCCTGCTCGCGCTGATCGGCGCCACCGACGCCATCGACGAGCAGCGCCCCGCCGTCGCGGATGAAAAGCCCGACAACACGCCCCAGGCGCTGGACGCGGTGTGGGAAGAAGAAGTGGTGCGCTTCAACGCCGAAACCGACCAGGACTGCAGCCTGCAGTCCGCCGAGGGGCGGCGCCTGGCCGAGCGCAAGTACGAGACGCTGCCACAGGTCATCCAGGTCATGCCGTCCGGCACCCAGTAAACGGAGGCTCATCATGTTCGAGGACTACCTGTTCCACTTCATCTACGGCATCTACCCCTACCTCGCCGGCTCGGTGTTCCTGCTCGGCAGCCTGATGCGCTACGACCACGGCCAGTACACCTGGAAGACCGGTTCCAGCCAGATGCTCTCGTCGAAGAACATGCGCCTGGCGAGCAACCTGTTCCACATCGGCATCCTGGCGATCTTCTTCGGCCACCTGGTCGGCCTGCTGACGCCGCACTGGGTCTACGCGCCGTTCCTCTCCGCCGGGCACAAGCAGATCATGGCCATCCTCTTCGGCGGCGTGGCCGGCGTGCTCTGCGTGATCGGCGGCGCCATGCTGCTCTGGCGGCGGCTGACCAACCCGCGGGTACGCGCCTCCTCCAGCGTGATGGACAACCTGATCATCGCCCTGCTCCTGCTGCAGGCGTGCCTGGGGCTGATCACCATCTTCGCCTCGCTGCACCACCTGGACGGCGGCATGATGCTGCTGCTGGCCAACTGGGCCCAGGCCATCGTGTTCTTCCGTGGCGACGCAGCCGGCTTCGTGATGGACGCGCCGCTGATCTTCAAGCTGCACATCTTCCTCGGCCTGACCATCATCCTGCTGTTCCCCTTCACCCGCCTGGTGCACGTGTGGAGCATTCCGCTGGGCTACTTCGGGCGCAATTACCAGATCGTCCGCCGGCGCAGCTAAGGAACGACAGACATGGACATGATCGCAGTCGAGAACCTGCCCAACGCCCCGGCGCCGGTGATCCGCGTCGGCGACACGCAACTCAGCGAGGCCGACATCGCCAGGGAAACGCCCTTCCACCCTTCGCCGTCGCTGGCCGAGGCCCAGCTCAAGGCCGCCCGCGCCCTGGTAGTGCGCGAGCTGCTGGCGCAGCGGGCCGCCATGCTCGGGCTGGCGGCCGGCCATGAGGAGGAAAACGATCAGGCCGTGGCCGCCCTGCTGGAGCGCGAACTGAACGTCCCGGAGCCCGACGAAAGCGCTTGCCGCCGCTACTTCGACACCCACCGCGAACGCTTCTCCGAGCCCACCCGGCTACGCGTGCGGCACATCCTCCTGCCCGCCGCGCCGGAAGACGCCAAGGCTCGCGATGCGCACTACCGCCTGGGCGAAAAGCTGCTGAAGGAGCTGGGCGAACACCCGGAACGCTTCACCGATCTGGCCCAGCGGCATTCGGCCTGCCCGTCGAAGGACGACGGCGGCGAGCTGGGCTGGCTGACCTCCGGCCAGACCGTGGCCGAGCTGGACCAGGCGCTGCAGCGCTTGCCCGTCGGCCTGCACGAGCGGCCGCTGGCGTCGCGCTACGGCTGGCACCTGGTGAGCGTCGACGAACGCCAGGAGCGCAAGCCCCTGCCCTACGACCAGGTCGCCAACCGGGTGCACCACAGCCTGCGCGAGGAATCCACCCGCCACGCCCTGCGCCAGTACCTGCTGGCGCTGGAGGCGGAAATCGGCGTCGAGGGCATCCGCCTGGACGACGACCCCATCGAAGGCTCCGGCAACCGGCGCAACGATCTCGGGCCGTGAATCAGGACTGCGCCGCGCGCCCCTCGACCTCGGCGGGCGCGCGGTGCAGGCCGATGGCCCAGAGCACGCCGACAGTCAGCAGGACAATCGCCAGCGCCTCCACCGGGCCGGGCAGCCGCTGCTCGTTGATGTAGGCATAGGCACAGGCGAACAGCGTTTCGAAGACGATCAACTGGCCGCCCAGGCTCATCGGCAGGCGGCGCGTCGCGGCGTTCCACAGGCCATTGGCCACCCACGAGCCGAACACGGCGAGGAACAGCGACACCCAGAGGAACGCCATCCAGCGCTCCGAGGAAATGCCGGTGGGCACCGCCTGCGGCGCGACCAGCACGCCCACGCCCGCCAGCACGATAGCCATGACACCGGTGACCACGCCGGTCAGCGTCGACCACTCGTGGCTGGTGAAATGGCTGGCCTTCAGGTAGCGCGCGTTGGCCGTGGCGTACCAGGACCAGCAGACCACCGCGCAGAAGCCGCAGACGATGCCGAGGATGCGCTCGCCCGGCGTACTGCCGGCGGCCATCAGCGCCGCGGGGTCGAGGTTGATGCAGAGAATGCCCAGGGCCACCAGCGCCAGCGGGAATTTCATCCGCGACAGCGGCAGCGAGTCCTGTTCGGAACGGCTGCGGTAGCTGATCGCCAGCGGCATGATGCCGTTGATCAGCGAGGCCGCCGCCACCCCGGCGAACTGCACCGCCGCCGAGAGCAGCGCGAAATACAGCAGGTTGCCGGCCAGGGACAGGCGCACCAGCATCGACAGGTCCTCGCGACTGACCCGACGCAGCAAGCCCAGGGCCACCGGCAGGGCGATCAGCAGCGAAATGGCGCCGTACAGGGCGAAGCGCACGGAGCTGATCAGCAGCGGGTTGAACTCCGGCACGAGCGACGGTGCCAGGATCACCCCGCCCCAGATTGCGCCTGCCATGCCTGCGTAGACCACCCCGCGTTTCATTACCCGTTACCTCGATCAGTCGGAAATGCCGCCACGGTAGCGACTGTGCTAGCGTCTGACCAAGGATAAATCCGCACCGAGCCATTCCCCACGGGAATGGCTGAGCATCTGTCAACCGGAGAACCGTCATCAGCCGTTACCTGCGCACCCTGCCGCCCCTGGAAACCCTGGTCACCTTCGAGGCCGTGGGCCGCTGCGGCAGCTTTACCCTGGCCGCCACCGAGCTGTTTCTCACCCAGAGCGCGGTGAGCAAGCAGATGCGCGCGCTGGAAGACAACCTCAAGGTGCCGCTGTTCGAGCGCAAGCCGCGCGGTGTCACCCTGACCGCCGCCGGCGCCGAGCTGCTGGGCACCGTGGACATGCTGCTCGATCGCCTGCAGCACAGCGTGCGGCGCATCCGCAACGTGCACCAGAGCAACGCCGTATCGGTGCTGGCAACCCACGCGCTGGCACAGTTCTGGCTGTTCCCCAAGCTGATCGAGTTCAACAAGACGCACCCCGGCATCGCCGTGCACGTGCATGCGATCAACGAGATCGACGAAGCCAGCCTGGTGGACTTCGACCTCGGCATCCTCTACGGCGCCGGCGACTGGACCACGCTGAACAGCCAGTTCGTGCTGCCGGAAGTCGTCTACCCGGTGGCGCGCCCGGACCTGGACGTCTCGGCGATCACGACCCTCGAGCAACTGGCCGCCGCGCCCCTGGTGCAACTGGATGCCTCGGCCTGGAGCTGCCTGGACTGGCACGACTGGTTCGCGCATTTCGGCAGGGACTACCAGCCGGCGGAAAGCGACCCGGTGTTCAACCAGCTCACCCTCGCCTACCGCGCCGTGCAGCAGGGCATGGGCATTGGCCTGGCGTGGAGCTTTATGGCCGACGAGGCAGTGGCCAAGGGCGAGATGCAGCGGGTGACCGACCATGCGCTGGTGACCGAGCGCGGCGAATACCTGGTGTCGTTGCGGCACCGCCAGCTGTCGCCCTCGGCGCAGTTGTTCCATGACTGGCTGCTGGCCTCGGTGGGCGAAAGATCAGGCTGAATCGGTCAGGCCGACGAAGCGGAACCCGCCGCTCGCCTCCTTGCGCTTCTCCAACTCGCGCGCTTCCTCCCGAGTGGCGGTGGTGCGGAACAGGATGTAGCAGCGCTCATCGAGGAAGGCCCGCCGCCCCGCCTCACTCTTCAGGTCATAGCCGTCCACTTCGGCGAAGAACAGGTGTTTGGCGAGGATCGACTGCTTGCTCTCGACATCCCGTGGATTGCTCCAGTCCCCGCCCGCCTTCAGCACCAGGCGGCTCTGGCGGGAACGATAGTGCTGGGTCAGGCGCTTGCGCAGGTTCTTGCCGATGCCGACCTTCAGCGCCTGGCCATCCAGGCTATGGATTTCATAGAGGCCGGGCTCGGCGGGAACGCGCAGGTCTATCTCGGCAAAGCGAATCCGGGTCATCCCATCCATGTGGCAGCGCTCCGTGGTCAACGGGGCCCAGGATACTCACCCAAGGTTCAGGCTTCACCGTCCTCATGCAGGCGCAGCACCGCCTGCAGCTCCTCGCGCAGCCAGGGCGCCTCGATTTCCGGCAGGCGCTGGCGAATCTGGCGGGCGACCCAGCGCTGGCCACGCCCGATGAAATCGAAGCGCAGTTCCAGGTCCTCGATGGCCATAGCGCTGGCGTGGAAGTCGCCGATGCCGGTGTCCGGCTGCACCCCCAGACGCTCCAGGCAGGCGCGCAGGTGCCGGCAACTGTCGGCCTCGCCCTGGTGCAGGAGTTCCAGGCGCCGGCGCACGGCGGGTTCGTCGGTTTGCCGCAGGCTGTCGAGCATGACCCGCGCACCGGCGCGCTCGGCACGCATCAGGGTCTGCAGCCAGTCGACAAGGTCGGCGGGAAGAGTGGGCATGGACGGCTCCTCATGATCGCGAAGCCCCATGCTAGACCGCCCGCCGGCTCGGATTTAAATGAATTGAATTGCACTGATGCTGCACTTTTTTGAATGGATCCCTCCCACGCGCCACGTCGTCATTTCCACCGTTGCGTACGCCATCCTTGATCCTGAGCAAGGCGCGCCAGAGCGCTTGCGTGGCAGTCGCTCGCATTAACATCAAAATTACTGCACTTATGCTGCATTATTATTCGTTTGTTGCATCCATCCCGTCTGTTCAGACTAGTTCGGCTCCCCTGCGACGAATTGCCTCCCACGACGTTCGTCCGTCCGACCGTACCCCTGCGGCGGACAGGGAGCCGTCAGTCAACCGGAGTACGACGGAATCAAGATGGACAGCGCGATACCCCTCGATCAGAACACCCCCGACAGCAGCGTCTACAACTACGACATTGTTCGCCGTTTCACTCTGACCACCCTGGGCTGGGGCATCCTCGGGATGTTCATGGGCGTGTTCATCGCCGCCCAGCTGGTGTGGCCGCAACTGAGCCTGGACATGCCCTGGACCAGTTTCGGGCGCATCCGGCCGATCCACACCAACCTGGTGATCTTCGCCTTCGGCGGCAGCGCGCTGTTCGCCACCTCCTTCTACGTGGTGCAGCGCACCTGCCGCGTGCGGATCATCTCCGACGGCCTGGCCAACCTGCTGTTCTGGGGCTGGCAGGCGAGCCTGGTGGCGATGGTGGTCAGCTACCCGCTGGGCATCACCACCTCCAAGGAATACGCCGAGATGGAGTGGCCCATCGCCCTCTGGGTCACGGTGCTCTGGCTGGTGTACGCCTACCTGTTCTTCGGCACCATCGCCCGCCGCAAGGTGCGCCACATCTATGTGGGCAACTGGTTCTACGGCGCCTTCATCGTGGTGACCGGGATGGTTCACGTGGTCAACCACCTGTCGGTGCCGGTGACCCTGCTCAAGTCCTACCCGATCTACTCGGGCGCCACCGACGCGATGATCCAGTGGTGGTACGGCCACAGCGTGGTGGGCTTCATCCTCTCGGTAGGCTTCCTCGGCATGATGTACTACTACGTGCCCAAGCAGGCCGAACGGCCGATCTACTCCTATCGCCTGTCCATCGTGCATTTCTGGGCGATCATCACCCTGTACATCTGGGCCGGCCCGCACCACCTGCACTACACCGCGCTGCCGGACTGGGCCCAGTCGCTGGGCATGGTGATGTCCCTGATCCTGCTGGCTCCGAGCTGGGGCGGCATGATCAACGGCATGATGACCCTCTCCGGCGCCTGGCATAAGCTGCGCACCGACCCGATCCTGCGCTTCCTGGTGGTGTCCCTGGCCTTCTACGGCATGTCCACCTTCGAAGGTCCGATGATGGCGATCAAGACCGTCAACTCGCTGTCGCACTACACCGACTGGACCATCGGCCACGTACATGCCGGCGCCCTGGGCTGGGTAGCGATGATCTCCATCGGCGCGCTCTACCACATGATCCCGAAACTCTATGGCCGCGAGCAGATGCACAGCGTCGGCCTGATCAACGCGCACTTCTGGATGGCCACCATCGGCACCGTCCTGTACATCGCCTCCATGTGGGTCAACGGCATCACCCAGGGCCTGATGTGGCGCGCGGTCAACGAAGACGGCACCCTCACCTACTCCTTCGTCGAAGCGCTGGCCGCCAGCCATCCGGGCTACATCGTGCGCCTGCTCGGCGGCGCCACCTTCGCCAGCGGCATGCTGCTGATGGCCTGGAACACCTGGCTCACCGTACGTGCGGGCGAGCCGGTGAGCCACGGCACGGCGGCCACGGCCTGAGGAGCCAGAGCATGACCCTGCTGATGTTCTTCGGTCTGCTGGCCTGCGCCGTGGCCTGCTGGCGCGCCTGTCGCGGCGACAGCTTCGAGCAGGCCGCGTTGCTACCCTTCGCCGACGACCCGGAAGCCGCCCGGCGCATGACAGCAGCCACCGGCCGGCGCTGCGAACGGGTCGTCCAGCCGCTGCCGGAAGCGCCGCCGCCCTATCGAATGCGCGCCTGATTTCCCGCCCCACGGATGGGGCCTCCCCAAGTGCCGCCTGCGGCACCCTTGCAGGGCTCTTGCCGCAAGAGCCCGGCCTTTTTTCCGCCCTGACGTTCCTGGACCAGCCAGATGCTCTCCCTGCCCGGCTGGCGGCAGCGTGCCGCCACGTACCTTCCCGATATTCCCCACACCCGTCCCCGCGAATGGTTGCGCGCTTCCTGCGGCGCCAGCATGGGTTTCCTGCTGATCGCCGTCACCTGCGGCGTGCTGTTCGGCTCCTCGGTGGCCCTGCACTTCGCCGGCCCCTGGGCCGCCTCGGCGATCCTGCTGTTCGCTGTCTCCTCCGGCGCCCTCGCCCAGCCCTGGTCGGTGATCGGCAGCTACCTGTGCGCCTCGCTGGTGGCCCTGCTGATCGGTCTCTGGCTACCGGTCGGGATGCCCAGCGCGGCCCTGGCGCTGGGCCTGAGCCTGGTACTGATGTACCCGCTGCGCTGCCTGCATCCGCCCGGCGGCGCAGTGGCGTTCTGCATGGTCTTCGCCGCGCCGCTGCCTGGCGAGCCGGCGTGGATGGCGCCACTGCCGGCGATCAGCGGCGGCCTCGGCCTGGTGCTGCTGGCGGTGATCTTCAACAACCTCACGCGCATGCCCTATCCGCGCCGGCGCACGGTCATCAAGGACGATCACCAGACCCAGGACCCAACCCCCGGCGAGCGCGTCGGCATCCAGGCCGCCGACCTCGATCTGGCGCTGGACGAACTGGGCGCCTTCGTCGACATCACCCGCGACGACCTCGAACTCATCGTCCGCAGTACCGAGCGCCACGCCCTGCGCCGCAGCATGGGCGACACCCGCGCGCACCAGATCATGTCCCGCGACCTGGTCTGCGCCGCGCCGGACACCCCGATCAGCCACGCCCTGCGCCTGCTGGTGAAGCACCACCTGAAGGCGCTGCCGATCCTCGACGAAGAACGCCGGCTGGTGGGCATCGTCAGCCTGATCGACCTGCTCGCGCCGAAACGCAAGGGCGGCTGGCTGAAGGGCCTGCTCGGCAGCGTCGGCCTGCGCCGCGACCGCGTGCTCGGCGAAGTGATGAGCCGCCCGGTACTGCATGTCGACGCCGACGCCCATGCGGTGGAACTGATCCCGCTGCTCTCAGACCGAGGCCTGCACTGCCTGCCGGTACTGGAGCGTGGCGAGCTGGTCGGGGTGATCACCCAGACCGACCTGATCGCCGCCCTGCAGCGCGACCTGCTCAGTCACCTGGGTTGACCCCGGTTTCCGCTACACTGGCCGCCTGATTCGCGCAGACTCCGCTCATGGACATCGACCTGACCCGCACCTTCCTGGAAATCGTTCGCCACGGCAGCTTCGTCGCCGCCGCCGAACGCATGCACATCACCCAGACCGCCGTCACCGCGCGGGTGCAGAAGCTGGAGAGCCACCTCAACTGCACCCTCTTCGTACGCAACCGCGCCGGGGCGCGCCTCACCCCGGACGGCGAGTCCTTCGTCACCTATGCCAACCAGATCCTGCAGACCTGGGAAGCCGCCCAGCGCGACCTGCCGCTGCCACAGGGCTACCACAACGTGCTGCACATCGGCGGCGAGGTGAGCCTGTGCAACCCGCTGATGCTGCGCTGGGTCAGCCGCATCCGCCAGGTCATCGGCGACCACGCCGTGCGCGCCGACATCGGCGACGGCCAGAGCCTGCTGCGCCAGCTGGAGCTGGGCGTGCTGGACGCGGCGCTGGTCTACCATCCGACCTACTGGCCGGGGATGCAGGTGGAACAGTTGCTGGAGGAAAAGCTGATCCTGGTGCGCGCGCAGAACCCCGAGCCCTACGTCTACATCGACTGGGGCGAAGGCTTCCGCCAGCAGCACGACAGCGCCCTGCCGGAGCTGTCCAAGGCGCCGGTATCCTTCAACCTCGGCCCGCTGGCGCTGCAGTACATCCTGGAGAACGGCGGCTCGGGCTACTTCCGCACGCGGGTGGTGCAGAGCTACCTGGACCGCAAGGTGTTGCGCCGTGTACCGCGCGCGCCGGAGTTCAGCTACCCGACCTACCTGGTGTATTCCCGCGACCGCGACTCGCAGGCGCTGCAGCAGGCCTTCACCCTGCTGCGCGAGGTGGTGGCGCAGGACACCGACTGGTCGCAGCGCTGGGATCCGATGATCTGACGAGCATCCCGCATGGCGCTGGCAATACTGGCGCATTGCGCGAAAATTACCTGATCCCCCTCTGCCGTGCGCCCCGCGCACCGCCACGAGCACCGCCATGACCGACCACCCCATCGAGCTGGTAGCGACCGGCCCGGAACACATCGAGCTGATCCGCAACCTCTACCAGTTCTACGCCTACGAGTCCTCGGACTGGGAGCAGGAGGACGTGGAAGTGGACGGCCGCTTCTACCTCCACGAGGAACACCTGGCGCGCTACTGGAGCGAACCGGAATGGAGCGCCAACCTGATCCTCGTCGACGGTTTCATCGCCGGCTTCCTGCTGATCGAAGGCAGCGAACTGCCGGGCATCGACGCGCTGGAGCTGGCCGACCTGTTCGTGCTAAAGAAGTACCGGCGCCAGGGTGTCGGCCGCACCGTCGCCACCCGCGTGCTGCTGGACAATCCCGGTCCCTGGCTGGTGCGCTACTACACCGGCGACGAGCTGGCGGCGGCGTTCTGGAAAGCCGTGCTGGGCGCCCTGCCGCGGTCGGTCCGGCACGTCGATCCGGGCGACGATCCGCAGTTGGCGAGCTTTTTCATCAATCCCTGGACGCACTGAGAAGCGGCTGACGATCCGCTGCGCGGCGGCGGGCGGTTGTTCGGCAGGATCAGTCTTCTGTCATTTCCGATCATTGAGCGGGTTCCGCGCACGGACGTATCGTCCTGTTCAAATGACAAGAACGATCAGGAGGTACCCCATGTCCACCCTCAACCTGAACCCGCAGGCCGCCGCATCCCTGGAACGCTGGCACCAGATGATCGCCGGCAAGGACTTCTCCGGGCTGCCGGAGCTGCTGTCGCCGAACATCGTGTTCCGCTCGCCGATGGCCCACACGCCCTACCCCGGCGCCCCGGTGGCGGCGACCATCCTCGGCACCGTGCTGCAAGTGTTCGGCGACTTCGTCTACCACCGCCAACTGGCCACCGGCGATGGCCTGAGCGTGGTCCTGGAGTTCAGCGCCCAGGTCAACGGCCGCGAGCTCAAGGGCATCGACATGATCCGCTTCGACGAAACCGGCAAGATCGTCGAGTTCGAGGTGATGATCCGCCCCATGAGCGGCCTGCAGGCCCTCGGCGAGGAGATGGGCCGGCGCCTGGGCGCCTACCTCTCCGCCCAGAAGGCCCACGCGCACGGATGACGGCACGGCCCGCCGGCCAGTCCAACCGGCGGGCCCCACGGCTAGCGCCCCCGCTGCTCCAGCATGAACTCGATGAACGCCCGCACCCGCGAAGGCACGTGCCGCGCATGGGGGTAGATCAGCAGGAACGGGCGCGTGGTGCCGCCGTAGTCGCCCAGCACCTCCACCAGCTCGCCGGCAGCCAGTTCCGCCTGCACGGTGAAGCGATAGGCCTGCATCAACCCGCCGCCGTGCTTCGCCAGGGTCGCGGTGGCCAGGTGGTCTTCCAGCACCGTGCAACTGCCCGAGGTTTCCACCTCCACGACCCGGCCATTGACCCGGAACGACCAGGGCACCCGGCGCCCGGTGCTGGGCAGGTCGTACTGGATGCACTCATGGCCGTCGAGATCGTCCGGTGTCCGTGGCGTGCCGGCGCACCGCAGGTAGTCCGGGGTGCCCACCACCACCAGTTCGGCATCCTCCAGGCGCCGCGCGACGAGACTCGAATCCGCCGGCTCGCGGCCGCGCACCGCCAGGTCATAGCCTTCGTCGGCGAAGTCGATGTTGCGATTGCTGACGTGGATGTCCACCGTCACCTGCGGGTAGCGCCGGCGGAACTCCGGCAGCAGCGGCAGCAGGCGGAAATGCGCGTAAGGCGTCGGCACGCTGATGCGCAGCCGGCCGGACGGCACGCTCTGGCCGCCGGTGACCTCGCGCTCGGCATCCACCAGTTGGCCCAGGGCCTGGCGGCACTGTTCGAAGTAGTTGCGCCCGCCTTCGGTCAGGCGCATCTGCCGCGTGGTGCGGACGAACAGGCGCACGCCGAGGCGTTCCTCCAGGCGCGCCACCGAACGGCTCACCGCCGCCGGAGTGATGCCGGCCTCGTTGGCCGCGGCGGTGAAGCTGCCGGTTTCCGCGGCGAGGCAGAACAGCTCGATGCTGCCCAGTTGCAGGTCGTCGAAATGGCGAGTCATGGCGCAGCCCGATTCATTACATGAGGTATCAATTCAAATGCCATGAACCTCATTTTTCAAGCAGCGCTTGCAGCCTAGATTGGCCCCCAAGACGCGGGCATCCCGCCCCGCCTCACTTGAGGAGACTCAATCATGAGCAAGACCGTCATCGTCACCGGCGCTTCCAGCGGCCTGGGCTTCGCCATCGCCGAGGCCTACCTGGCGCGCGGCTACAACGTGGTGGGCAACGCCCGCAGCCAGGCCCGCCTGCAGGAGGCCGCGCAGAAGCTGGGCAACCCGGCCAACTTCCTACTGGTGGAGGGCGACATCGCCCGACCGGAAACCGCCAGACGCCTGTTCGCCCAGGCCACCGAAGCCTTCGGCCAGGTGGACATCCTGATCAACAACGCCGGCATCTTCATTCCCAAGCCGGTGACCGAGTACAGCGAGGATGAGGTCAACGCCATCGTCGACACCAACCTCAAGGGCTTCTTCTACCCCGCCCAGGCCGCCGCCCGGCACATGGCCGCCAACGGCTCGGGGCACATCGTCGCCATCACCGCCGCCATCGCCCTGCAGCCCAACGCCAAGGTACCGGCGCTGCTGCCGGTGCTGATCAAGGGCGGTCTGAACAGCGCGGTGCGCGGCCTGGCGCTGGAGCTGGCGGGCTCCCAGGTGCAGGTCAACGCCGTGGCGCCGGGGATCATCCAGACCCCGATGCACGCCGAGGACGCCGAAACCAGCGCCTTCCTCAGCAGCCTGGCGCCCACCGGCAAGATAGGCACGCCGCGGGACATCGTCGACGCCGTGCTCTACCTGACCGACTCGACCTTCGTCACCGGTGCCATTCTGAATGTCGACGGTGGATCCACCACCGGCACCTGGTAAACCACAGGAGAACCGCAATGCCCTACGTGAACATCCAGGTCACCGACGAAGGGGTGACCGCCGAGGAACGCCGCCAGTTGATCGAAGGCGTGACCGAACTGCTGGAGCGGGTACTGAGAAAACCGCCGGCGAGCACCTTCGTGGTGATCCAGGAAATCCCCACCGACAGCTGGGGCGTGGGCGGCGAAACCGTCAAGGCGCTGCGCGCGCGGGCGAAGCAGCCCGGCGACTGAAGCTGCGGGCACGCCGGGGGGCCGCCAGGGCCTCCGGCGATTGCGCCGCACCTTCGGGGTGCTGCTAGCATCGCGGCATCCCCCAACGTCCGTACCGAGGCATGGAATGCTCGCCGCGCTCAAGCGTTACCCGCTGCAGGTCAACCTGCTGCTCTGCTCCACGCTCCTGCTGACCCTGGCGCGCGCCATTACCCTGCCTTACCTGGTGATCTACCTCTCGACGAACTTCGACCTGGCCGTCAGCCGCATCGGCCTGCTGCTGGGCGGGGCGCTGGTCGGCGGTTCGCTGATCAGCCTCTACGGCGGCTACCTGATCGACCGGATGCCCGGCTACCGCCTGATCCTCGGCTTCAGCGCCTGCTTCGTCGCCGCCTTCATCGGCATGTGCCTGACGGACAACCTCTGGCTGTTCTTTTTCTTCCTGCTCGGCTTCAACTTCGCCTACTCGGTGACCGACGTGGTGGTGAAGACCGCCTTCGGCCGGCTGCTGGCGGCGGGCGAGCAGAGCCGCGCCTTCTCCATCCGCTACACCCTGATCAACCTCGCCTACGCCATCGGTCCCTTCATCGGCGCCGGGCTGGCGCAATGGAGCCAGAAGCTGCCCTTCATGGTGTCCGCGGCCCTGGGCGGCCTCTTTCTGCTGGCCTTCCTGCGCTATGGCGACCGTGACATGCGCCCGGCCGCCGGGGTGGCGCCGCCCTCCTTCCTGGCGGTGATGGGCGTGCTGTCGCGGGATCGCCGGCTGATGTACTTCACCGTCGGCGGGGCCTTCACCGCCGTGGTATTCGGCCAGTTCTCCGCCTACCTGTCGCAGTACCTGGTCGCCACCGGCACGGCGGAATACGCCTACCAGGTGATCCAGACCATCCTCGGGGTCAACGCGGTGACGGTGATCTGCCTGCAGTACCTGCTGGGCAAACGCATCGACAATGCGCACCTGCAGCGCTGGCTGATCGTCGGCCTGGGCCTGTTCGTGCTGGGCATCGTCGGCTTCGGCCTGTCCCGGCATCTCGCGCACTGGGGCCTGGCAATGGTCGTGTTCACCCTCGGCGAGATCATCGTGATCCCCGCCGAGTACATGTTCATCGACCGCATCGCCCCGCCCCATCTGCGCGGCGTGTACTACGGCACGCAGAACCTGTCGAACCTCGGCGGCGGCGCCGGCCCGGTGCTGGTCGGCTTCGCCCTGAGCCTGTGGGCGCCGCACTGGGTGTTCGTGATGCTCGCCGGCTGCATCGCCGTCGGCGCCTTCTTCTACGTCGCCGGCGCCTCTCGGCCCTCGCCCCGGCCGCACGACTGACGAACGACCTTGCGCGGCTCCGGGGAGTGACGCGGCTGCTCGGCATCCTGCCCGGCGCCATCAGCCTGTGGGGGCTCGACGGTGAGCTGCTGAGCCGCAACCCGCGCCGAGGACGACAAGGGTCATCGCCCGAGCGCGTGGCATGAGTTCAAGGGCCGGATGAAGACCGAGTTTTCCTCCGCCGACGCGCCGTCCCGTTCAGCGCCGACCAGGACGGTACCTGGGGCGAACTGAACCTGGACGTCGACTACCGGCTCGTCGAGCGGACCAGCCTGACCCGCTCGCTCGGGATCCAGAAAGCGTTCGATGGCGAAGGGCGCAGCCACGAAGGCATCATCGGCATCAAGGTGAAATTCCGAGGAATGAGACCGGGTCCGGCCGGGGGAACACGACATGCGCCAGCAGGAACAACGCCATCTACGCGCCGTCCGCACGACGGCCTACAACAACGAGGTTGCCGCCGAACTGCTCCAGGAGCTGCTGGCCCGCGCCTGCAGCGAAGACCAGGCGCGGCGCATCCGCTGTGCCAGGCGCCAGTTGCTCAGGGATGCCGACGCCCTCGAACTCGTCTGGCAGGCCCTCAGCACCCCGGATGCCACCCCCAGGCCCTGACTCAGGCGTGCTGGATACCGGCGCGCTTGAGCAACTGCCGGCAGCGCTCCGACAGGTGCACCACGCGCAGGTGCTTGCCCGCCCTGGCATACCGCTCGCGCAGCGTCTTCAGCGCGGCGATGGCCGAGTAATCGACGAAGCTCAGGTGCGCGCAGTCCAGGGTGACCTGCTGCGGGTCATTGGCCGGGTCGAACTGGTTGAGGAACGGCGTGCTGGAAGCGAAGAACAGCGTGCCGTGCACGCGGTAGAGCCGGCTGCCATCGGCCTCGTCATGCACATCGGCGTACAGCTCGCGGGCGTGTTTCCAGGCAAAGTCCAGGGCGGCGAGGATGATGCCGCAGAACACCGCGGTCGCCAGATCGGTGGCCACGGTGATCGCGGTCACCGCGATGATCACCAGCACGTCGCTCAGCGGCACCTTGTGCAGCACCCGCAGCGAAGCCCAGGCGAAGGTCTGCTGCGATACCACGAACATCACGCCCACCAGCGCCGCCAGCGGGATGCGCTCGATCAGCGGCGATAGGAACAGCACGAAGAACAGGATCATCACCCCGGCCACCACGCCCGACAGCCGGCCACGGCCGCCCGAGCTCAGGTTGATCACCGTCTGGCCGATCATGGCGCAGCCGCCCATGCCGCCGAACAGCCCGGAAACGATATTGGCGCCGCCCAGCGCCACGCACTCGCGGTCGGGAAAGCCGCGGCTCTCGGTGATCTCGTCGGTGAGGTTGAGGGTCAGCAGGGTTTCCAGCAGCCCGACCATCGCCATGAGGAAGGCATAGGGCGCGATGATCCGCAGGGTTTCCAGGTTCCACGGGATGTCCGGCAGAGCGAACGGCGGCAGGCCGCCGGCGATGTGCGCCATATCGCCCAACGTGCGGGTCGGCAGGTTCAGCAGGTAGACCAGCAGGCCGACGCCCAGGATCGCCACCAGCGCCGGCGGCACCGCGCGGGTCAGGCGCGGCAGTCCATACACCACCGTCATGGTCAGCGCCACCAGCCCCAGCATCAGGTACAGCGGGTTGCCGCTCAGCCAGTGTTCGCCGTCCTTGAAATGCTCCATCTGCGCCAGCGCGATGACGATCGCCAGGCCATTCACGAACCCCAGCATCACCGGGTGCGGCACCATCCGCACCAGCTTGCCCAGGCGCAGCAGGCCGAAGCCGATCATCACCAGCCCGCCCAGCAGCACCGTGGCCAGCAGGTACTGCACCCCGTGCTGCACCACCAGGGCGACGATCACCACCGCCATCGAACCGGCCGCGCCGGACACCATGCCGGGCCGTCCGCCGAACAACGCGGTCAGGGTGCAGAGGATAAAGGCGCCATACAGCCCCATCAGCGGATTGAGGTGGGCGACCAGGGCAAAGGCGATGCACTCGGGTACCAGGGCGAAGGACGTGGTCAGTCCTGCCAGGACATCGGCACGCAGGCGGGCGGGTTTCATGGTTCGACTCGGGACGGGTGTTGCGAAAAAGATCGGCAATGGTACGGAAATGCATCGCGCACGGCCACTCGCTACACCCGCGCGGCGTACCGGTCAGTTCTCCGGAGCCGAGGACCCGACCTCGACGATACCGCGGGCTTCGATCCGCGCTCATGGCGAAGCGGGTGAAACCGGGCCACCGCCCTATCCGGCCTGCCCCTGTACCAGCGCCCCGTGCAGGAACAACTGCTCCAGCACGCTGGCCGAGCTGGAGCTGGCCGCCCGGCCATAGCGCACGGCGTCGACCATGCCGTAGACCATCGAGAGGAAGAGCTCGGTGAACACCGCGGCGGTGATGTCGATGCGGAACACGCCGATCTGCTGGCCGCGTAGGAAGAAGGCGTCCACGGCGGCGGTGTAGTAGCGCCAGCGTTCGGTGGTGGTTTCGATGTCGAGGCTTTCGGCGCGGTACTGGAAGAGCAGGAAGGCCAGCATCTCGCGATGCTTGAGGTGTTCGCCGATCAGCCGGCGCAGTGCATCCAGCGGTTGCGCCTGCTGCAGTTCGGCGGCCTCGAGGATCTGCCGGATCACCGAGTGGCCATAGTTGTCCAGCATCTCCAGCAGATTGTCACGGGTGCCGCAGAAGCGGTGCAACGTGGCCTTGCTCACCCCTGCCGATGCCGCCAGCTCCTTCAGTGTCGCCCGAGGGCGATCGACGATAGCGACGGCCAGCGCATTGAGAAGACGTTCATCGTGGGCAGTGAGTGTCATTCGTAGCCTCGGAACCGGGTGTCGGGTTGCTTCGATGTTGGAGAGTCTCATTGTGCAGAAAAAGCCTCTCCTTTTGAAAGGATATGTCACATTTTATACACTCTAGAAGCATATGAGACAATATTGACTCATTTTGTTTTTAAAAGGATCATACGCACCTTTCCAGTTAGAGCAGACCCGGGTGAATCATGGGCAGGTTGCGTGCGGTAGGGATGATCAGCGCTTGGATGGCAGCGATGGCGCTGGCCGGTTGCGGGCCTTCGGGCGAGCCGGAAGCGGTCGCCGAGGTCGCCCGCCCGGTGGATGTGGTGGCGGTGGTCACCGAGCCGCTGGTGTTGACCTCGGAATTGCCCGGTCGCATCGAGCCCATGCGGGTGGCCGAGGTCCGCGCGCGGGTCGCCGGCATCGTGCTGCAGAAGCGCTTCGAGGAAGGCGCCGACGTGAAGGCCGGCGAGTTGCTGTTCCAGATCGACCCGGCGCCGCTGAAGGCTGCCGTGTCCCGCGCCGAAGGCGAACTGGCGCGTGCCCAGGCTTCGCTCTACGAGGCGCAGGCGCGGGTCAGGCGCTATGAGCCGCTGGTGAAGATCGAAGCGGTCAGCCAGCAGGACTTCGACACCGCCACGGCGGACATGCGCAGCGCCCAGGCGGCGGTACGCTCGGCCCAGGCGGACGTGGAAACCGCGCGGCTGAACCTGGGCTACGCCTCGGTCAAGGCACCGATTTCCGGGCGTATCGGCCGTGCGCTGGTCACCGAGGGCGCACTGGTCGGCCAGGGCGAGGCGACGCTGATGGCGCGCATCCAGCAGCTCGACCCGATCTACGCCGACTTCACCCAGCCGGTGGCCGACGCGCTGCGCCTGCGCGAGGCGCTCAAGGGCGGCAACCTCTCCGCCGGCCAGAGCCAGGCGCTGAGCATCCGTGTCGACGGCACGAACTACCAGCGCCAGGGTGAGCTGCTGTTCACCGATGTCTCGGTGGACCGTGGCACCGGCCAGGTGTCGCTGCGCGGCAGCTTCGCCAACCCCGACGGTGTGCTGCTGCCGGGCATGTACGTGCGGGTCACCGCACCGCAGGGCAGCGACGACAAGGCCATCCTGGTGCCCCAGCGCGCCGTGCAGCGCGCCACCGACGGCAGCGCCCACGTGCTGGTGATCGGCGCCGACAGCCGCGTCGAAACCCGGTCGGTGGTGACCGGTGCCATGCAGGGCTCGCGCTGGCAGATCAGCCAGGGCCTGGCCAGCGGCGACCAGGTGATCGTCGGCGGCCTCACCGGCCTGCAGCCGGGCAGCAAGGTCGAACCGCGTTCCGCGCAGGAACAACAGGCGGCACGCCAGTAAGGCCGGGCTCGCCGCGAGGAATCTTTCATGTCCAAGTTCTTCATCATGCGCCCCAACTTCGCGTGGGTGGTGGCGCTGTTCATCTCCCTGGCCGGCCTGCTGGTCATTCCGTTGCTGCCGGTGGCGCAGTACCCCAACGTGGCGCCGCCGCAGATCAGCGTGACCGCCACCTACCCCGGCGCCTCGGCGCAGGTGCTGGTGGACTCGGTCACCAGCGTGATCGAGGAGGAGCTCAACGGCGCCAAGGGCCTGCTCTACTTCGAGTCCACCAGCAACTCCAACGGCATGGCCGAGGTGGTGGTCACCTTCCAGCCCGGTACCAACCCGGAGCTGGCCCAGGTGGACGTGCAGAACCGCCTGAAGAAGGCCGAGGCGCGCATGCCCCAGGCCGTGCTCACCCAGGGGCTGGAGGTCGAGCAGACCAGCGCCGGCTTCCTGCTGATCTACGCGCTCAACTACAAGGAAGGCGCCCAGCGCAGCGATACCACCGCCCTGGGCGACTACGCCGCGCGCAACATCAACAACGAGCTGCGCCGCGTCTCCGGCGTCGGCAAGCTGCAGTTCTTCTCCTCCGAAGCGGCCATGCGCGTCTGGATCGACCCGCAGAAGCTGGTGGGCTATGGCCTCTCCATCGACGATGTGGGCAACGCCATCCGCGGGCAGAACGTGCAGGTGCCGGCCGGCAGCTTCGGCAGCTCGCCGGGCAGCACCCAGCAGGAACTGACCGCGACCCTGGCGGTGAAAGGCACCCTCGATGATCCGGCGGAGTTCGGCCGCGTCGTGCTGCGCGCCAATCCCGACGGCTCCACCGTGAAGCTGGCCGATGTCGCACGCCTGGAAGTGGGCAGCGAAAGCTACAACTTCACCGCGCGCCTGAACGGCAAGCCGGCGGTGGCCGGCGCCATCCAGCTCTCCCCCGGCGCCAACGCGCTGCAGACCGCCGCCCTGGTGAAGGAGCGCCTGGCCGAGCTGGCGGTGAACTTCCCCGACGACATCGAGTACTCGGTGCCCTACGACACCTCGCGCTTCGTCGACGTGGCCATCGAGAAGGTCATCCACACCCTGCTCGAAGCGATGGTGCTGGTGTTCCTGGTGATGTTCCTGTTCCTGCAGAACGTGCGCTACACCCTGATCCCGGCCATCGTGGTGCCGGTGTGCCTGCTCGGTACGCTGACGATGATGTACCTGCTGGGCTTCTCGGTGAACATGATGACCATGTTCGGCATGGTGCTGGCCATCGGCATCCTGGTGGACGACGCCATCGTGGTGGTGGAGAACGTCGAGCGGATCATGGCCGAGGAAGGGCTCTCCCCCGCCGCCGCCACGGTCAAGGCGATGGGCCAGGTGTCCGGCGCCATCGTCGGCATCACCCTGGTACTGTCGGCGGTGTTCCTGCCGCTGGCGTTCATGGCCGGCTCGGTGGGCGTGATCTACCAGCAGTTCTCCCTGTCGCTGGCGGTGTCGATCCTGTTCTCCGGCTTCCTCGCCCTGACCTTCACTCCGGCGCTGTGCGCCACCCTGCTCAAGCCGATCCCCGAGGGTCACCACGAGAAGCGCGGCTTCTTCGGCGCCTTCAACCGCGGCTTCGCGCGCCTGACCGCGCGCTACACCCTGCTCAACAGCGCACTGGTCAAGCGTGCCGGGCGCTACATGCTGGTCTACGCCGGCATCATCGCCGTGCTCGGCTACACCTACGTGCGCCTGCCGGAGTCCTTCGTGCCGGTGGAAGACCAGGGCTACATGATCGTCGACATCCAACTGCCGCCGGGCGCCACCCGCGCGCGCACCGACCTCACCGGCCAGGAGCTGGAGCGCTACCTGATGTCCCGCGAGGCGGTCGATTCGGTGTTCCTGGTGATGGGCTTCAGCTTCTCCGGCATGGGCGAGAACGCCGCGCTGTCCTTCCCGACACTGAAGGACTGGTCCGTGCGCAGCGCCGAGCAGTCCGCCGACGCGGAGGCCACGCACACCAACGAACGCTTCGCCGGGATCAGCGACGGCGCGATCATGGCGGTCACTCCGCCGCCGATCGACGGCCTGGGCAACTCCGGCGGTTTCGCCCTGCGCCTGCAGGACCGCGCCGGCCTCGGCCGCGACGCCCTGCTGGCGGCCCGCGACCAGTTGCTGGGCGAAGCCAACGGCAACCCGAAGATCCTCTACGCGATGATGGAAGGCCTCGCCGAAGCGCCGCAGCTGCGCCTGGAAATCGACCGCGACAAGGCACGCACCCTCGGCGTGAGCTTCGAGTCGATCAGCAGTGCGCTGTCCGCCGCCTTCGGTTCGTCGGTGATCAACGACTTCGCCAACGCCGGCCGCCAGCAACGCGTGGTGGTGCAGGCCGAACAGGGCGAGCGGATGACCCCGGAAGCCGTGCTCAAGCTCTACGTACCCAACGCCGGCGGCGAGCTGGTGCCGCTGTCCGCCTTCGTCAGCACCCGCTGGGAAGAAGGCCCGGTGCAACTGGTGCGCTACAACGGCTACCCGTCGATCCGCATCGCCGGCGACGCCGCGCCCGGTGTCAGCACCGGCGAGGCGATGGCCGAAATGCAGCGCCTGGCCGCCGAACTGCCGGCGGGCATCAGCTACGAATGGACCGGCCTGTCCTACCAGGAGAGGGTCGCCAGCGGCCAGGCGGCGCAACTGTTCGCCCTCGCCATCCTGGTGGTGTTCCTGCTGCTGGTGGCGCTCTACGAGAGCTGGGCGATCCCGCTGTCGGTGATGCTCATCGTGCCCATCGGCGCCCTCGGCGCGGTGCTCGCGGTGACGGCCGTCGGCCTGCCCAACGACGTGTACTTCAAGGTCGGCCTGATCACCATCATCGGTCTTGCGGCGAAGAACGCGATCCTCATCGTCGAGTTCGCCAAGGAACTCTGGGAGAAGGGCTACAGCCTGCGCGAGGCCGCCATCGAGGCCGCTCGCCTGCGCTTCCGCCCGATCATCATGACCTCGATGGCCTTCATCCTCGGCGTGGTGCCGCTGACCATCGCCAGCGGCGCCGGCGCCGCCAGCCAGCGCGCCATCGGCACCGGGGTGATCGGCGGGATGCTCAGCGCCACGCTGCTGGGGGTGATCTTCGTGCCCGTCTGCTTCGTCTGGCTGCTGTCGCTGCTGCGCCGCCAACCCAGGCCCGCCCATCCATCCCTCGAGGCCACGGAGTGACCGCCATGCGCAAACCAGCCTTTGCCGCGTCAGCCCTGCTGCTGGTCCCGGCCCTGTTCCTGGCCGGCTGCTCCCTGGCGCCGACCTACGAACGTCCAGAAGCGCCCGTAGCCTCGAACTGGAGTGGCCCCGCCGCGCAGTCGGGCCGGGCCGCGAGCAACCTGGACTGGCAGACCTTCATCGTCGACAGCGAACTGCGCGACCTGGTGAACATCGCCCTGGACAACAACCGCTCGCTGCGCCAGACCCTGCTCGATATCGAACAGGCCCGCGCGCAATACCGCATCCAGCGCTCCGAGCGGGTGCCGGGCCTCGGCGCGACAGCCAACGGCAACCGCCAGCGGCTGCCGGGGGATCTCTCCAGCGACGGCCATTCCGGCGTGAGCAGCAGCTACCAGGTCGGCCTGTCGCTGCCCGAGTACGAAGTGGACCTGTTCGGCCGGGTGAAGAGCCTGACCGACGCCGCCCTGGAGCAATACCTGGCCACCGAGGAAGCCGGCCGCAGCGCGCGCCTGGCGCTGATCGCCGAAGTCAGCCAGGCCTACCTGAGCTACGACGGCGCCCAGCGTCGCCTGCAGCTCACCGAGCAGACCCTGGCCAGCCGCGAAGACTCGCTGGGCCTGATCGGCCAGCGGCGCACGGCCGGCGCCGCCACCGCGCTGGACTACCAGGAAGCGCTGGGACTGGTGGAACAGTCCCGCGCCGAACTGGAAAGCAACGCGCGGCAGAAGCAGCAGGCGCTCAACGCCCTGGTGCTGCTGCTCGGCACCCCGGACGCGGCGAAACGCATCCCGCAGTTGCCGCAGAACAAGCCGATGCTGGTCCAGGACATCGTTCCCGGCACGCCGTCCGAACTGATCGAGCGGCGCCCGGACATCCTCGCCGCCGAGCACCAGCTCAAGGCGCGCAACGCCGACATCGGCGCGGCCCGCGCGGCGTTCTTCCCGCGCATCAGCCTGACCGGCAGCTTCGGCACCTCCAGTGCGGAAATGTCCGGACTGTTCGACGGCGGCTCGCGCTCCTGGAGCTTCGTGCCGACACTGTCGCTGCCGATCTTCGATGCCGGCCGCAACCGCGCCAACCTCGACCTGGCCAAGGTGCGCAAGGACTCCGCCGTGGCCGCCTACGAAGGCACCATCCAGACGGCATTCCGCGAAGTGGCCGACGCCCTGGCGGCGACCGATACCCTGCGCCGCGAGGAAAGCGCCCGCCGCGCGCTGGCCAACACCACCAACGAGACGCTGAAGCTGGCCAAGGCGCGCTACGAAGGCGGCGTGGACAGCCACCTGCGCTACCTCGACGCACAGCGCAGCAACTTCATCAACGAGTCGGCCTACATCGAAACCAGCACCCAGCGGCAGATCGCCCTCGTCGACCTGTTCCGCGCCCTGGGCGGCGGCTGGAGCGGGGATGCGATGGCGCGGCGCTGATCACGCCCCCGCCGGCGGTGCGGCCCCCGCAGGGCGGACTCCTCTCGCGATGGATTTCGCGGACAGAGTCAGCTCCTACGGGGTGATCCGGGGCAGTAACGTTGCCCCCGACAGGGCGCTCTGCCCCATATCACCCCGCTTCACCCGATAGCCCGATAGACTGGCCCGACTTTCATCCTCTTCGGGGCGAATCGACCCTTCCCACTGGCGTCGGCGCAAGGCCGGCGCGGAGCGTAACGTAATGCACTTCGAGATCATCCTGGACCTGTTCGCAGCCCTCTGTTTCGGCGCGCTGATCGGCATGGAGCGGCAATGGCGGCAGCGTTTCACCGGCGTCGCCACCCACGGCCTGGTCGCCCTCGGCGCGGCCACCTTCGCCACCCTGCCCTTCCTCATGGGCGCGGAGGACCAGGTGGTGCGCATGTCCGCCCAGGTGGTCACCGGCATCGGTTTCCTCGGCGCCGGCGTGATCATGCGCGACGGTCTGAGCGTTCGCGGCCTGAGCACCGCCGCCACGATCTGGTGCACCGGCGCGGTAGGCGTGCTGGCCGGCAGCGGCTTCTTCCTCGCCGCGCTGTCCGCCACCCTGCTGATCGTCCTGTGCAACCTGACGCTGCCGCCGGTGACCCGCTGGATCCAGCGCTACGCGCCCATCGAGCCGAGCAGCGAACGCTACTACCTGATCGAGACGGTGACCGAAGCGCATCAGGAAGCTCTGGTGCGCTCCACCCTGCTCAATCGCCTGAGCGTCAACGGCCTGGCCCTGCAGCGCCTGGAAAGCCATGCGCGCAAGACCGGCGGCGAGGTGGAAGTGACGGCCCTGGTGCTCGCCCCCAGCAGCAAGGACAGCCTGCTGGAAACCCTGGTGGGCGAACTGGCGCTGGCCCCGTATGTCTCGGCGGCATGCTGGTCGATCAGCGAAGAACCACAGTGAAACCCCGCCATGAAGAGGGAGCTGGCCGGCTCCCTCTTCATGGCGGGCAATCAGGCGAAGACGAAGTACTTGCGCACCGTTTCCACCACTTCCCAGGTGCCCTTCATGCCCGGCTCGATGACGAACACATCGCCGGCACGCAGGTGGATCGGCTGCTCGCCCTCGGGGGTAATGACGCAGTAGCCATCGAGGAAATGGCAGTACTCCCACTTCCCGTAGTTCACCTCGAACTTGCCGGGGGTGCAGATCCAGGTGCCCATGATCTTGCTGCCGTCTTTCGAGGTGTAGGCATTGAGGTTGACGGTGTGCGGGTCGCCGCCGATGCGTTTCCATTGGGTGGCGTCCAGCACCGGGGTCGGACAGGTTTCGCGCAGCACGGTAATGAAGTCGGACATCTCAGCTCCGGGTCGATCCAGTGAAGGGCCCGTCACCATAGGTCGGCGTAACGCCCGAGAGTTGCCTGGGGCCGACCTGCGGTTGTCCGTGGCCGGCTTGTCGGAGCTTCGCGGACAAGGTCCGCTACCTACCGGACAGTTCCAGGCTCGGATCAGCCGAAGGCTGGCTCGAAGGGAGAGCGAAGCGAATCACCCCGGGCAAAACCGGGGCCGGATGATGGGGCAAGACCTTTTGCTTCCTTTTGTGAGGGCGGCTATCCGACGTTTGACGAAAGGGACTCGCCCAAGGGGCGAAACCCAATACATCAGCACACGCCGAAGCGATGCAGAATCTCCCAACCCAAAAGCATCGCGGACAGAGTCCGCTACTACGAGGGCATCCGCCGGCGCGACGTGGCGATCAGCCCGGTGGCGCGGGCACGCAGTTGGCCGCAGCCGCCGTCGACGTCCTGCCCGGCACTGTTGCGCACCTTGGTCAGCACGCCCCGGCTGTGCAGGTAACGGACGATCTCATCGATGCGCTCGCCGTCCGGGCGCTGGTACTGGTCGCCTTCGAGGCTGTTGAAGGGGATCAGGTTGAGGACGCCGAACTTGCCCTTGAGCAGGCGCAGGATGCCGTCGAGCTCGTCCTGGCTGTCGTTGATGCCCTTGAGCAGCGTCCACTGGTACTGGACCGGATAGCCGACCTGGCGGGCATAGGTTTCGCCCAGCTCCACCAGTTCCTCCGGGCTGAGCTTCGGCGCGCGCGGCAGCAGCCGTTCGCGCAGCTCGGCGTTGCTGGTGTGCAGCGAGAGCGCCAGCGCCGGCTTGATCTTCTGTTGCGGCAGGCGCTCGAACACACGCGGATCACCGACGGTGGAGAACACCAGGTTCTTGTGGCCGATGCCGCCGTCGGTGCCGAGGCGGTCGATGGCTTCGAGCACGCTGTCGAGGTTGTGCGCCGGCTCGCCCATGCCCATGAACACCACGCGCTTCACTGCTCGCACGCGGCGGGCCAGCACCACCTGGGCAAGGATTTCCATCGCGCTCACCTGGCGCAGCAGGCCACTCTTGCCAGTCATGCAGAACAGGCAGCCCACCGCGCAGCCGACCTGGGTGGACACGCACACGCCGCCGCGCGGCAGCAGCACGCTTTCCACCATCTGCCCGTCGTGCAGTTGCACCAGCAGGCGCTCGGAGCCGTCCGCGCCGGGGTGCCGGGAATGCAGGCGCGCCAGCTGCGCAAGTTCGGCGTCGATGTCCGCCACGCCGTTGCGCACGGAGAGCGGCAGGAAGTCTGCGCTGGCCTGGCGCCGCGTGCCGCTGTCCAGCGCCCTGCCCTGCAGCCAGGCGCGCAGCATCCGGGCGCGGTGCAGGGGCAGCGCTCCGAGGGTGGCGAGACGTTGGTCGAGGTCGGTGAAGTGCATGGGGCGCGCATGCTACCACCGGCGGGGTTGGCGGCGTAGCGCGGGCTGTCGCCGCGCCCGCCACTGGAGCGCCGGGCGCGGCGGTGCTAGGGTCAGCCCTTGCCCATCGCAACAGGATGTTCGCCATGCGCCTGACCGGCCCGCTCGCACTCAGCTGCTCGCTCACCCTCGCCTGCATTCCCCCGGCCAACGCCGTGGCGCCGGACTTCGATGCCAAGGTGCAGAGGGCCGCCGAGGCAGTGATGCGCGAACACGCTATCGCGGGGCTGGCGATCGGCGTCACCGACAACGGCGAGCAGCGCTTCTACAACTTCGGCCTGGCGTCGAAGGAAAGCCGCCAGCCGGTCACCAGCGATACCCTGTTCGAGGTCGGCTCGATCAGCAAGACCTTCACCGTGACCCTCGCCGCCTTCGCCCAGGCCGCCGGCAAGCTGTCGCTGAAGGCGAGCCCCACCCGCTATATGCCGGAGCTGCGCGGCAGCGCGCTGGACAAGGTCAGCCTGATCAACCTCGCCACCCATACCGCCGGCGGCTTCCCGTTGCAGGTTCCCGAGGCGGTGCAAACGTCCGCGCAGCTCACCGAGTACTACAACGACTGGCAGCCGCAGTACCTCGCCGGCACCCAGCGCACCTACGCCAACCCGAGCATCGCCCTGGTCGGCTTCGCCACCGAGCGGGCACTCGACGTGCCGTTCAAGACGGCGATGCAGCGCAACGTGTTCGCCCCGCTGGGCCTCTCCAACACCCATATCGAGGTGCCGGTGACCCGCCAGGGCTACTACGCCCAGGGCTACGACAAGAACGACGCGCCGGTGCGGCTCAACCCCGACGTGCTGGCCGACGTGGCCTACGGCGTACGCAGCAGCAGCCGCGACCTGCTGCACTTCGTCGAGATCCAGCTGGGCCGGGTCAAGCCGGGGGAGAAGCTGCAGGCCGCGCTCGACGCCACCCGCACCGGCTACTACAAGGTCGGCCCGATGACCCAGGACCTGATCTGGGAGCAGTACGCCTACCCGCCGAAGCTGGCCGAGCTGCAGCAGTACAACGGCAGCCAGATGATCCAGGGCAACCAGGTGGTCACCGCCCTCACCCCACCGTTGCCGCCGCAGCAGAAGGTCTGGGTGAACAAGACCGGCGCCACCGCCGGCTTCGGCGCCTACGTGGCGTTCGTGCCGGCGAAACAGCGCGGCATCGTGCTGCTGGCCAACCGCAACTATCCCAACGAGGCGCGGGTGAAGCTGGCCTGGGACATTCTTTCACGGTTGGAGTGACTCGGTACGCCCCCCCTGTAGGAGCGAGCTTGCTCGCGAACCACCCGACACCGATGCCGTCGGCAAATCTGTTCGCGAGCAGGCTCGCTCCTGCGAAGAGCCCCGCCACAATGCCGGCTCGGTGATTCTCAGTCGCTTGCCAGCTCGAACAACTGCCAGCGCACCGAGCTGACGCCTTTCTCCAGGCTGATGCGGCTGACCATGCGCTCCAGCTGGCCGGCGGCGCCGTGGCCGCCGAGCAGTTCGGCACGTACTTCCAGTTTCGCCGGGTTCGGCTGGTCCTCGCTGTGCAGCGACTGCAGGCGCAGTTCGCCACCGTCCAGGCTGTGCAGCATCAGGCTGCGCACCTGGATCTCGTCCTCGGCGCGGCAGACGATGGCCACCCCGTAGCGCTGCTCCGCCTCGCTGGCCGGCAGCATGTCCTGGTGGTTCAGGCGCGAAGCGATGTCGCGCAGCAGGATATTGGCGCACAGCACCACCACGCTGCCCAGCGCCGCCTCCAGCAGCAGGCCCATGCTGCACAGCACGCCGATGGCGGCGGTGCACCAGAGGGTGGCCGCGGTATTCAGGCCGCGTACGTTGAGGCCGTCGCGCATGATCACGCCGCCGCCGAGGAAACCGATGCCGGAAACCACGTAGGCGGCGATGCGCGGTGCGTCCGCCGAGAGGCCCGGCATGGCCTGGGTCATCAGCACGAACAGGCAGGCGCCGGTGCTGACCAGGGCATTGGTGCGCAGGCCGGTGAGGCGCTGGCGCAATTGGCGTTCGGCGCCGATCAGGGCGCCCAGGGCAAGTGCCGCGGCCACCCGCAGCAGGAAGATTTTCCAATCCATGTTCCACCTCGTATCCGGCGCGCGGCCGGTCCATGCGCCGGGCGAGGCCGGCGCGCTATCGGGTGATGGATTGCAAGAGATCGAAGGGCCGCGGGAGCCCCGGAGGGGAATGGAGAGACGTCATCCCGTGGGGATGCGTGTCGCCACTGTCCGCAACGCAGCGAGACAGCGGCAGGGTTCCGCCGGACGGCTCGCTGTTCAGACCTGTCGCAATCGACCAGGGCAAGTGTCCAAGGCAGGACTCCCGTGCAAGTTGAAAAAAAGCGACCGGACCCGGTGTGAGCACTGCCCGGGACAACTCCGGCCGCGAGTCGCCATTATCCCCCGGCAACCTTAAGGCTTCCTTAGGAACCCGCCCGCCAGCGCGCCGGTGTGGTCCCGGTGCGGGCCTTGAACAGGCGGACGAAGAAGCTGACGTTCTCGTAGCCCACCTCGGCGGCGATCTCGCGCACCGCCAACGGGGTCGCCAGCAGCAGCTTCTTCGCCTTGTCGATGCGTACCTGCTGCAGGTAGAGGTTGGGCGGCAGCCGCGTCACCTCGCTGAAGCGGCGCTTGAAGGTCCGCTCGCTGACACCGGCCTGGTGCGCCATGCGTGCAATGGTCAGGGGCTGCGCATGGTGGCTTTCGATCCAGTCCTGCACCCGCAGCACGGTTTCGTCGCAATGGTTGCGGTGACCCGGCAGGATCGGTCCGAGCCGATGCGGGTCGGCCACCAGCAAGTGGGTGGCGCAGAGCTGCGCGAAGCGGTCGCCGCGCTCCTGGGCAAGGATGTCCAGCAACGCATCGAAACAGCCGTTGAGCGAGCCGGTACTGTACCGCCCGCCCTCCTGGAGGAAGGATTCGCGGGCCACAAAGCGGCACGCCGGGTACTGCTTGCCCAGTTGCCGCACGAAGGCCCAGTGGGTGGCCAGCAGGCCGCCGTCCAGCCGGCCGCTGGCGGCCAGCCAGGCGGCGCCGGTGGTCAGCGCCAGGACGCGGGCGCCGGCGTCGATCCGCTCGCCGAGCCAGGCCAGCACCCGCGCATCCGGCTCGAAGCCGGCCAGACGCGGTCCCTCGATGGCCGGCAGGACGATCAGCGATGCCTCCGCGACATCCCGCAAACCGCCATCCGGCGTGACGAGGTGGCCACCGGCGGCAAGCACCGGAGCCCCCTCGACGGACACCACGCGGACGGCGAAGGAGCGCTCCACGCCGACGTGCCGTTCCAGCAGCGAGGCGATGCGGAAGAAGTCCGTCGCCGAGAACAACCCCATCGCCCAGCACCCTTCGTAGGCCAGAACCGCCACCTGTTTCATTTCCCCTCCTGGCCCGATCGGACTATGCATGCGCCCGTCTGAACATCGCTCTGAACAGCGTGCCGGAATACTATGGCCGAACGACAAGCGAGTCAGCCCCGTCCCACAGGAGAGCCTCATGCCGTTGCCCGTCAGCACCCGCGAACACTGGATCAGCACCGAGAAGGGCCAGCTCTTCGCCCAGGACTGGACGCCCGCCGAAACGCGCGGCGAGCCCATCCTGCTGCTGCATGATTCCCTGGGCTGCGTGGCTTTGTGGCGGGACTTTCCCGAGCACCTCGCACGCACTACCGGCCGCCCGGTGATCGCCTACGACCGTCTCGGTTTCGGCCGTTCCGAACCCTACCCCGGTGCCCTGCCCCTGGGCTTCATCGACGACGAAGCGCAGGAGCACTTCCCGCGGCTGCAACAGCACTTCGGCTTCGAACGCTGCGTGGTGTTCGGCCACAGCGTCGGCGGCGCGATGGCGGTGGCCTGCGTGGCGCGGCATCCGCAGGCCTGCGCGGCACTGGTCACCGAATCGGCCCAGGCCTTCGTCGAGCACCGGACCCGCGACGGCATCCGCGCCGCCGAACAGGAATTTGCCCGCGAAGGCCAACTGGAGCGCCTGCAGAAGTACCACGGCGACAAGGCCTTCTGGGTGCTGCGTGCCTGGGTCGATACCTGGCTGTCGGAGGAGTTCAGCGACTGGAACCTCGACGCCGAACTGGCCCAGGTGCGCTGCCCGATCCTCAGCCTGCACGGCGAGCAGGACGAATACGGCTCGGCGGCGCACCCCGAACGCTTCACCTCGGTGCCGGGCGTGCCCACGGTGCTGAAGCTGCTGCCCGACTGCGGCCACGTCCCGCACCGCCAGCAGCAGGCGACGGTGCTGGCGGCGGTGGACGATTTCCTCCGGCGCTTCGGCAACGCGATGGCAGGCTAGGATCGCTCCATCCAGCGACCAGTCCCCACGGCCCGTCCAACTTCCGCCGTGCGCACCGGGCCGAGGCACATACTAGTGGCAGGCGTGGCGGGCGGCGCCTCGGCCCCCTCCCCGGCAAAATCCTCCGCGACCAGACAGGAAAATCTCCCATCCTGCACGATACTTGCTGCCTGAATCGCCTGTCCGAGCAGAAGCCCACGAGGAGCCGGCATGAACCGTAACGAGCTGCGCCGCGTCGACATGAACCTGCTGGTGATCTTCGAGACGCTGATGTTCGAGAGGAACCTGACGCGCGCCGCGGAGAAGCTCTTCCTCGGCCAGCCGGCCGTCAGCGCCGCGCTGGCGCGCCTGCGCGACCTCTTCGACGACCCGCTGCTGGTGCGCAACGGCAAGGGCTACGAGCCCACCCTGCGCGCCCTGGCGATCCTGCGCGAACTGCAGCCGGCGATGGACACCATCTCCAGCGCCGTCAGCCGCGCCCGGGAGTTCGACCCGGCGACCAACCGCGACACCTTCCGCATCGGCCTGTCCGACGACGCCGAGTTCGGCCTGTTCCCGGCGCTGCTCAAGCAGATCCGCGAGGAAGCGCCGGACGTGGTCGTGGTAGTGCGCCGGGTCAACTTCCTGCTGATGTCGGCGATGCTGGCCTCGGGCGAAATCTCCGTCGGCGTCAGCTACACCACCGAGCTGCCGGCGAATGCCAAGCGCCGCGGGCTGCGCGACATGACGGTCAAGGTATTGCGCGGCGACGACCGCCCCGGCCCTCTCAGCCTGGACGATTTCAGTGAGCGCCCCCACGCGCTGGTGTCGTTCTCCGGCGACCTGTGCGGCAACATCGACAACGATCTCGCCCGTGTCGGCCGCACCCGCCGGGTGATGCTGGCGGTGCCGCAGTTCAGCGGCCTGCGCTCGATCCTGCCGGGCACCGAGTTGCTCGCCTGCGTCCCGGACTACGCGGCGGCGGCGCTGGTCGAGGGCAGCCAGTTGCGCGCCGATGACCCGCCCTTCCCCATCGTCACCTCGGAGCTGTCGATGGTCTGGGGTGAAGTCACCGACAACGACCCCGCCGAGCGCTGGCTGCGCAGCAAGATCGTCGAGCACATGGCCAGGCCGGAGGCCTAGCAGTTGGCGACCGGCGCCGGATTGGCCTCGGTGAGGTACACCGACAGGTCGGTCATGGGCGGCATGGCGGGGATCTCGAAGTACATCTGCACCAGCCAGCCACGGTGGTAGGTCCCGTGGTTGACCACGTGCAGCAGCATGGCGCCGGCGCTCAGGGTGCCGCGGTCGCCGGAAACGAAGGCGAAATCGATGGGCATCTCCAGCGTGGCTTCCGTCTGCCCGGCGCTCCAGTCGACGAACCAGTCGTTCACCTCCTGCTGCGCCCGCCACAGGTCGGCAAGCTCCGGGTAGGGCAGCGCCTGGCGCGAGGTGAATCCGTGCTCGCGGTGCTGCAGGTGGGCCTGCCAGATGCGGTCCACCACATGGATGTGATTGAGCGTGGCGATCATGCTCTTCATCGGGCCGGCGCGCTGTCGGTCGAGTTCCTCGGGCGCCAGCGTGGCCAGGCTGGCGAAGAGCGCCTGGTCGGCCCAACGCTTGTAGTGGGCCAGCAGCCTGGCCGTGGCAAGGTTGATCACGGGTAATCCTCCTGGCGGGGTGGGTGGGAGTCCCAATGGCTCCTTCCGGGGCGCGCCCGGAAGAACCTATTGGATATAGACCATCCCCCGGCACGCTCGCCGACGCGACATGCCTGGGAGCGACATCTCCTCTCCGAGCGGATACGCCACACCGCGCGACAGAGCGGCCCGCCCCGATGGTCGCAAAGCCGACGGCGACGGCGACCTGCCGCCGTCCAGCGGGTACGGTCCGCGCCACTCAGACCCGCTCGATCCCCGGCATCGCCCACTCCCCGCTCACCACCTGCCGCTGCGGTCCGTAGATCCGCAGGATCAGGTTGAACGGCCCCTGCCGCGTCGAAGGCAGCCAGTTCGCCTGCTCCGCCTTGCCAGGCGCGTCGGCCTGGATGTAGAGCGTCACGCCGCCATCGGCATCGCGCACCAGCGGATCGCGGCTGCTCAGGCAATAGCGCTGGATGGGGTTGTCCACCAGTTGGCGATCCGGCAGGTCGTAGAGGGTCAGCGACCAGAACTCCCTGGCCGGCGGCAGTTGCCCCGGAGCGAAGCGCAGCCGGTAGCGCTGGCCACCCTGCAGCGGCTGCTTCGCACTGTCGATGCGGCTGCCCAGGTAGATGGCCTCCTCCACGCTGTTGCCATAAATGCCGCTGGCCGCCGCGGCCGCTCGGCTCAGGTAGTCGTTGTGCATGGCAGCACGGGTGCCGAACAGGCCGGCGGAGGAGCGCAGCGTGGCGCCCTTGGCCTTCAGCTCGGCCACGCCCTGCTGGATGCCGGCGGCCAGCGCCTGGCGTTGAGCCGGGCCGAGCGCCGCCGGGTCGAACGCCAGGCCTGCGCCGATGCCGACACGGGCGAAACGCTGGCGCAGCTCGACCTCGCTCGGGTCCGTCGGACAGAAGGCGAGAATCCGGTTGAGGTGTGGGATGAAGCCGGCGCCCAGGTCACGCGGCATTTCCCAGGGCAGCCAGTTGACGACGGGGGCGGCAGCGGGCGCCGGAGTGCCGCTGAACGCATGCAGGGGGCGCAGCCGGTATTGCTGCTGGAGCTCGCGCACCGCCGGCAGGTCGGCGGCGCTGCGCAGACCGGTGCGGCCCAGGATCATGGCGATCTGCGTTTCGCTGCGCAGCACCTGGCGGATACCGGCCGGCGCCTCGCCCTTCCAGTCGGGCCCGGCAACCAGGTAGTCGCCGGCCTCGCGGCCGGTGGCGAGCACGCCGACATAGCCGAAGTTGAAGGTGTACTGGTCAACCAGTTGGTGTACGTAGTAGCGGTCGTCGGCCACCGCCGGCACGCTGAGCACCCAGGGCTCGGCACGCAGGTCGAGCCAGGCCCAGGAGTACAGGGTGTCGTTGTTGGGCGTCACCACGTCGCGGTTCTTCGGGGTGAACAGCTCGCTGTAGTGGCGGAACACGCCGAAGCCGCCGACGTACTCCGGCCCCCGTGGATCGAGTGCCTGCTTTTGCATCGTCTGGTAATGCATCAGCATCGGGTAGGCGTAGATCCAGGCCTGGCGAACGATGTCCCGGAACACGGCCGGATCGCTTTCCAGTTCGGCGGGAGCGGCCAGAAGCCAGTTCGGCACACAGCCCAGGCCGAAGCCAAGCGCACCGCTGGCGCCGAGGAAACGGCGGCGGGTCAGAAGTGGATTCATGGTTTACTCCTGGCTGGCGACCGGCTGTACGGCCGGCGGCTGGTAGTCGCCCTTGAGCGCGCTGGCCTGCGGCAGGTACATGCGCAGGATCAGGTTGAACGGCCCCCGGGGCGCCGGCAGCCAGTTGTCGGTATGGGTTGGCTGGGCGTGCTGGATGGTCAGGGTCAGGCCGCCATCGGCGTCCTTCTTCAGCCCGCCTTCGCTGTTGAGCGTGTAGCGGTTGAGCGGGTTGGCCGCGAGCATCTGGGTCTTGCCGTCGTACAGGGTCACCGACCAGAAGGCGTCCACCGGCGGCAGTTGGCCGGGGGCGAAGCGCAGGCGGTATGCCCGTCCGCCGTCCAGCACCTGGCCGCCGGCATCGACACGGGTGACCGGGTACATGGCCTCTACCGCGTCGTTGGCGTAGAGGTACTTCCAGGCCACCGCCGCGCGGGTCAGGTCATCGCTGCCGTAATGGCCGACATTGGTCGGGAATGTCTGCCAGCCATTGCTCGGTTTGGAGAAACCTTCGGTGGCGGCGAGTACCTTGTTGCGGCCCTCCTCCGCCCCCTCGGCCACGGCCTGGGCGATATCCGCCGGCAGTTGCGCGGGGTCGAAGGGTTTGCCGGTGCCCACGCCGATCTGCGCGAACCGCGCCAGGCGCTCCCGCTCCTGCGGGTTCCAGGCGTGCCAGGTGGACAGCGCGTTGAAATCGACGAAGACGTTCTGCGCCGGCCCCTGCTTGGTCGGCTGGTAGGGCGGCACGTCCATCTTGTGCGGCAGCAGGGTCGGCTGGGTGCTGCGCAGCGTGTAGCCCTCCATCACCGCCTTGGCGGCGGCCAGGTCGGCTTCGCCATCCACGGCGGTGCGGCCGAGCAGGAACAGGATGCGGCTGGGCGAGCGGATCACCTTGCCCTGGAAGCCCTCGGGCTGCTTGCCGTCCCAGTCGGGGCCGGCGATCAGGAAACTGCCGGCGGCGCGGCCGGTGGCGCGGGTGCCGATGTAGTCGAGATTGTCGGTGCGCATGTCAATCAGCTGGAAGCTGTAGTAACGCCGGGGCACCGCCGGCACGTCGAGGACCACCGGGTGCTCGCGCAGGTCGAGCAAGGCGTAGGAATAGAGCGTGTCGTTGTTCGGCGAAACCACGGTGCGGTCTTCCGGGCCGAGCAGCGTGGTGCGGTTGTACAGGTGGTTGACCGGCAGCTTGGCGGCGATGGCCTGCAGGGTCTTGCCGTGTTCGGCGGTGGCGTAGGCGAACAGGTAGGCCTGTTCGGCCAGCTCGCGGGCCTGCTGCGGACTCGGCGCAGCCGCCCAGGCGTGGCCGGCGAACAGGGGAAGCAGGGCGAATGCAGGCAGCCAGTGGCGCATGGGGTGTTCCTCGTTGTTCTTGTTGGAATGGCATGGGCCGGCCAGGCGAACGCCGGAACCCGATGTCCGGCCAGAGTGCGCTACGCGGCGGCACCGGGGGTTAGCGCCAGCGGACAAAAAACGATCACGGCGCCGGAGGACCACCCAGTCCGGCGTTGAGCGCATGCCGGCTGGCATGCCTTGTAAAAAATGCCATCCCCATGACGCGGGGGATGGCGCAGGAGCCCCGGCCACGTCCGGCCGGGGAAGGAGCAGAGATCTACTTGGCCCAGCGACGCAGGTCGGATGGCGTGTAGTCGCTCATCTTCGCGTGCTGCCCGGTCTTCAGGCCGGTGCTCTCCTCGTTCATCAGGCCGTTGACGAAGTAGCGCCCGCTGATCAGGTCATAGGCCGCGGCCAGGGCTTCGAAGGTGAATTGCTTGTCGTAGTACGGCATGGCGTGGGACTGGTAGTTGCGCCACAGCTCGCCACGGCTGTCGTACAGCTCGCCGAGGAGGATGTTCCAGCTGTCCTCGTCGAGGTAGTAGCGGCGCTTGCTGTAGACGTGGCGCGCGCCGGGCTTGAGGGTCGCTTCCACGACCCACACGCGGTGCTTCTCGAAGCGTGCGAGGTCGGGGTTGATATGGCCGGTCGTGAGGATGTCGGCGTACTTCACCGAGCGGTCGTACAGGCGGAAGCTGTTGTAGGGCACGAACAGCTCCTGCTTGCCCACCAGCTTCCAGTCATAGCGATCCGGCGCGCCGTTGAAGCCGTCGAGGCTATCGGCGGTGATCATGCCGTCGCTGTAGCGCGCGCTGTTGTCGTAGGCGACCAGCGGGGCGCGGCGCACCCGGCGCTGGCCGGGGATGTACTGCCAGGCCGCGCGCGGCTCGGCCACCTGGTCCATCGGCTCGTGGGTCAGCACCGCCTCGCCGGACAGCCGCGCCGGCGCCAGCACGCGGGTCTTGAACAGGTACAGCAGGTTGGCGCCCTGCGGCAGGTCGTCGACGGTCTCGGCGTAGTTCATGTCGGTCTGCGAGCGGACCAGGCTGTAGACGCCGTTCTCCTTCACGTTGGCCGAGCTGAAGGTGCGCTCGATACTGCCGCCGCGGTAGCGGGTGATATGGTTCCAGATCGCCTCGACACCCTCCTTCGGCAGCGGGAAGGGCACGCCACGCTGGTAGTTCAGCACGCCGTTGCCGCCGTCGGCGAGCTTGGCCTTGCTGGCATTGTCGCGGGTCGCGGCATTGATCTCCTCGGGCAGCCGCGCGCTGCGGTGGCTGGGGTAGACATTGATCTTGTAGGTGTTCGGATAACGCTTGAGCATCGCCTGCTCGCCGGGGCTGAGCCACTGGCTGTACTGCCCGGCGTTGGCCGGGGTGATGGTGAACAGCGGCTTTTCGGCGGCGTAGGGATCGGCATAGCCACCCTTGGCGTCGACCTGCCCGGCGTCGGGTTTCAGGCCGCCGTCCCAGGCGGGGATGCTGCCGTCGGCGTTGCCGGCCTTCTCGGCGCCGACCGGGGTCAGGCGGTTGCCGAGATCGGCCACGGTGTCGGCGTGGGCGCAGAACGCCAGGCCCAAGGCCAGTGCCAGGGCGGAGATTTTCGCAAGTTGCATGGGGCGGTTCCTCAGAAGTCGACCTTGGCGCTGACGCTGTAGAAGTCGCGGTCGTCGAGCGTGCTGTACGTGTTGGAGCCGAAGAAGCTGTTGTAGCCGAACTCCAGGCTGTAATCGTTCAGGTAGTTGAAGGCCAGCGACAGGCCGGCGGCCATCTGCCCTTCCTGGAACGGACCGCCCGGATCGTAGGAGTAGCCCTCCACGTCGTGGCGGAAGTTCAGGCTGGGCAGCATGTTCACCCCCGGCAGCACGTCGCTGTATTCCAGGCCGGCGCGCAGGCGATAGCCCCAGGACCAGGGCGTGGTGAAGCCATCGTCGGTGCAGTAGCGGTTGGTCACGCCGCTGGCCACGGTGTTGCATTTCGAACCATTGAGCGGCGCGCTGCGGCCGAAGGCGGAGTTGCGCCCCAGGCGCTCGTCGCCGACATCGCCCACGTGCACCACGCCGGCCTCGCCCAGCAAGGTCAGGCGCGTGGCGCCGAGCACATGGTCGATGATCTGGGTGGCCGAGGCGGTCATCTGCCACACCGGCTTGCGCTCCCAGCCGTCCAGGGTCTGGCCGGTGGTGGAGGCGTTGGCCGACACGTCGGTGATCGACGAACTGCCACCAGGACCGCTGATCATCGCCACGTTCATGTCCGGTCCGTTGAGCGCCACCGGCATGTTCGGCCGGTAGCTCAGCTCCGCCGCCAGCGAGGTGCCCCAGCCGGGCAGCGCACCGTTGATGCTCAGGCCGTAGAGGTTGATGTTCTCCGGGAACGCCGCCGCATAAACCGGCCCCTGTACGCGACCGAGCGGGAAGCTGCCGGGTTTGCTGACATCCCGCGCGGTGAGCGCCAGGTACGGCAGGCGCGCGTGATAGTTCACGTAGTAGAAGGCCGCCTCGGCGTCATTCAGCGAGCTGATCAGCGTGCGCAGGGCGACGCCCCACTGGCCCTGATCGGACGGGTCCTGGTCGGCGCCGTGGGCCACGTACAGGCCGCTGGCCTGCATCTGCGCGTCGGTCTGCACCTGGCTCAGGTACAGCGGGCCGCAGCCGGGCTGAATGGCGTCGCTGGAGGCGAAGAAGGTGCCGCAGCCGTCCAGTACGCTGGGGCGCCAGTTGTACTGGTAGAAGCCTTCGAGGTTGACCTTGTCGGTCAGGCCGAGGTTGAACGAGAGCATCTCCACCGGCAGTTGGCCTTCCTTGATGTCCACGCCGGGCTTGTTGAAGGCGCTGTAGTCCAGCGGGTTGATCACGTTGATGCCGTTCTGGATCAGGATCGCCTCACCCCAGGACAGCACCTGCTTGCCGAGCTTCAGGTTCAGCGGATGTTCGTCGACGTCGAAGTCCTTCCAGACGTAGGCGTCGAGCGTATCGAAACCGTGGAAGCGCGCCAGGGTCGGCCAGCCGTCGTCATCGAAGTCCTTGAAGCGGCCGTCGCCGGTCTCGTAGGCGTGGTCGTACCAGTACTTGAAGCGGACGAAGGCACCCTGCCCCTGGCCGTCCAGGCTGAAGTCGGTGAGGCCCTTGAACATCTGCGAGATGGGGTCGCCCTTCTTGAAGTTCAGGCGGTTGTCGTCGGCGCTGATGCTGGTGCCGTCGGCGTTGCCGATGTGCTGGGCCTGCATCGCGTTGGCGTGGGTCATCAGATGGCGGTCGGGGTCCTGCGCCGACCAGCTGGCGCCCAGGCTCAAGGTGGTCTTGGTCGACAGGCTCCAGTCGTCGTTCAACTTGAAGGTGGTGGCGTGCGCCGGCAAGGCGCCAGCGACCGCCAGGGCGAGCAGAAGCGGTCGGGCAGTGCAGTGCTGGCGTCGCCCCCTGGACACACGGGGGGCGAGGGCCGGATGGATTCTTGTCATTATGGGCTCCGGATGGGTTGTACCGCGGGCCAACCTTGACGGCAGCGCGCATGGCGACCACAAGCCGGGAACGACAAATTTCGATCATGCCTGGCACTGGCCCAGGCGGAACTGCTTGGGCGTGACGCCGAAGCGCTTGCGGAAGGCGCGAATGAAGTTGCCGCTCTGGCGATAGCCGATGCGCTCGGCGATGCGCTCGATGGGCTGGTCGGAGGCGCGCAGCCAGATGCGCGCCAGGCTCAGGCCATCGCCCTCCCCGGCATTCCGCGCGCCACACCATTGCTGGCGCAGGCTGTGGTAGAGGAACTCGTTGGCGCCCGGCAGCGGCGTGGCCAGCAACGCCGTGGGCAGCAGCAGGAACGGCGATGGCGCGACACGCCAGGGCACGCCCCAGCCAGCCAGCGTCTCGCCGCAGTGCTGGTGTGGCGCGATGCCCGCTTCGATGAAGGTCGCCGCCGGCTGGGCAATGCGCCGGGCGATATTGCGGATCAGCGTCAGCACGGCGGCGTCGAGGCCGAAGTGGTGCAGGTCGTCACGCATCAGCCGCAGGCCCAGGCGCGTCACCGTCCCTTCGTCGAGCAACCGCGCCTCCACGCAGTTGGTCACGCTCGGCAGGTGCTCGCAGAAGGCCGCGAGGCTGGCACCCAGGTCCGGTGCCGAATCCAGCAGGATATTGAGCCCTTGCAGGCAGTGGGTCGCCATGCCATTGACCAGCTCGCAACCAAAGCGCGGATTGCCGCTGGCGCGCTCGCACTCGCGCCACAGCCGCTCCACCTGCTCGGCGGGAATGCAGGCGCGATGGTCCTCCAGCTGCGCCTCGGCGATGCCGGCCCGCAGGCGCAGCTCGGCGGCGCTCAGTCCGAGGCGAGCGGCATGCAGCAGGATGGTGCTGGCAAAGGCACTGGATGCGAAAAGTAGCGGCGACATGGCGGATTTCCCTCCGGCAAACGGGTTTACTAGACCAGCTCCTTCTGCTATCCATCAAATTCATTTAACTCAGCACTTCTATGCATTGGATGCATGATGGAACTCAGACAGCTCCGCCACCTGATCGCCCTCGCCGACCACCAGAACTTCCAGCGCGCCGCCGACGCCATCGGCCTCAGCCAGTCGGCGCTGAGTCGCAGCATCCAGTCGCTGGAACGCGACCTGGACTGCGAGCTGGTGGACCGCCAGAGTCGCGAGTTCCGTCTCACCGGCCAGGGCGGGCTGGTGTTGCAGCACGCTCGCCGGCTACTCGCCGGTACCCGCTCGCTGCGCAACGAACTGGAACAGTTCAACGGCCTCAACGCCGGCGAGCTGCGCTTCGGCTGCGGCCCCTACCCCGCGCAACTGCTGGTGCCCGAGGCGATGGCCGATTTCATCCGCGCACACCCGGCCATCGACGTCGGCTTCCTGATGGGCGACTGGGAGCAGATGACCCAGTTGCTCAAGGAAGAACAGGTGGAGTTCTTCATCGGCGACGCCCGCAATTTCGCCGGCGACCCGGATTACCGGGTGCGCTGGCTGGAGCTCCGCCCCGGTCGCTTCTTCTGCCGCCACGGCCACCCGCTGGCGGCGCGACGGACACTGAAGCTGACCGACCTGCTCGACTACCCGCGCGTGGGCACGCGCATCCCGCCGCCGCTGCGCAAGGTGCTGGCCGAGGTGATCGGCGAGCGCGACTTCCACATGAACATCGAGTGCGCACAGTTCGCCGCCATCCTGCACATCGTCGCGCGTTCCGACGCGGTGGGCCTGGCGGCGGTGGAGGCGCTGCACGCGCCCGTGCAGCGCGGCGAGGTCGCCTTGCTGAGCATCGCCGATGTTCCCCAGGACCGCCCCGAACTGCGCCTGCATTACGGCATCGTCAGCCGCGCCGACTACGGGCTGTCACCGGCGGCACAGGCGATGATCGAGACGATCCTGGCGGCGGACGAACGCCTGCCGCGCGGCCTGGACAGCACCGGCTGACGATCGCCGGTGCGCAGCGAACGGCGGAACAGCCGCGAACCCCCGTACCAACGGCAGCCGCGATTGACCGCTACCCCTGTGCCCCCACGTGCTGCGGTGACAAGGTCCGGCCGCCGGCAAATGCCCGTTGCACCTGGCGGATCGCTCGCTCCATCGCCTGCTCGAAGCGGTAGCGGTCCTCCACATACAGGCACAGCTCGATACGTACCGACAGCTCCAGCGGCAGCGGGCTCTGACGCAACCCGAGGAGCCCGGCGACGCGGCTGGGCAGGGTCAGGCCGTACGGGCGCTGGTCGGCGACCAGGCGCGCCGCCAGGGCGCTCTGCAACGTCAGGGCGATGTTCCGGCGCTGTCCGCGCAGGCCCAGCTCCAGATCGATCGGCGCCAGCCCGTCGCGGCGCTGGGACAGCTGGATCTGCGGCACCCTCAGGTACTCCTCCCGCGTACGCGGCGGCTGCGCGAGCGCCTCGCCGTGGGCGAACACGTAATGGTCGCCCAGCAATGGCACCTTGCGCAGGCCGCTCTGGCGGGACAGCGGCTGGTCGATGTCGATCAGCAGGTCGAGCTTGCCACTGGTGAGCTCCTGCAGCGCCTCACGCCGGCGGCTCTGGTAGAAACGCGGCTGCCAGTCGGCGTCCGGGTTTTCCAGCAACGCCTCCAGCAGCGTCGGCTGGAAGGCCTCCGGACAACTGACGCGCAGGACCCGCGCAGCCGGTTGGCCGTGGGCGGCGGGCGTATGGCCGAGGGCTTCACGCAGGCTCTCCAGGGCCTCGCGGATCGAGCCGGAAAGCCGGTGTGCCACCAGCGTCGGCGCCACGCCCAGGTGGGTCTTGACGAACAGCGGGTCGTCGCAGAGCTGGCGCAGGCGACGCAGGGCGTTGCTCATCGCCGGCTGGGTCAGGCCCATGACCTCGGCGGCGCGGGTGATGCTGCGCTGGTGATAGATGGCGTCGAAGGCCAGCAGCAGGTTGAGGTCCAGTTGGCGGAGGTCGAGCATGGCGGGTACCGCGGCATACGCTGAAACGGGTCGCCGATGCTAGGGAACGACGCGCGTCGCCGCCCCAGCCGGAAAGGACAATTTCCGATCATCCGTGCCGCCGGCCGACAAGAGGCCTCGTGCCAGGACGTCCCGGACAACGGCGGGCGCCGGCCTGACGCGACCTGGCGAACGGCAACCTCGGAACCGGAAGCGGTCGCCCGGCGCGGCTTGTCGGTGCCGGACGGAATGCGTAAGGTCATCCCGCCTGCCCTGCGGAGCTTCCGTTCGAAATGAGTCCTCTCGCTTCCTCCGTGTCCAACGCCTTCTATGCACCGACGCTGCTGCCGGCGATGGAAGAGTTGCTGTCCCGCGGTGTCGCTGGAGAGGAACTGGAGGCCTGTTTTCGCCGGACCTTGCTGGAGCTGCGCATGCCGCTGGTGCGTGTGCCGCTCTTCCTCTCGCGGCGATTCTGGGACCTGGCCGAAGCGGCCAGCGGCGACGCCGCCATCGGACTGTTCGCCGGCAAGCGCTTCGTCTCCACCCTGACCAACGGGCTGACCTATCTGTTCGATGTCGCGCCGACCCTGGAGTCGGCCTGCACTTATTTCGCCGAGTACTTCCCTTACTTCAACGGCTCGCTGCGTGCCGAGTTGCGCGCGCAGGGCGACAGCATCGCGCTGGTGCTGTCCGAGCGCGGAGCCCTGCTGTCCGGCCGGCAGAGTCGCGAGTACACGGTGGTCGGCGTCTGCAGCCTGCTGAGGCGCAAACTGTTGGCCAGCGGCATCCTCCAGGACCCGCTGCTGGGCATCGATCTCCCCGGCAGCGGGCCTTCGGACCCCGCGCCGTACACGCAGGCGTTGCGCACACCGGTGCACTGGCGCGCGCATGACACCGACGTCGTCATACGGCTGCGGCCGGAGGTCTACCGCCGCCCCTTGTCGCCCCCCAACCCGGAGCTGGAAGCAACCCTGGTCGGGATAGTGGAACAAGCGCGCGGGCAGACGCAGAGAACCCTGCTGGACGAGGCCGCCGACTACATCGCGTGGTCCATGCCGCAGGGCGCCAGCTTCCAGTCCTTCTGCGAAACGCACCATCTGACCGAGCGCACCGCCGCGCGGCGGCTGCTGGGACATGGCTGGCGCTACAGCGAACTGCTCGACGAACAGCGCCGCTACAGGGCGATGGACCTGCTGGAAAACCCTGCGCTGTCATTGTCGGAGATAACCGACCAGCTCGGCTATGGCGACCTGCAGAGTTTCTCCCGGGCGTTCACCCGCTGGTATGGCACCAGCCCTGGCGCCTGGCGCAACGCCCTGCCGCGCTGACGCATCCATCTCGGCCTGGCGCGGACGCTCGATCCCCTCTTCACCCACTCGGCTCGACCTGAGGCGAACGGCCGTCGGACCGGGCACTCGCCGATTCCCGCAATGGCGCCACGCCGTACACAGGTCGGCTTGCAAATTACATTAGCGCTAATGTAATTTGCTGCCAGCGGTTGGAGACGCACGATGAACAGAAAGAACGAACCCGGGCTGGGCGAGCTGCTGCGCTATGTGTCAGAGCTGGTGGAGCTCGGCGCCGAAGAGCGTTACCAGCAGATGGGCCTGAACTATCGAGCGCGCTATACCCCGGTGCTGCGCGCCATCCGGTCGGGCGCGCAAACGGTCACTGAAATCACCGCCCGTACCCACCTGACCCAGGGCGCCATCAGCCAGACCGTCGGCCAGATGGAAGCTGACGGCGTCATTTCCCGACAGCGTGGCGACGATGGCCGCAAGAGCGTCATCCAGCTGACGCCCGCCGGAAAGCGCTTGGTGAGCACACTCAACTCGCACTGGGCCGCGACCTTCGAAGCCATCGAGCAGCTCGAAAACGAGATCGGCCACCCATTGCGCCGCGTACTTGAAGACACCGCGAAAGCCCTCGAAAGGCAGGGCTTCTCGCAGCGCCTGAGCAACGTCATACACGGCCTCGACGCGGGAGTCCCAAGCCATGAATAGTCCGGACATGAAATTGAGGAACTGGTTCGACCAGGGCGGACAGGCCTACGCGCGCTTCCGCCCCGAATACCCGGCGGAACTCGCGGCCTATCTGGCCTCGCTGGCTCCCGACCGGCTGCTCGCGGTCGACGTCGGCTGCGGCAGCGGCCAACTGACCCGCCAACTGGCCGAACACTTCAGCGCGGTGGTCGGGTTCGATCCCAGCCTGGATCAGATCACCCACACGGCGCCACGGGAAAACATCAGCTACGGCTGCGCCCAGGCGGAAGACCTTCCCCTGCTCAGCCGCAGCGCCAGCCTGATCACCGCCGCGCAGGCCGCGCACTGGTTCGACCTGCCCAGGTTCTACGCCGAAGTGCGCCGGGTGGCGAAACCCCATGCGATCCTCGCGCTGATCAGTTACGCCGTACTGCGCCTGGAAGGCGCGCTGGGCGCTCGCTTCGAGCCATTCTACTGGCAGGAGATCGGCCCTTACTGGCCTGCCGAACGCGCGCTGGTGGACAGCGGCTACGCGACCATCGACTTCCCCTTCGACGAACTCAAAGGCCCGGAAATAGCCATCCGCCTGGAGTGGAACCTGGAGGAGTTCCTCGGCTACGTCTCTACCTGGTCGGCAGTGCGCAGCGCCAGGGAAGCCGGACGCGAAGACCTGCTGCGGCGGTTCGCCGCCGAGTTGGCCGAACGCTGGGGAGACCCCGCCACCCGGCACCCCGTCAGTTGGCCCATCAACATGAGGATCGGACGCCTATGAGCCCTCGCCAGCCGTTACCGCTCACCGTCGGACTGTCCCACCGCGAAACCCTGGCCGTGGCTAACCGGCACACATTGCTTTAGCAACAACGACTAGCGAGAGTCGGGGAATGATGATGCGACCGGCTGGGCCCTTCCCCGCGAGCGCGACGGGAACACTCGACGCTCGCCGGGGTTACAATCGCGCCAGCGCCGATTCCCCGGATCGGGCACGCCCGGAGCCAGCTTCAGATGTTCACCCTTGTCAACCTGGATACACCGCCGCCCGAATCCCTGAAGAGTCAGGTTCTACAAATGGTGGTGGACTACTTCAGCGATATCAGCCCGGTGTCGCTGACGCCCAGCAATCCGCTCTACCAGTTGTACCAGTACGTGATTGGCTACGAGGTGCACCTCTATCTGCAGGCCATGAATGGCTCCCGGGACAGTCACGCGCGGTTGATCCTGGCCCTTGATGATGAAGAGCCCTCCCAGGTGCTGGGATTTGCCCTGTACCTGCCGAGCCAGGACGATAGCGAGGCCTGCACGCTGGCCTATGTGGCCGTCAAGGCCAGCCACCGCCGTCGCGGTATTGCCCGGGCTCTGTTGCAGCAAATGGTCGAGAGCCGGCCCCACGCCGAGCTGGCCTGCGCGGCAGGCAAGGTCGCGATCTTCGAGTCGATGGGATTTCAGGTACTGGCGGCGCAGGGACCACACGTGCTGCTGAACACCCGCGATCACCGCTCGGACGGCATGGTCGCGGTGCAGGACCTGGCCCCGATCTACCAGTCCAAGGAAGTGCGGCAGATCCACGCCTACCTGGTGCAGCAGCACGGCAGGAAGGCCATGCGCGAGGCCGAGAACAAACGCGATCGCCTGCTCGACCAGATGGCCCGCCAGGCTCAGGCAGTGGTGGAAGAGCGTTTCCCTACGATTCACTGACGACCACAGGGGACGGATTTCCTTTTCCTGCGTTGAGCGTCCGCGTCCGGCACAGAAGTCCACGTCGGGCGTCAAGGAGCAGCGGGCCGATTCACCTCTGACTCGATCCCGGCCAAAGGCTAGACTGGCCGCTCGAATGGACTTCTGCCCCGGATAACGATGAGCAAGCACTCCGAACACTCTTCCTACCGCGAAAAGCTGGTAGAACACCTCTTCGTCGGCGAGCTACTGAAAGAGTCCTGGCGCCTGGATCGGTGTGATCTGGAAGTGGCCAAGCCCGAGGTCGACAACGCCGGCTATGACCTCATCCTCGAGGCACACGGCGTAATTCGCCACGTACAGCTCAAAGCGTCGTTCATTGGCTCCAGCACCGCCAGGCAGAAGCTGCATGTTCGCCTCGGCGACAAGCCATCGGGATGCATGGTGTGGATCTATTTCGACGAACAGACCCTCGCCTTGGGGCCATTCCTGTACTTCGGCGGCGAACCTGGAAAGCCCCTCCCCAGCCTGGAGACTGCAAAGGTGGCCAGGCACACCAAGGCCAACCAGGCCGGTCAAAAGGGCGAGCGTCCAAACATCCGTGAAATCCGGCGCGGTGAGTTCTCGTCCTTTTCGACCCTGGACGGGATGTATGCCGCGCTCTTTGGCAAGGCACCGGCAGCATGAATTGCAGGGGCCTCGCATGATACTCGAGGGCCCTGCAGCGGAAGCCGCCCCTGCCTTTCGTGATACGCCAGCGCTTCCAGGGACTGCGCGGAACCGCTCTGTCGTGCGTGTCATCGAGCCCACGCTGGAGCTGCGCGCCCGCCCTGGCACGGTAGATCCTCAACGAGGCTGCGCTGAACAGAATCTGAGCTTCAACGCCGTCGCGACCTCTTAGATTCTCGACTAAAAAACGGGCAGGTCCGGCCCAGGCGATCTAGGGTTAACCTTTCAGGCACAAGAACAAGAACCTGGAGACCGAGCCATGATCCGACGTACCCGCCTGGCGCTGGCCGGCGCCGCCCTCCTTGCCGTCTGCGCCACTGCCCAGGCTGCCCCCACCTTCATCAACATTCTCACTGGCGGCACCAGCGGGGTGTACTACCCGGTGGGCGTTGGCCTGTCGCAGATCTATAGTCACGGCATCGAGGGCAGCAAGACTTCGGTACAAGCTACCAAGGCCTCGGTGGAAAATCTCAACCTGCTGCAAGCCGACCGTGGCGAACTGGCCTTCGCCCTCGGCGATTCGGTGTCCGACGCCTGGAAGGGTGAGGCTGATGCCGGCTTCAAGGCGCCGCTGAAGAAGCTGCGCGCCATCGCCGGCACCTACCCCAACTACATCCAGATCGTCGCGAGCAAGGAATCGGGGATCAAGTCCCTGGCGGACCTCAAGGGCAAGCGCATCTCCGTCGGCGCGCCCAAGTCCGGCACCGAGCTGAACGCCCGCGCCATCTTCAAGGCCGCCGGGCTGAGTTATGAGGACATGGGCAAGATCGAATACCTGCCCTTCGCCGAATCGGTGGAACTGATCAAGAACCGCCAGCTCGACGCCACCCTGCAGTCCTCGGGCCTGGGCCAGGCATCGATCCGCGACCTGGCCTCGACCATGCCGGTGAGCTTCGTGGCGATCCCCGCCGAGGTGGTGGCGAAGATCGGCAACAACGCCTACCTGCCCGCGACCATCCCGGCCGGGACCTATGACGGCCAGGACGCCGACGTGCCCACCGCCGCCATCGTCAACATTCTGGTGACCCGCAAGGGCGTCAGCGACGAGTTGGCCTACCAGATGACCAAGCAGCTGTTCGACAACCTGCCGCGTCTGATTACCGCCCATGCGGCGGCCAAGGACATCAGCCTGGACAAGGCGACGAAGAACCTGCCCATCCCCCTGCACCCCGGCGCCGAGCGCTTCTACAAGGAAAAAGGTCTGCTTCCCTGAGTCATGGGCCGGCCCCGCGCCCCGGGGCCGGCCACCGCAGGAGACCCTCGCATGACAGATACCGCGCACGGCCTGCACGCCGACACAGAGCGCTGGCCCGCCAGCCTGTTCGCCGTCGCCCTGGCCTTCTCGATCTTCCAGGTCGCCACCGCGGCCTTCCCGCTGATTTCCACCCAGGTCCAGCGTTCCATACACGTGGGCTTCCTGCTGCTGGTGGTGTACCTGTGCTACCCCGCCCGCGGCTACGAGCGTCCCTGGCAGCCACTGGCCTGGCTGCTGGGCCTGGCGGGCATGGCCACGGCGGCCTACCAGTGGATCTTCGAGGCCGACCTGATCCAGCGCTCCGGCGAACTGACCCACGGCGACATGCTCATCGGCCTGGTGCTGATCGTGCTGGTGTTCGAGGCCGCGCGGCGCGTCATGGGAATCGCCCTGCCGATCATCTGCGCCCTGTTCCTCGCCTATGGGCTGTTCGGCCAGTACCTGCCGGGTGACCTGGCGCATCGGGGCTACGGCGTCGACCAACTGGTCAACCAGCTGTCGTTCGGCACCGAGGGGCTGTACGGCACGCCTACCTACGTCTCGGCCACCTACATCTACCTGTTCATCCTGTTCGGCGCGTTCCTCGAACAGGCCGGGATGATCCGCCTGTTCACCGACTTCGCCATGGGCCTGTTCGGCCACCGCAGCGGCGGTCCGGCCAAGGTTTCGGTGTTCTCCTCGGCGCTGATGGGCACCATCACCGGCTCCGGGGTGGCGAATGTGGTCACCACCGGGCAGTTCACCATCCCGCTGATGAAGCGCTTCGGCTATTCGCCGGCCTTCGCCGGGGGTGTCGAGGCCACCTCCAGCATGGGCAGCCAGATCATGCCGCCGGTGATGGGCGCTGTGGCCTTCATCATGGCCGAGACCATCAACGTGCCCTACGCCGAGGTGGCCAAGGCGGCGCTGATCCCGGCGCTGCTCTACTTCGGTTCGGTGTACTGGATGGTCCACCTGGAGGCGCGGCGCAGCCAGTTGCACGGCCTGCCGCGCGAGCAATGCCCCAGCGCCTGGGGCGCGCTGCGCCAGCGCTGGTTCCTGCTGATCCCGCTGCTGGTGCTGATCGCCCTGCTGTTCTCCGGGCGCACCCCGTTGTACTCGGGCATGGTCGGCCTGGCCCTGACGGCAATCGTGATTCTCGGCTCGGCAATCATCCTGCGCGCCAGCAACACCTGGCTGCGCGTCGCCTTCTGGGTGGCGCTGGGGGTGCTCTGCTCAGGCTTTTTCCGCCTGGGCATCGGCGTGATCCTGCTGGTCATCGCCGCCCTGGCGCTGGCCTGCTTCTTCATCCGGGGCGGCCGCGCCACCCTGCGCGCCTGCGTCATGGCCCTGGCCGAGGGCGCGCGCCACGCGGTGCCGGTGGGCATCGCCTGCACCCTGGTCGGGGTGATCATCGGCGTCATCTCGCTGACCGGCATCGCCACCACCTTCGCCGGCTACATCCTCGACCTGGGTCGCGACAACCTGTTCCTCTCGCTGGTGCTGACCATGCTCACCTGCCTGGTGCTGGGCATGGGCATCCCGACCATCCCCAACTACATCATCACCAGCTCCATCGCAGCGCCAGCCCTGCTGGAGCTGGGCGTGCCGCTGATCGTCTCGCACATGTTCGTGTTCTATTTCGGCATCCTCGCCGACCTCACCCCGCCGGTGGCCCTGGCCTGCTTCGCCGCCGCGCCCATCGCCCAGGAGAAAGGCCTGAAGATCAGCTTCTGGGCGGTACGCATCGCCCTGGCCGGTTTCGTCGTACCCTTCATGGCGGTGTATGACCCGGCGCTGATGATGCAGGGCGACAACTGGCTTGCCACCCTCTACATGCTGGTCAAGGCGATCTTCGCGGTGGCGCTCTGGGGCATGGCCTCCACCGGTCACTTCAGCGGGCCCATGCCCTGGTGGGAACGCGCTCTGGCGTTCGCCGCCGGGCTGCTGTTGATCCTCGCCGTGCCGATCAGCGACGAGGCGGGCTTCGTCCTCGGCGCGGCACTGGTCGGCTGGCACCTGTGGCGCCATCGCGCGGCATCCGGGCAGCCAGCATGACCGGGTTGTGCCTGGGGCTGGCCGGAGTCGTCTGGGCCAGCCTGCCGCTGCAGCACTTCACCCTCGCCTGGCAGCACAGCATCGAGAAGATCCGCTGGGAGGAGGATTACCAGGTGACGCCCGCCGGGCTGGTACTGGGCGAGGCGCGGGTACGCGGCACCGGCGCCGGCATGGAGATACCCGATGACGCCGTATTGCACGACGGTGCCTGGCACTACCGGCGCCAGTTGCCGCCACTGCAACCGCTGCACGCCGGGCGCACGCCCGAGGCCGGCGACTACCAGTTGTGCACCGAACACGGCTGCCAGGCGCTGGCGCACTGGCTGGGGCCTCCGACGACGGCGACCCCGGCCGTGGATTTCTGGGCGTGCGATCCGGGCGCCGGTGAACGCACCACTCCTCGGTCATAGCAAAAGACTGCCACCCGCCGGGAGTGGACACGAAGCCCGGCACGGGAAATCAATTCATGCCCAGCCAGTTGGGCAGGACGAGGGATATCCAGGGCACGTAGGTAACCAGGACGAGGAAGGCCAGCAGGATCATCAGCCAGGGCATGGCCGCACGGATAGTCGCCGTCAGCGGCATGCCGGTCACCGCGGAGGTGACGAACAGGTTAAGCCCCACCGGCGGGGTCACCAGCCCGATCTCCAGGTTGACCACCATGATGATGCCGAGATGGATGGGATCGATGCCCAGTTTCGTGGCGATGGGGAAGAGGATCGGCGCCAGGATCAGGATGATCGCCGAGGGCTCCATGAAGGCCCCGGCGATCAGCAGCACAATATTCACCACCAGCAGGAAGGTCACAGGGGTCAGGCCGGCGTCGATCACCCAGGCGGTGATCTGTTGTGGCAGCTGTTCGGTGGTCAGCACATGGGCGAAGAGCATGGCGTTGGCGATGATGAACATCAGCATGATCGACAGCTTGCCGGACTCCAGCAGCACCTTGGGCACTTCGCTGAACTTCATGTCCCGGTAGACGAACAGGGCGATGAAGGCCGAGTACACCGCCGCCACCGCGGCAGCCTCGGTGGGGGTGAACATGCCTGAGTAGATGCCCCCGAGAATGATCAGCATCAGCAGCAAACCCCAGATGGCCTTGCGCCCGGCGGTAAGCCATTCGCCGAAGGTGGCCCGGGGCAGAGAGGGCAGGTTCTTTTTCACCGCGATCACGTAGATCGCCACCATCAACACCATGCCCAGCATGATCCCTGGCACTACACCCGCCATGAACAGTTTGCCTACCGAGGTTTCAGTTGCGGCCGCATAGACGACCATCACGATGGACGGCGGGATCAGGATGCCCAGGGTGCCGGCGTTGCAGACGATCCCTGCGCCGAAAGCCTGCGGGTAACCGGAGCGCACCATGCCGGCGATGGCAATGGAGCCGACGGCGGCAACCGTGGCCGGGCTGGAGCCGGACAGCGCGGCGAAGAGCATGCAGGCCAGCACGGCGGCGATCGCCAGTCCACCACGGATGTGGCCGACGCAGGCGTTGGCAAAGTCGATCAGGCGCCGCGCCACGCCGCCGGTTGTCATGAAAGCGCCCGCCAGCAGGAAGAACGGGATCGCCAGCAAGGTGTAGTGCTCGGAGGTCTCGAACAGCTTGATCGCCAGGGAACGCACCGAGTCCGGGCTGAACAGGATGATGGTCATCGAACCGGCCAGACCAAGGGAGATGGCGATAGGTACACCGATGAACATCAGCAGGAACAGCAGGAAGAAAAGGAACAGGACTGTCATTTCCCCTCCTCCTTGTGCGGACCGTCATCCTGCTCGGTGAGTTTCAGCACCTCGGCAGCTTCATCCGCGAGGCCCAGGCCGGTCTGCCGGCCCTTGAGGATGCGCCAGAGGATCTCGACGAAGCGGATGAACATCAGGCTGAAGCCCAGCGGCAGGATCAGGCCGATATGCCACTGCTGCACACCGAAGTGACCGAGGTCTTCGGCGCCGATGGCGGCAGTGAAGAGGGTCTGCATCCATTCGAAGCTCGCCACCGCTATGAGGCCGGCGTAGCCCAGGCTACAAAGACAGGCGACCACCCCGATGATCCGCTGGATGTGACGCGGAGCCAGCTTGACCAGCGCGTCGACGCCGATGTGTCCGGCGGTACGCACGCCATAGGCCAGGCCGAAGAAGATCAGCCAGGCAAACAGCGCCTTGGTCAGAGCGTTGCTCCAGGTCATGGCCTGAGCCATCGCAAGGATCGCATCGCCAATGGCAAACAGCGTGTCGCTAGCGGCCTCCCAGCGATCGGCCAGGTTGTAGAACAGGGTGTAGAGGTTGTTGAGGACAACGTAGACGAAGGTCACCAGCGTCATGGCCGCCAGGAGGAAGGCGATGAAGCCTTCCTCGAAGTGGTCCCAGACGCGCCACAAGGCGTTCATGGATGGCATCTCCCGATGGCAGAAACGTCGTGGGGTCGAGGGGGCGAAAACCTCCCCCTCGAACGAGCGTCTTACTGGGCCTGGTTGGCGGCTTCGGCAGCCTTGATCAGGTCGGGGCCGATCTCGGCTTCGAACTTCTTCCACACCGGCTTCATAGCTTCACGCCACTCATTGCGCTGCTCGGGGGTCAGCTCGATGATCTCGCTGGTCTTGGCTTCGATGATGCGCTGCTTGTCACCCTGGTTCAGGGCCTCGGCCTGCTTGTTCACCTCATTGGTCACTTCCTGGATGATTTTCTCCAGTTCGGTCCGTACGTCAGGCGGCAGCCCATTCCAGAACTTGGTGTTGGTGATCAGCATGTAGTCGAGCACGCCATGATTGGACTCGGTGATGTACTTCTGCACCTCGTGCATTTTTTGCGAATAGATGTTCGACCAAGGGTTCTCGGCACCGTTGACCACGCCGGTCTGCAGGCCCTGGTAAACCTCCGCGAAGCTCATCTTGCGCGGGTTGGCGCGTACGGCCTTGAACTGTTCCTCAAGCACGGCGGAGGCTTGCACGCGGAATTTCAAGCCACGGGCATCCTTGGGCTCGCGCAGGGGCTTGTTCGCCGATAGCTGTTTCATGCCGTTGTGCCAGTAACCCAGGCCGGTGATGTTCTTGCTCTCCATTGACTTGAGCAGGGACTGGCCTTCCGGGCTGTGCTGGAAGCGGTCCACCGCCTGGATGTCGTTGAACAGGAACGGCAAATCGAACAATTGCAGTTGCTTGGTGTACTGCTCGAACTTGGCCAGGGACGGGGCGATCAGTTGTACGTCACCGAGCAGCAGAGCTTCCATTTCCTTGCCATCGCCGAAGAGCGAGGAGTTGGGGTAGACCTCGACCTTTACCTTTCCGGGCAGGCGTTCTTCGACGAGTTTCTTGAACAGCAGTGCGCCTTGTCCCTTGGGGGTATGTTCGGCCACTACGTGCGAGAACTTGATCACGATGGGATCGGCGGCATGGGCCAGGCCGGCAGCTCCCAGCGCGAGAGCACAGGCGAGCGCTTTCAGGACAGCGTTGAACATGGGTGAATCCTCTTGTTGTTCTTGGTCAAACTCAGGCAAGCGAGGCTTGGCCCGAGCGAGGCAACAAGACGAAGTCTAGGTGGCAACTGCGAATTGGGGGATTGGATTGTGAATCTTCTATCTCTTCGGCTCGAAGCTGCGACGCTCGCCGGATGCTCCCTGGCGCGCGACGGAGATACCGCCGTGCGCCGTGGGATACAGGGCCCTCACCTGGAGCTGGGAGTGACCAGCTCTGTCTCCGTGCTGTCGAGGACGAACACGGCCATCAGTCGCGCGGGTTTGGTATCGCTGGCGTTGGCGCTTACGGCGTGGAATGCGCCAGGCGCCTCATACCAGTATTCCTCGACCTTGCAGGTCCACTCTGGCGAGCCATTGACGCTGCTGCGCACTTCCCCCTCCAGCACCGTTGCGTAGATGAAGGCTGACTTCGGATGCCGATGGGAAGGTGACGCCGCGCCCGGCGCATAGTCGACGATCACGCCTCGCATGCTCTTGCCAGGCACGTTCGGCAAGGGCTGATCGAAAACCACGGAGATCTTGCTGACCGGCCGCTCATCGGCCGACACAGAGGTGATGGACAGGGCCGGGATAGTGGCGGCGAAGACTATTGCACGGAACCGCGAAGCTGCATAACGGCACCCGTGAGGCGGTGGAGAACGCGCTATCCCTGTTCTACAAAGCCATCGAGCTGGACGAAGAGTTCGCGTCGGCCTATGGCATGGCCGCCTTGTGCCATTTCTGGCGCAAACTCAATGGCTGGATGACCGATCCCCCCGGAGAAATCGCCAAGGGCACGCGATTGGCGAGATTGGCGGTGGAACTCGGCCGGGACGACGCCGTCGCCCTGACTCGAAGTGGGCATGCGCTCGCCCACCTGACCGGCTTGCCGAGGGGTTGCGGCTGGCCGGTTTGCCGGAATGACAAGAGCCGTGCCATGTCCGGTCGCCCTCCCGCTTGACACTTCCTTCCCCGCTCGGCTACCACTGCATCGGCCAATTCCGCAGCGAGCCTCCGATGAAGAAAATCAGCAGCGACGACCTGCGCTGCGGGGCCTGGAAGAGCGTCTCGATCTGCGCCTGTTCAACCGCATCACTCGCAGCGTGGCGCTAACCGAAGCCGGCGAGCGACTGCGCGAGCGCATCCAGCCGGCATTCCGCGATATCGACGACACGCTGGATGACCTCAACAGCTTTCGCGGCAAGCCTGTAGGCACCCTGCGCATCAATGCGGCCGGCCGACGGTACAGATGGTCCTGCTACCGCTGCTCGGGCGCTTCCTGGCGGCCTACCCGGACATCCGCGTCGAGGTGGTGGCCGACAATGCGCTGGTGAATGGAGTGTCCAGCGGCTTCGATGCGGGCTTGCGCTTCGGCGAGCCCCTGGAAGCGGACATGGTCGCAGTGCCCATCGGCCCGCATCTGCGCTCGGCGGAGGTGGCGGCGCCGGAGTTCTTCGAACCCCACCCGAAGCCGCGACATCCCCAGTACCTGCGCGACCTGCCGTGCATTCGCCTGCGCTTACCCAGCGGCACGTACTACCGCTGGGAGTTCGAACGGAGTGGGATCAAGCTCGAAACGGAGGTGGACGGTCCGCTGACGCTCGACGACATGGGCCTTACCGCCGAAGCGGCGGTGAGAGGTTGCGGGCTCGCCTACGTGTTCGAGGATCTGGTTCGTCCCGCCCTGAAGGATGGACGGCTGCAACGCGTACTGGAAGGTAGATGAGAAAAATTCAGCAATCACCTCGCTGCCGGGCTCCGCGCAGGCGCAAAAGAGGCCTTCGCGGAGATCGTTTCTCAGGCTCGCACCGTTCCCTGCTGGCGAATCCACGCCCTGGCGTGCAATGCGTCAGGCCATCGTCGGAGCCGGGGCCGGAGCCCGATACCAGTGCACGCCATCGGAGTCGGCCTCCACCACCGCCCGGCCACGTCGCAGCAGATAGTTGAGATTGGCCAGGCATTCGCCGGTAGCCAGCGACAGCAGGTCCGGCCCGATGGCGCGGGCGAACAGCGCGCCGAACAGGTCGACGGCACGTTTGGGTCCCTGCTGCAGACGCCCTTCGAGACGCGAGAGCGCACGCAATTGGCTGTCGGCCATGCGCTGCAGGCGCGCATGCAGGCCACGGAAAGGTTCGCCGTGGGCCGGCAGCACCAGAACATCGTCCGGCACCAGCCGCTGGAAACGCTCCAGCGACTGCAGCCAGTCCCCCAGGGGATCGGCCAGCGGCTCGGTGGGAAACACCGAGACGTTCGACGAAATACGCGGCAGCACCTGGTCACCGGAAATCAGCAGGCCCTGTTCCGGGTTGTAGAAACAGGCGTGCTCGGGCGAATGTCCGGTGCCTACCAGCACCTGCCAGTCCTGCCCGCCGATCCGTATCCACTCGCCATCCTGCACACGCCGGTAGCTCTGCGGCATCGGCGAGATCATCCGGCCGAAACCGCCAAAGCGCTCCCGGTAACGCTCGAGCGCCTCATGTTCCCAACCGGCCGCGCGATAGAAACTGACTCCCTCCTCCGGCGCTTCGCGGCCAGTGTCGGCAGCCAGCATCCGGCAATTGAGGTATTCCGTCTGGGTCATCCAGAGATCGCTGCCGAACTCGCGCTGCAGCCAACCGGCCATGCCCACGTGGTCGGGGTGCATGTGGGTGACGAACAGCCGCCCGGGTGGTACACCCTCGAGGACGCCGCCCGCCCCCACCAACTGGCGCCAGGCGACCTCGGTTTCAGCCTCGTGCATGCCGCTGTCGAATGCCGCCCAGCCCCTACCATCGCGGACCAGCCAGAGGTTGATATGGTCCAGCGCCAATGGCAGCGGCATGCGCAGCCAGAACACCCCCGGCGCTACTTCGCGCGCACTGCCGGGTGCGGGCGGCTCACCGCAGGGATACACCAGGGGTTCAGTTGTACCGCTCATCCGTTCTCCTTATCGTTCAAGTCCAGCACTGGACTGGCCGGTCTGCCGCCCACTCGCGCAGCACGGCCTCGGCATGTGCACTGCGGCCGGCGGGGCGGAAAGCGCGGCGCCGGGTTGGCCCGCAGGATACCCTGTTCACGGCTGAATACGCTGCGCACCCGCAGGCGCGGGTGCGCCACCTCGTCCAGATTCAGCACCGGGGCGACGCGGGTGAGACATCCACCGTCCAGGTAAAAATCAGCCATCGACTGCAACCAATGGGGTCGATGGCTACCCGTGAGCATGGTTCGCCCTGGATAATCGAAACCTGCTCCGTGGCGGGCTCCGGCCGAATCATTCGTTCGCACAAGACAGCTCCCCTTCAGCAATTATCCTAAAGGGCACCTCTAAAACACACATCAGAGCTGATCCAGGCAGTGATGAGTACAACCCCTGGCACCCGGGTGCCGGGTGACGTGCTCGACTCGAGCGCGTGGGCTGGCTATGCGCTTGTTCCGTGCCTCGCCCCGCTCACTGATGGGTTTGCCGGCCTGCCCCTTGCGCTGGATATGCGATCAACTTGAGCCAGCGCTTCCGAGGCCAGTCGTGACAGCCGCGATCTACCCAGAAATCGCGGCTGCCGTTGTTCCGGTCAAGCAACTGAAACTCCATCTGCCTATCGGACAGGTTGTCGTTGCTTTGCTGGATCCTGACCCGCGCAATGCGGGTGCAGGCATTGCGATACTTCGCGCGGCAGGAATCGACGTTAGTGTCGGTTTGCTAGAGAAAGAAGCCAGGGAAGACCTGGCCCCCTATCTGTACGATGGAAGCGACTCCAACGACTGCTGTTCTTGTAACTGAGTGGCGCTTGTTCAGCATACCAACTGATCATCCGCCGGCGCGCCGAGTATGATGTGGTTCCCGAACCTCAGCGAGCCCCGTCCGTGAGCAACACCCTCCCCTTCGGCACAGGCGATGCCTCCTTCCAGGCCGCTGGCGGCATCGACGGCCTGCGCCACCTGGTCGACGACTTCTACCGGCTGATGGACGAACTGCCGGATGCCGCCGACCTGCGCCGCATACACCCGGAAAACCTGGAACAGTCTCGCGACAAACTGGCCTGCTTCCTCAGCGGCTGGCTGGGCGGCCCAAGGCTGTTCAGTGAAAAATACGGTTCCATCTCCATCCCGTCCTTCCACGCCCAATGGCCGATCGACGAAGCCCTAGGCGCCGCCTGGCTGGGCTGCATGGAGCGCGCCATTGCCCTGCAACCCTTCTCGCTGGAGTTTGCCGAATACCTGCTGACGCAACTGCGCGTGCCGGCGCACCGGGTGGTACAGGCGAGCCGGGCTCGGCACGGCTGAACCACCCCCGCCGCCTGCCCGGCCTTTACCTATCCAAGGTTCCTTCTGGCCGATATCTGCCCGCCGCGACCGGCAGCAATCGGCCGATTCTGTTGAAAAAGTAGCTGCCACCCGATGCCGCCGGCAGA